>DATCPK010000082.1:0-2898 GCA_036570125.1 Candidatus Limnocylindria bacterium
GTATGGGACCGGGCTTGGGATCTGGACATGGTCACCGGTCCTGCCGGTGCTCATGCTTCCCGCCGGGAATCCGCCCACCGGCATCGGCGCGGGCTACGCCGCGATGGACGCGCTCACGCGGCGGATCGTCGCGCGAATCGAGCGGTCACGCGCGGCCCGAGAGCCGGAGTCGGCGCCTGTCACTTTCTGACGCGAAACCTGATGTCCGTTCTGTTCGAAGACGTCAGCACTTTGATCGTCTCGAGCTGCGTCTCGTTGAGGTTCTCGAAAAGGCGGAGTCCACTCCCGAAGATGACTGGGACGATGCCGACGTCTATCTCGTCGGCCAGCCCGCTGCTAATGCATTGCTGAGCCGTCCTCGCGCCCCCGACCACCGTGACGTCTTTGGCGCCCGCCGCTTTTTTGGCCTTCTGGACCGCCGTGCGGACATCGCCGACGAAATCGAACGACAGCTTTGAGTTCTCGCCCTTCGCGATCGTTCGCGGAGGCTCGTGCGTGACGACGAAGATCGGGACCTGGAATTCGTAGCCCGTGAAATCCCCGTTCGCCATCTCGTAGGCGCGCCGCCCCATCACGACCGCGCCGGTGTTCGCGATGGCTTCTTGGAGCATCTCGGTCTGCCGCAGCGCAGCGAGGTTGGGATAGAGACGCTCGACGCTTCCATTCCGATCGTTCACGAAACCGTCCAGCGACACGGTCATGCCGACGATGACCTTGGTCATCTCAGCCGACGAAGGCGCGCGCGGTCTGCTCGAACAATTCCGCGCTGAGTCGAAGGGACTCCTGGTCGATCCGTTCGTTATTTCCATGGAACATCTTCGCGAAGTCCTTGAACGAGATCCGCTCGCTCATCAGACCGTAGCCGTACGCCGTCACGCCCTTCCGGCGGAAGTAGCGCGCGTCGGTCGCGCCGACGATCAGGAACGGGATCGTCTCCGCGCCGGGCACGAGCTTCTGCGTCACCTTCGTCAGCGTGTCCCAGAGCGGCGTGCGTGTCGGCGATTCGCTCGCGGGATTGTCGCCCTCGGCCGTGATCTCGACGTCCTTCCACAGGTCGGGGCCGATCGCCTCGCGGAGCATCTCGCGCACCTTCGGACCGTCGTCGCCCGCGATCGTGCGGACGTCGATGTCGATCTCCGCGCTGTCGGGGATCACGTTGATCTTTACGCCGGAGTGCGCGATGTTCGGCGAGAACGTCGTGCGCGTCGCGGCGTAGAACATCGGCGCGGTCCCCTCGGGCCCGCGGTCGAGCGCCATGTCGAACGTCGCCGCGTTCGAGAGCGCGAGGCGCGACGCAGCAGGCAGGTCGAGCCCGTCGACGAACTGACGCCAGATCGAGTGCAACCGCAGCGGCGCCTTGTACTTGCCGACCCGCGTGATGATCTCCGCGGCTTTGACGAGCGCGTTATCCGATTGATAGGGCATGGAGCCGTGGCCCGGCGTGCCGCGCACGCGAAGGCGCGTCCACTGCGAGCCCTTTTCCGCTGCCATCAACGGGAGCTTCGGTGAGCCGCCGGCAAGGGGAAAACGCATACCGCCGAACTCGGTCACGAGGTAGTCGGCCTTCACGTCGTCCCATGCGTTTTCGGTGAGCCACGCCGCCCCGTACGTCCCGAGCGCCTCTTCATCGGCGACGGCGGAGTAGATCAGCGTGCCCTTCGGCTTGAACCCCGACGTCAGGAGCCGCCGCACCGCGACGGCCATCGACGCGGTCACGCCGAGCATGTCGATCGCCCCGCGCCCCCACACCTCGCCGTCGATGAGCTCGGCCGCGAATGGATCGTGCTTCCATCCCGATGGCGTGACCGGCACGACGTCGGTGTGCCCCATCAAGTGAAGCGACGGCGCCTTGGGGTCACTCCCCTCGATGCGCAGGACGAGGCTGGCCCGCCCAGGCACCGGCTCGTACCGCTTCACCTCGACGCCGGGCACGCGCAGATAGCTCTCGAGCAGATCGACGCTGCGGATCTCGTGGCCGGATTCCGGTTTGCCCTCGTTCACGCACGAGTTTCGGATGAGCCGCTGCAGAACATCGGTCGTCTCGGCGGTCACATCGGTCATCACTGCGCTCATCATGCCTCCATCCGGATCTCCTCGAGATCCAGCTCCCGCTCGATGCTGCGGAGTACGTCGTCGTCGATGGCCCCGCGATCGCGCATCGCGAGCAACGCGTCGCGCTGCGCATCGATGACGTCGCTACGGATCTGCCGGTGCTCGACGAGCTCCTGTTCAGCCTCGTTGCCCGGCGCTTCGTGTAACTGTTCTTCGTGCTCCGCGCGGTGCTTGTAGCTCGTACGCAGCTGATCGATCAGCGGCTTGTGATCGGGCCATTTCACTTCGAGATCGTCGATCCGTCGGAGGGCTTCCTCGATGAGCTCCTGCCGAGCGTGCGATTCCTCGTGTCCCTCGTCGACGTCGCCACCCAGATGGACCGCGCGGATCACGAGCGGCAGCGTCAGGCCCTGGCCGACAAGCGTGACGAGGATCACCGTGAACGTGATGATGATGATCGCGTCGCGCACCGGCAGCACGTTACTCGGCAACGCCGAGATCGGAATCGCGAGCGCCGCCGCCAGCGAGACCACGCCGCGCATGCCGGCCCACGACAGGACGATCGACTCCCGAAGACGGATGCGCCGCTGCTCTTTCGCCAGCAGGTCGTGCACGCCCATCGCGAAGATCCATAGCGCACGGATGACGATGAGCGCGACGCTCACGAGGACGCCGATAGCCCCGAGCTGAAGCAGTGTCGTTCGGTCCATCTGCCGCGAGATGCTGGATATCTGAAAGCCGATCGCCAGGAAGACGACGCCAGTCAGAAGGAAGACCAGGCTCTCCCATACGGCGCGTCCGGCGAGGCGCGCCTCCGAACCCATGATCAGGGAGGAGCGGCGACCG
>DATCPK010000083.1:0-2528 GCA_036570125.1 Candidatus Limnocylindria bacterium
CGCGAATACCCCGCCGTACCAGCCAATCGTGACGCCGAGCGACAAGCCGATGCCGAGGCGAACCAGCGCCGCTGTGACGACGATTGAGAGACTGAGCCACGCCCCAGCGAGAACGCGCGACCACTGATCGCGCCCGAGGGCATCGGTCCCGAACAAGTGGTCCGAGTCTGGAAAAGTCGGCGGGACCCTAAAAGAAAAGGTTCCGTCTGGAAGCTGTCTGACGACCACCGAGATGTTGGCGTTCGGGTCGTCCGGTGCGACGATGCCTCCAAAGACTCCCATTGCGAGCAGCGCAACCGTGCCGATCAAGCCGATCATCAGCGCGGGGTTTGCGATCAAGCGACGTAGCTCGTGACGGGCACTCATATGTCGACGCGCACTCGCGCGCGCACGAGATCGGCCGCGAGTGCCAGCATTGCGCTGCCGACCGCGAACGAAAGTGCGAGCGCGCTCGCGAGCTCCAAATGTCGGTTGCCCAGCGCTTGAACGAACGTGAGACCCGCACCGCCCCAGATGAACACGTACTCGACGATGACGAGGCTCGAAAGCGCCCCTCGGGCGCCGAGCACAGTAGCCGCGATGATGTTCGGCGCGGCATTAGGCAGGACATGACGCATTAGGAGCACACGCTCGCCCAGACCCTTCGCTATCGCGGTGCGAACGTAGTCGGCGTGCCGAATCTCCTCCACCGCCGTTGCCGTCAGCCGAAAGATGTAGGCCGCGGGTCTGATTCCGAGCGCCAACGAGGGGAGAACAAGGTGCTCGTCGATCCCGAACCCCGCGGTCGGAAGGAAACGAACGCTCCACTGGACCCAGAGAAGGAACATCACGAGCTCGATCGCGACAGCCCAGAAGAACGCGGGTAGCGACGCGGCCAGTGTGCTCACGGACCACGCGAGTGCTCTCAGCGCACGATTGCCCGACCATCCATACGCGATGCCGGCGGGGACGCCGACCGCGATGGCGCCCGCGATCGAGGTGAGCATCAGGAGCGCGCTGCTGCCGACCGCTGCGGCAAAGGGGTTGGACTCCTTGCGGATTAGCTGACTCGTGTTCATCAACAGGGAGTTCGCCCGGAGCTCGCTCGTATCGATGCGGACCGGATCCGCGAGATAGGAAACGACGACGAAAGCGACCGCCAGAGGCAGCAGAGCGTCAAGAACGACGCGAGCGAGAATCGGGGGCAGGTGTGTGCCGATGGCGCGCGCGAAGCGCATCGAGAGTTCATACACCGGTCGGCGCTTCTCGGTTCGGGCTTGCTCGCCGGACCGCCGGAAATGCTGCGGCCCGGGTCGCCGATCGCGATCCGGGCCGCTGTGGACGCAGGGGGTGGGTTTTCTAGCGGTACTTGTTCCAGAACTGCGCGGCGCTCATGTGTGATTCGCTCAGAGCCTTACCGCACGCGTAATTGATCTTCTCGACGAGATCGTGGAGCTCGTCGGCGGACTTGCCATTGAGCGAGGTCTTGAGCTCGAGGCAGGTCTTCATCATCGCGGTCATCTGGTCCTTCACGAGCGCGTAGGCGTCGACTTCGGGTTTGGGCTCTTCCTTTGCCGGCGCGTTGTCGAGGTTGTCGGCGAGGACCCGAAAGAAGTTCGAGTCGACCGTGCTCACCTCGAGTGCGGCGATGCATTGGTCGCTGTTTTCGCATCGTGCGTTTCGATGCAGCTCACGATGCGCTTGCTGAATCCATCGTTGTGCGCGGTGGCGCCGGAAGCGGATAGCGCCAGCGCCACCAGGGCAGCGACCGCGGCAACGAGCGCGTAGCGAGCAAACGACGAACGCGGAAGCATCGAGAGGCTCCTTCCCACGGACCCGAAATACCGGTCCTGCCACGAGAACGCCGCGCAGGGAAGGACGGTGCACCGCCTGGGGCCCCTACCCCATCAGGGGCCCCTACCCCTGGTACTAGGGATAGGACCGTCTGAATTGATTAGTTAGAGATGGCCGGCGAGAAGGTCGTCGAGCTTCGGATCGCCAGCGCGTGGAGTCGGCTTCACCTGCTCCCACGTGCAGTCTTTTGGATCCTTGTCCGGGCGGAAGCGCATGAAGCGCGTGCCGTGTCGGAAGCGCTCCTGCTCCAGCTTGTCGAAACGCACCTCGCACACGATCTCGGGCCGGATCTCGTGCCACGGAAGGTCTTTCCCCTGCGACCAGCGCGATCCGCCTTCCGGCGTGCGACCCCACTCCTGCTCGATGTGCTGGTCCTCTTTGAGAAGCGGCGGCAGCATCTTCTGCAGCTGTTCTTGCAGCGGACCCGCGATCCCCGAAGTGTGGCCGACGAAGTCCAGCGTGCCGTCCTCGCGATAGAGCCCGAGGAGCAGCGATGCGATCTTCTTTCCGCTGGTGCGGTAGCCGACGATCACGCAATCCACGGTGCGGTGGTGCTTGATCTTCGACACGGCGTCGCGCGCTCCGGGTTTGTACGGAAGGTCGACTCGCTTCGCGATCACGCCGTCGAGGCCGATCATCTCGAGCCGCTCGAGCCACTGTTTCGCGAGCTTGGGATCCTTCGAAATAGGCGAAAG
>DATCPK010000084.1:0-13228 GCA_036570125.1 Candidatus Limnocylindria bacterium
GTAATGGTCGACCAGATGCGCCGCCCGCACGCGGTCGCCCGAAGGCGAGACCCACCAGAACTCGCTGCCCACCGACTCACCCTCGTCCCCCATCCCGCGCGCGAACACATAGGTGTCGTACCCGAAGGCGCGGAGGATCTGGGGCAGCTGCGCGGGATGGCCGAACGGATCCGCGACGTACGCGACGCGAGCGGCGCGCCCGAGCTCGGCGGCGCTCCGCAGTCCCTCCTGGAGATTGCGAACGATCGACTCTCCTGAGACGAGCAGGAGGTCGGCGAGCACGTGCCACGGGCCGATGAGCAGGCGATCCGATCGCACGAGCGCCTGGACCCGGGGCACGTCCTCCGGCCGTTTCTCGAGATAGTCCTGGATCGCGATGGTCTGGCCGTCGAAGGTGAACGAACGGAAGTCCGGATCGCGCTCGAGCAGGTCGAGAAGGCGCGAGACCATCGGAAGGAGGCGCGCGCGGTACCCCTCGAAGCGCTCGTACCACTCGCGGTCCCAGTGGGTGTGCGGGATGACGAACGCGTGCCACCGCAGACGCCGCCGCAGCACCGCGATCGCCTGCGGCGCGAGCAGGCCCGAGACGATCCCGACGGTCATGCCGCCGAGCACGTCGAATGGGTAGTGCACGCCGACGACGACGCGCGCGAGCGCGCACGAGATCCCGAGCAGGAGGATCGGTACGCGGTATTTCGGAGTGACGTACGCGAAGGCGACCGCCGCGCCCATCGCGAGCGCGGCATCGCCGGATGGGAACGAGTACGACGACGGGTGCGCGACCACGGTCTCCGGAGCGGGCAGCGCGCTGGGGGCATTCGCGAGCGCCTCGAACGGCCGCGGCCGCCGCACGACGAGCTTGATCAGCTCGTCGATCGCCCACGCGTCGATCATTCCGAAGACGACCGTCGCCGTCGCGGCGAAGCCGCGCCGATTGAAGCCGCGCGAGCGAAGGAGAAGGAACGCGAGGATCCACCAGAAGAAGCCGTTCCAGTTCAGATAGGTGAGCGCGACCGCGATGACCGACGTGACGATGTTCCGCTGCTCGGCGATGGCGAGGTAGAGCTGGGTGTCGAAGTTGCCGAGCGCGTTCAGGAAATCGTTCAACGCGAACGGAGGTGGCGCCACACGAACAGCGCGATGCCTAGAACGACGAGGCCGACCACGATGTAGTCGAGGCCGCGCAGCTGATGCTTCAGGTCCTGCCAGTTATCGCCGAGGATCATCCCTGCCCAGACGAGGAGCATCACCCACGGGATCGCTCCGGCAACCGAGAAGATGAGAAAGCGCCAGAGCGGCATGTGGGCGATCCCGGCGGGCACAGAGATGAACGTGCGGACGATCGGGAGCATCCGAGAGAAGAAAACTGTCAGGTCACCCCAGCGGGCGAACCAGCGGTCCGCGGTGTCCAGATCGTGGGTGCTGATGAGGACGTACTTCCCGTAGCGCTCGAGGAGGGGGCGACCGCCGAACGCCCCGATGGCATAGCTGACGAGCGAGCCAGCCGTGTTTCCGATGACCCCGGCGAGCACGGCGCCCCAGTAGGTCCAGGGCCCGCCGGTCAGGGGCTCGACGATCCCCCGCGAAACGGTCCAGCCGGCGAACGGCAGGATCAGCTCGGACGGGATCGGGATCGCGGCGCTTTCGATGGCCATGGCGATGACCACGCCCACGTACCCGAAACGACCGTACAACGAGTCGATGAGGGGAAGGACGAATTGGTCGACGGCCTCGATCAAGTCTCCGTATCGTAGTCAAGCTGTGCCTATGACTTCTGCGCTCGCGGACGACATGCGCGAGGCGCTCCGCACGCAGCGGCGCGCCGACCTCGTCGTCGGCATCCCGAGCTTCCGTAACGCCGCGACGATCGGCCACGTGACCCAGGCGGCGTCCGAAGGCCTGCGCCGCAATTTTCCGGACATGCGCGCCGTCATCGTGAACGCGGACGGCGGATCCAACGACGGGACGTCCGATCGGGTGCGCGCGTCGGGTGACGGCATACCGACCATTGCCGGCCGCTATCAGGGAAAGTCGGGGAAGGGCTCAGCCTTCCGCGCGATCTTCGAGGCGGTGACGATGCTCGACGCGAAGGCGTGCGCCGTCGTCGACAGTGATCTCCGCAGCATCACGCCCGAGTGGATCGCGCGCCTCATCGGTCCGATCGTCCGCGGCGAAGCGGATTACGTGACCCCGCTTTACGCGAGGCACAAGCACGACGGGACGATCACCAACACGATCGCGTACCCGCTCACCCGCGCGCTCTACGGCGCGCGCGTGCGACAGCCGATCGGCGGCGAGTTCGGTTTCGGCGCTGACCTCGCGAAGGTCTTCCTCGCCGAGCCGGTGTGGGACACCGACGTGGCGAAGTTCGGCATCGACATCTTCATGACGACGACCGCCCTTGCGCGGGACGTCCGCGTCGCGCAGGCGTTCCTCGGCGCGAAGATCCACGATCCGAAGGACCCCGGCGCCGACCTCGGGCCGATGTTCACCCAGGTCGTGGGAACGCTGCTCACGCTCGCGCGAAAGAACGCCGACAAATGGCTGTCTGTGACAGGCTCACGCGAGGTCCCGGTGATCGGTGAGATCTCACCGGTCGAGCCCGAGGCGGTGAACGCGAGCGTGCGGGTGCTCGTCGAGAAGTTCAAGATCGGCGCCGCGGAGCAGGACGAGGCTTGGGACGAGATCCTTTCGGCCAACACATGCGACGTCGCCCGAAAGGCCGCCGAGACAGGCAACGCGAGCGCGATCGGCGGCCGGTTCTGGGCCAAGGCCGTGTACGAGATCGTCGCGGCGGCGAAGACGCGCGACGACACCGAGGCTCTCGCGCGTGCGCTGCTTCCGCTCTATTTCGGGCGCGTCGCGGCGCTGATAGGCGAGGTGCAGGGGCTCGATCAGGAGGGCGCCGAGCGGGTCGTCGACCAGCAGGCGCTGATCTTCGAGCAGACGAAGCCGTACCTGTTGGAGCGCTGGGCCTGACAGCCTCCTTAAAGGAGGACCAGCTCGTCCTCGTCACCGAGGATGACGGCGGCCTACCGCTCGGCGCGATGAGCCCGCTCGGCCTCTACTACCACGACACGCAGTACCTCTCGGGCTACGCGCTTCGCGTGAACGGATCGCGGCCGATCCTGCTTTCGAGGAACACCGAGCAGAACTACGTCGCGACCTTCCAGCTCATGCATTCAGAAGGAGCCGTCCTCGGAACGGCGCGGCATGCGGCCGACACGCTCTCGATCCGCCGCACGCGTTTTCTCGCGGATGGACTGCGCGAGCGCATCGGCGTCCTCAACGCGAACGCGCATCCCGTCGACGTCGTCGTCGAGCTCGAGTTCGAGGCCGCGTTCCGCGACATGTTCGCCGTCCGCGCCTACCGCGACCTGAGTCTTGCCCCGCTCGCGTCGACGCGTGGCCCGCGCGAGGGCGGTCTCATCTTCGAGCGCGTCGGCCGGGACAGCGTCCGGCGCACGACCGAGATCACCCTGCGCCCGGCCCCGGACGCGATCGCCGGAAACATCTTTCGCGTGACGCGGACGCTCGGGCCGCAGCAGTTCCTTCAGCTGGAGCTCGCCGCGATTCCGCGCGAGGACGGCGCCGCGCCGGCTGCGTCGCCCGACCGCTTCGACGACGCGATCGACGCGCTGAACGCGCGCTACCGTCGATTTCTTCGTTCGTGCTCCCGCTACACGACGAGCTCCGAGGTGCTCGACGAGGGCCTCATCACGCGAAGCGCGCTCGACCTGCGCGCGCTCCTCGAGTTCCACCCGAGCGGCCCCTATCCGACCGCCGGCATCCCGTGGTACGCGGTGCCGTTCGGCCGCGACGGCCTCATCTCGGCGTACCAGACGCTCGGATGGAACCCCGACATCGCGCGCGGGACGCTCCGCCTCCTCGCGAGCTATCAGGGTCACAAGGTCGACGACTTCACCGAGGAGGAGCCGGGGAAGATCTTTCACGAGCTCCGTCGCGGCGAGCTCGCGCGACTGGGCGAGGTGCCGCATCACCCGTACTACGGGTCTGTCGACGCGACGCCGCTCTTCGCGCTCGTGTTCGCGGAGGCCGTGAAGTGGACCGCCGATCGCGCGCTCTGGCGCGATCTGCTTCCGGCGGCGGAGCGCGCGCTCACCTGGTGCGACACGTACGGCGATCCCGACAAGGACGGGTACGTCGAGTACGGCCACCGGCCCGGCGAGATGCGTAGTCAGGGCTGGAAGGACTCGGCGCAGTCGCTCTCCGATCCGGATGGGAAATGGTCGAAGCTCCCGGCCGCGCTCGTCGAGGTGCAGGCCTACGTGTACGCGGCGAAGATGGGCGTGGCCGACCTCTACGAGATCGACGGCGACAAGACGCGCGCGGACCGTCTGCGCGGCGAGGCGAAGGAGCTCCAGACGCGCTTCGAGCGCGACTTCTGGATGGAAGCAGAGCAGTGCTACGCGCAGGCGCTCGACGGCGACAAGAAGCAGGTGCCTGCCGTGACGAGCAACGCCGGCCATGCGCTCTGGTGCGGGATCGCGAGCCCCGAGCGCGGCGCCGCGGTGACGAGGCGGCTGATGGAGCTCGACATGTACACCGGCTGGGGAATCCGAACGCTCTCGAGCAAGTACCCGACCTACAACCCGATGAGCTACCACAACGGATCGGTGTGGCCGCACGACAACTCGCTCATCGTCCAGGGCTTCGCGCGATACGGCCAGCGCGAGGAGGCGGCCGAGGTGGTCGGCGCGCTGATGGAGGCGGGCCGCCGCTTCCCGAACGCGCAGCTCCCCGAGCTGTGGTGCGGCTTTCAACGCGACCTGCGGTTCTCGTCGCGACCTGCCGACTACCTGGTGTCGTGCATCCCCCAGGCGTGGTCCGCGGGGATGGTCTTCCTCTGCCTGCGCGCGCTCCTCGGGATGCAGCCGGACCTGAACACGCAGCGCCTGCTGCTCGACCCGGCGCTTCCGGCGTGGCTCGATCGCGTCGACGTTCGGGACATGCGCATCTTCGACTCGCGCGTCACGTTCCGCGTCCGGCGGAACCAGCGGGGCGACCGCATCGCCGGCGGTCGCGGCCGAGTTACCAGGGCGGCTGCCACCGCGTGACGCGCCGGCGTCCGCGCGTCGTCCTCGTCCACTACACCGCTCCCTCGGTCCTCGGCGGTGTCGAGCAGGTCATGGGCGCCCACGCGAACGCGCTCCGCGATGCGGGCGCCGATGTCACGATCGTCGCCGGCCGAGGCCGTGCGCCGAAGGGCGTGAAGCTCGCGCGCATCCCGGAGGTCGATTCGCGTAACGAAACGGTGCTCCGCGATTTCCGCTCTCTCGCTCAGGGCGAGCGCACCAAGGCGCACGACGCGCTGGTGGAGCGCCTGGTGCGCAAGCTGCGGCCGATATTCACAAAAGCGGATCGCGTCGTCGTGCACAACGTCATGACGATGCACAAGGACCTCGCGCTGACGGAGGCGCTGGTGCGGCTCGCGCGCGAGCGTCCCGGCGTGCTCATCGCGTGGACGCACGACCTCGCCTGGTCCGACCCGCAGTACGCGAACGAACGACATCCCGGCGATCCGTGGGGTCTCATCGCCAGGGCGCATCCCGGAATCCGCTACGTCGCCGTGTCCGACGAACGAGCGGATCAGCTCGCCGCGCTCGCGGGCCTGAAGCGCGAGGCCGTTGCGGTGGTGCCCAACGGCGTGGACATCGGCGCCGCGCTCGGCCTATCCACCGCGGGGGTGCGGCTCGCGGAGCGCCTCGACCTCTACCGCGCCGATCCGCTCCTCGTCCTTCCGGCGCGCCTCACTAGACGGAAGCGCATCGAGGCCGCGATCGCGGCGACGGCGGCGCTCCGCGGGCGTGGTCGCGACGCGATGCTGGTGGTGACGGGTCCGCCCGGACCGCACAACGCGGGGAACGCGCGCTATCTCGACGAATTGACCGCGCTCGCGAAGGACGTCGACGGCGTCCATCTGCTCTACGCGCTCGGCTTGAAAGCGCCGTATCGCGTGATCGCGGACCTGTACGCCCTTTCCGACGCGCTCGTGCTGCCGAGCCAGAGCGAAGGTTTCGGCATCCCGCTGCTCGAAGCCGCGCTCCATCGCCTTCCGATCGTGTGCAGCGACCTCCCCACCCTACGCGCGCTCGCCGGTGACGCGGCGACGTATGTGCCGCCGGACGCGTCGGGCGAGGTGATCGCCGATGCCATCGAGCGGTCTCTCGGGCAACCAGGTCCGCGGTTTCGGTCGCGGGTGCGCGCGCTGTCGTGGTCGAGAGTCCTCGCCGAACGCGTGGTCCCGCTCGTGCTCAACGAGACCGCATGAAGGTCCTTGTCGCGATCAGCGATCCCGAGCGCGAGGGCGGCCTGCTCGAGACGGCCGCCGCGCTCGCCGGGGACGGCGAGGTCGTCCTCGCGTCGGCGATCGAGGTCACGGGCGACGCCACGCTCGCGTCGGCACAGCCCGAGGCGCGCGCGCGGCGCCGCGCGCTCGACGCCCTCGCCAGCGAGGTGCCCGGACGACACATGCGCAGCCTTGTCACCGTGGCCCGCGTCGGATGGGACGCGATCCGCGAGGCCTGCGCGACCGAGCGGCCGGACCTGCTCCTCGTGGGCTGGCGCCGGCCCGGATGGGACCTCCTCGGGACGACGATCGAGGCGATCCTGCGCCAGCCGCCCTGCGATCTCGCGGTGGTGAAGGGCCGGCCGGCGCGCTCGAAACGCATCCTCGTCCCCGTCCGTGGCGGCCGCTACGCCCAGCTCGCGGCGCGCCTCGGGATCGCCCTGGCGAAGAAGCAGGGAGGCGCGGTGACGCTGCTGCACGTCACCGAGCGCGACGGCGGGCGAAAGGCCCAGACGCTCTACCAGCTGCTTGGCGAACGTGCGTACGACGAGCGCGTCGAACGGCTCGTCACGCGCTCGGGCGATCCGGCAAAGGTGATCGAGGACGAGCTCGCCGAGCACGACGCGATCGTGTTCGGCGCGACCGGTCGTGAAGGCGCCCGCGATCCACTCGGTCCGGTCGGCCAGAGAATCATCGCGGACGCGCGCAATGCGCTGGTCGTGCGCACGAGTGCCCCTCTCGCCTCGCCGATGTTCGTCGAGCGGACCCGCCTTCCGCCCGAGCGCGCGGAACGCAGTCGCGTTCTCGGCGAGATCGTCGACAAATGGTTCGCCGAGAACACGTTCAGCTCCACGGAATTCGCCGACCTTCGTCGGCTGGTCGACGCGAAAGAGCGGCAGAACCTCCGCATCTCCGTCGGACTTCCGACGCTCAATGAAGAGGCGACGATTCGCAAGGTCATCCGCGCGATCCGTTCGCGCCTCGTCGAGCGCTTCCCGCTCGTCGACGAGCTCGTCGTCATCGACTCGCGCTCCGACGATCGTACGCGTGAGATCGCCAGAGAAGAGGGCGTGCCCGTCTTTATCCACGACGAAATCCTTCCCGAGACCGGCAGCTACCGCGGGAAGGGCGAGGCGTTATGGAAGAGCCTGCACGTCCTCACCGGCGACATCGTCGTGTGGATCGACACCGACGTCACGAGCGCGCACCCGAAGTTCGTGTACGGGAACGTCGGCCCTTTGCTCATGCGGCCCGACCTTCAGTTCGTGAAGGCGTTCTACCAGCGGCCGCTGCACATCGGTGACGAGCTGCAGGCGACCGGCGGCGGCCGCGTGACCGAGCTCGCGGCGCGCCCGATCCTCAATCTCTTCTTTCCGGAGCTATCGGGCATCGTGCAGCCGCTTTCCGGAGAGCAGGCGGGCCGTCGATCTTTGCTCGAGCAGCTCCCGTTCTTCACCGGGTACGGTGTGGAGACGGGGCTGCTCGTCGACACGCTGCAGCGAGCGGGTCTGGGCGCCATCGGCCAGGTCGACATGAAACAGCGGATCCACCGCAACCAGTCGCTCTACAACCTGTCCAAGATGAGCTTCGAGGTCCTTCAGGTCGCGATCAAGCGGATCGGCGAGGCGCACGGCACCAACCTTCTGGAGGAAGCGAATTTCACCATGAAGCTCATCGCCGCGAGCGGCGGGAAGCTTCATCTCGAGATGCACGACATTCTCGACGTCGAGCGGCCACCGATGGCGACGATCGCGTCGTATCAGGCGAAACGAAACGCGGCGGTCGATACTCCCGCTCGTTGAAGGTCCTTCGCTCCGTCAAGGAGGCTCGCGCGTTCCGGTCATCATCAGCGAACGCCACGGTCGGGCTCGTTCCGACGATGGGCGCGCTGCATGCCGGGCACGCGTCGCTCCTCGAGCGCGCCGTGGCCGAGAACGACCTCGCGGCCGTCTCGATCTTCGTGAATCCGACCCAGTTCGGTCCGCGGGAGGATTTCGCCGCATACCCGCGTGATGAATCGGCCGACCTCGCGGTGTGCGAGAAGCTCGGCGCGGCGATGATCTTCGCGCCCAGCGTCGAGGAGATGTACCCGGCCGGAGATGCGACGCGGGTGCAGCCCGGTCCCATCGCGGAGCGCCTCGAGGGCGCCGCGCGGCCGGGACACTTCGTCGGGGTCGCGACCGTGGTGACGAAGCTCTTCGCGATCGTTCAGCCGGACGTGGCGTACTTCGGACAGAAGGACTTTCAGCAGCTCCGCGTGATCCAGACCATGAGCCGCGACCTGCGCCTCGGCGTGCGCGTCGCAGGGTGCCCGACCGTGCGCGACCCCGACGGTCTCGCGATGAGCTCGCGCAACCGCTACCTCTCGGCGAACGACCACCAGACGGCGCTCGCGCTCTCGCGCGCTCTCGTCGCCGCGAAAGAGGCGTGGTCGCGTGGCGAGCGCGACCCGGCGAAGCTGCGCGACCGCGTCCGGCGCGACACGGCAGCGCCCGGCGTTGCGCTCGAATATGTCTCCGTGGCCGACCCGCTGACCCTGCAGGAGCTCGACCGCCCCGCCGATCGCGCGGTCATCTCGGTGGCGGCGCGGGTCGGCAAGGCGCGGCTTATCGACAACGTGCTCCTCGGCGTAGCGCTCGAGGACCTCGCGTGACCACGATCGCCGAGGAAGGCATGGCCGTTCCGGCCGAGCCCGCGGTCGAGGAGCTCTCGCTCAAGGAGCAGCGCGGCCAGGCCCTCCTCGGAACCATCACGGCCGCGCATTTCTCTCATCACGTCACCAACTCGCTTCTCAATCCGCTGCTGCCGCTGATCCGCGACGCGTTCGCGCTGAGCTATGCGGAGAGCGGATTCGCCGTGTCGGCGTTCTCGATCGCGGCGGGGCTCGCGAACGCGCCCTGGGGCATGCTCGCCGACCGCATCGGTTCGCGGGTCGTGATCGTCGGCGGACTGTTCCTCATGGGCGCCGCGAGCGTGGCGCTCGCAACGGCAGGCTCGTACTGGCAGCTGCTCGCGCTCCTGGTGCTGCTCGGGATCGTTTCGGGCTCGTACCACGGCCCGGCCGCGGCGCTGATCGCGCGCACGTTCTCGCCGCGAGTGCGCGGCACGGCCATGGGCATCCACATCACGGGCGGCCATCTCTCATTCTTCGCGGCGCCTGCCCTCGCCGGATTGCTCGCGACGACGACGGGCACGTGGCGCACTCCGTACATCTGGTTCGCGATCGCACCGATCGTGTTCGGCGCGCTCCTCTGGTTCGTCGCACCGCGCGCCCAGGAGCGCACCGCGCCAAATGGCGATCGGTTCGCGGCCTTCCGCGAGATCGGACGAGTCTTCCGCGACGTCGGGCCGGTCGTCTCGATCTCGATCGCCTTCCAGTTCGGCATCGCCGCACTCCTCGCGTTCCTCGCGCTGTACCTCGTCGACGCGCGCGGCCTGTCGCCGGCGCTCGCCGCGGTCTTCTTCGGCGTGCCGCAGCTCGTCGGTGTCATCGGCGCGCCACTCGGGGGCTGGCTTTCAGACCGCTTCGGACGAAGACGCGTGATGCTCGGCGGCCTCGCGCTCATGGGACCCGCGGTCTACGCAGTCACGGTCGTCCCGAACGAGTGGCTTCTCGTCACACTCGTCGTGTTCGGACTCCTGTGGTCGATGCGCTCGACGGTGACGGAGACGCTCGTCATGGACAGCGCGCCCGCCGGCCGTCGCGCGACCGTGCTCGGTGCCTATTACCTGGTGAACGCGCACGTCGGCGGGATCGGCGCACCGCTCTTCGGTTTTCTCGCTGAGGGAGTCGGCCTCGCGACCGCGTTCAATTGGATCGGGATCGCGTTCGTCGGGATGTCGGTCGGCTCGCTTCTGATCGGGCGGCGCTTTACGCGCTAGACCGGGGGTGGAAGGGGGCGGAGCCCCCTGCGAGAAGAGAGCCGGCTTTGCCGGCTAGAGGGCGCCGACGACCTGCGCGCCACGGTGCTGGATGAAGTAGATGCCACTCGACGTGCTGAACTGAAGCACGACATCGACCTTCGCACCGGCGTCCCACGTCGGTCCGTCAAAGACGCTGAGCGCGAGGTGGTGTTGACGGTCCACTGCGAACGTCTGGAGCGGGTGCGGTACGGCCTCCCAAATATCGGTGCCGCTCACCAGCCACGTCCTGTCGGCGCGCATCCCGGTCGGCGGGTCGCTCCCGGTGTCGGGCGTCAGAAAGATCGTTCCGCCCACGCCGCGCTTCGGCGTCGGAGCCGGACCCGGCATGAGGTCGCGATAGAGGTCGACGTCGAGCGTGTACGCGTGACCGTCGACGTAGATCTGCTCGAGCGCGCCGCGTGCCTCGGGCGGGAGCGTCGACGACGGCCCGGGCGAGCCGACCGCGCCCCCGCAGGCGGCGAGCACAAGCACGAGAGGCAACCAGACGCGCATGACCTTGTAACGCCCGCGCTTCAGGAAGGTTCCTCGCGCCGCGGAAAGACTGCGAGGACAAGGGTCAGGACTGCGCCAACGACAAAGGCGCCGAGTGCCCAGAGAGTCCGGTCACGCGCGCCTTCTCCGGCACAAGCGACCGGCCCGGGGACCGGCGGACAGATCGGAAGCGACAGCGTCGGATAACCGATGACGAAGAAGAACAAGCTGCTGACCGTGATAGCGATCGGCACCGCCAGCATCCGTCGAAGACTCACAACTTCGACGAGCGCGACGAGCGCCAGAATGACGACGCCGGCCACGAATACGAGATTCGAGGGTCGAACGCCGTAGCTCGCACCGTAACCCGCGAGCAGCGCGGCGATCGCCGCGAGCAGGTAGAGGAGCGCCCCGCGGATCTTTATGGCCGGGGAAGCGACGACACGAGCAGCGTCATCGCCTGATTGAGCGGGGCCGCGACCCCGCGGCGCTCGCCCTCACGGGCGACGGCCCCCGAGATGGCCTCGATCTCTGTCGGCCGCCCCGCCTCGACGTCCTGAAGCATCGACGAGCGGTTGACGCCGGTAAGCGCCGCCATCGCGCGCCACTGCTTCACCGCCTCGTCTTCGCCGATGCGCACGCCCGAGGCCGTAGCGACGCGCGCGACCTCGCGGGCGATGCAGTCCGCGACGCGCGAGGCGGGTGCGTCGGCGAGAAGATCCGCGTTCGTGCTACGGATGAGCGCCGTGAGCGGATTGACCGCCGCGTTCGTCACGACCTTGCGCCACACCGCCGGCCACGCGTCGTCGACCACGGTCACCTCCATGCCGCCCTCGCGGAGAAGGCGCCCAAGCTCGTCGAGCTTCATCCGAGATCGCGTGGCCACCGGACGGCCGAGCTCGACCTTGCCTGCGCCTGTCGCGCGAAGCTCGCCGTTCACCATCTGCGCACCGACGTAGATCACGCCGACGGCCGCGCGCTCGCGTCCCACGTGCTCGACGAGCTCCTCGTAGTTACCGAGGCCGTTCTGGATGGTGAGCGCCACGCCATCCGGCATGAGGATCTTCGACGCGATCTCCGCGGCCCACGCGGTGCCGAGGGTCTTTGTCGTCACGATCGCCGCATCGACTGGAGTTTCGCCCTCACGAAGTGGCGATCTGGTGCGATCGACCTTCACGAGCTCAGCGCGCCCATCGAGAGCGCGAGCGACGACATGGCCGATCGCGCCCATGCCCAGGATCGCGACGCGCACTAGATGGCTTTCAGCTGCGCCAGGCTCCGCTGCAGTGAGAGCAGCTCGCTCTCTTTCATCGTGAAGCTGTGTTCGGCGGTCGGGAACGAACCGTCGCGGACCTCGCGGTCGAATTCCTGGAGCGCGGTCGTCACCGCAGCGCCGATGTCGGCGTAGCGCTTCGCGAACTTCGGCTTGAAGTCGCCGTAGAGCCCGAGCACGTCGTGCAACACGAGCACCTGGCCGTCGCAGTCCACGCCCGCGCCGATGCCGATCGTCGGGATCGTGAGGCGCTGCGTCGCGAGTGCCGCGACCGGCGCCGGAACGCTCTCGAGCACGATCGAGAAGGCGCCGGCGTCCTCGAGTGCGAGCGCATCGTCGATGAGGCGCCGCGCGGCGCGCGCGGTCTTCGCCTGCACCTTGAAGCCGCCGAGCTGCGCGACGCGCTACGGCGTGAGACCGACGTGCGCCATGACCGCGATCCCGTTCGCGGTGAGGCTGCGCACGGTCTCGACGACCTCGGCACCGCCCTCCACCTTGATCGCGTCCATGCCCGCTTCCTTCAGGAAGCGCGCGGCGTTGCGGAGCGCGTCGGACGGACTCGCCTGGTACGAGCCGAACGGCATATCGCCGATGAGGAGCGGCCGTGTTGCGCCGCGCGAGACCGCGGCGGCGTGGCGGACCATGTCGTCCATCGTGACGGGAACGGTCGTTGGATAGCCGAGAACGACCATGCCCAGCGAATCGCCGACGAGGATGACGTCGATGCCGGCGTGATCGACGAGGCGCGCGAATGCCGCGTCGTATGCGGTCATCATCGTGATGCGCTTGCCATCGCGCTTCATCGCGACGAGGTCGGGGACGGTGACTTTCTTGGGGGCCGGCGTCGATGTGCCGCCGTACTGATCGCTCACTTCGAACCTCCGTCCAGGCCGGCTGCGGGCCGGTCCCGGCGTCAAGGCAATCGTAGCGCGACGCGGTATCTCGCACGATTCATTCCAGATCCCGGATGGATGGCAGGACGAGCGCGGCAAGCGTCAGGACGACCGTGATCGCCCCGGCAACGACGAACACGAACGCCGGTCCCTGGCTCTGGGCAAGAAAAGCCGCACCGATAGGAGCGACCGGAGCGAGCAGCGTTCCGCCGAAGTAATCCACGCTCGTGACACGGCCCAGGAGGCGCCTCGGCACGTGCACCTGCAGCGCGGTCACCCACAGGATCCCGAAGCACGCGAAGCTGAGTCCCTGGATCGCGCTCGCGACGAGGGCGCCGGGCACGGTCGGTACGAGGC
>DATCPK010000085.1:0-20327 GCA_036570125.1 Candidatus Limnocylindria bacterium
AGGGGGCTATGCCGTCGGGCCGATGATCATCGAGCGGAAGCTCGGCGCCCTTCCATCGCTAGGGGTCGTCGCGGCGTCCCTCGGGATCACGGTGCTTGTCTACGCCCCGTTCGCCCTGACGCAATTGCCAACGACAGTTCCGTCGCCGCAGGTGGTGTTCGCTGTCGCCGTGCTCGGTGTGGTCTGCACCGCCCTCGCGTTCGTCTTGTTCTTCGCGTTGATCACCGAGGTGGGAGCGCCCCGCGCCACCGTGATCACGTACGTCAACCCCGCGGTCGCGCTCGCGTTCGGTGTCGCGTTGCTGCACGAGCCCTTCACCGCGGGCATCGCGATCGGCTTCGTGCTCATCGTGTTCGGCTCGTTCCTTGCGACCCGCCGGACAGCGCCGCCATTGCAGAGCGTCTCAGTGACGGAGGAGCGGGCGCAACCGATCCGAACCCCGCATTGACCCGCGTGATCGATATACGCGCGCGAGAGGGACGCTTCGAGATCAAGCGAGTCGCCTGTGATCACTCTCGCTACCCTGCCGGCGACCGCCGGCATCGGCGGCATATCAGCCGCGGTCCTGGTCGATCTCCGCGAGCTCGAGGTTGCCGCCCGACAGCCACGCGCCGTTCGCGCCCTGCTCGTCGACGACCAGCCAGTTCGCGAACAACCCATCGCGCGTGAGGCGGTACAAACGCAGCGTCCGCGTGACCGAGGTGGAGCGCTCCGCCGCGCCAGGCGCGGCGGTCACGAGCTTCGCGTTGACGACCACGGTGACGACCCCGTCTCCGAGGAACGTTGCCGGCTCGAACCGAGAGATCCGGACGGTGAGATCGTCGAAGCGTCGCGTCGTGAACTCCTTCTTGGCGTAGCTCGCGTCGAGCGCGGTCAGCGAATCGTTCCAGGCGCTGTCGAACGCGGTAACGAGGAATCGGCCTCCGGGGGGCGCGGCGTGCGGATACTGTTCGCCCGGCACGTAGCTCTCGCGCTGAAAGAACCAGCCCATCTGTGTGGCCTCAGCCTCGAGCGCGAGCGCCGACCAGCGCGGCTGCTCGCCGTCGACCCACCGGCCAAGCGTCGCGTCGTACCCGTCGATGACCTTGTACATCCCGTGCCCCTGGTTGGCGAAGCGCGCTTGCTGCGTGTGTTGGGCGCTGGTCGTCGTCCCGTTGGCGGCGGTGATGCGATCGGTGAACGTCAGATTGGCGTCGATGTACGCGACCCGGCCCCACGGCTTCGCGTACATGTGCTCGATCGCGAGCTGCCCGACCTCGAATTTGCGCTGCTCGCCGGGCCCTGCCGCCAAGGCGCCGCGGAGGGACTGCCGGATCAGCTCGGCGTAGGGTCCCGGAACGTAGAGCGAGTCGAACAGGGCAGCGCTTGAAGACGTCGTCGAGTCGCGACGGTAGGTGTCGAGCCCGTCCAGAAGGTACGGCACCCACGACCGCAGCTCCGTCTCCGCATTCGTGCGGAACGGCCCCACCACTTCGATCAGGGGTGCGGCCGTCGCGATCGAGAACACCTGCGACGCGACGCGGATCGGCGGGGCGAATGCCTGCGGAGACCCGGTGGGGATCGGGTCGGGCGTGCGGACGAGGGTCGTCGCCGTCGGCTCGACGGTCGCCGCCGGCGTAGGACTCGCTGTCTCGCTGCTAACGCTCGCGGTCGGCGACGCGCTCGGCGTCGCAGCGGGCGCCGTGCAGGCTCCGAGCACGACCACGGCGAGAGCGAGGGCGGACCACCGTCGCATCGCCGCGATTATGAGGGACGCTTTCGCGGCTAAACCCGCGCGGCCACCTTTCGCCCGGTGCTCGCGATCTTCGCGGCGCGAGCGGGTCGGTTGCCGTTGCGCGACGTGCTCGCCTCTTCTGCGCCGCACACCGTTTCGATGATGAGACGCGTGGTGACGTACGGATCGCTGTTGGCGTTCGGACGGCGGTCCTCGATGTAACCCTTGCGATCCTTTGCGACCTGCCACGGGATGCGCACGGATGCGCCGCGGTCGCTCACGCCGTAGCGGAACTCTTTGTAGGAACAGGTCTCGTGCAAACCCGTGAGCCGCTCCTCGATGCCGAACCCGTAGTTCGCGATGTGCAGGTCGTGCCTCGTGCCGAGCGCCTCGGCCGCAGCGACGCATGCGTCGTAGTTCTCACGCATCTCGTTCGTCGAGAAGTTCGTGTGCGCACCGGCGCCGTTCCAGTCGCCGCGGACCGGCTTCGGGTAGAGCGTCGCGCTCACGCCGTAGTCCTCCCCCACTCGGTAGAGGAGCCAGCGCGCGACCCAGAGCTGGTCGCCGATCTCGGGTGCGTTCACCGGCCCGACCTGGAACTCCCACTGTCCCGGCATGACTTCAGCGTTGATGCCGGAGATCTTCAGGCCGGCCTTGAGGCATGCATCGAGATGCGCCTCGACGACGTCACGCCCGAAGACCTCATCGGCGCCGACACCGCAGTAGTAGCCACCCTGTGGCGCCGGAAATCCGATGTCCGGGAAACCGAGCGGCCGCGAGCCCTCGAAGAACGTGTACTCCTGCTCGATGCCGAACCACGTGTCGAACTTCTTGAAGCGCTCCGCCATCTCGGCGTTCGCGCGGCGCATGTTCGTCTTGTGAGGCTGGCCGTTGACCAGCATGACCTCGCAGAGAACGAGCTTGTCGTCGCCGCCGCGGATCGGGTCCGGGCACACGAACACGGGCTGCAGCACGCAGTCGGACTTGTCGCCGGTCGCCTGCTGCGTGCTCGAGCCATCGAAGCCCCAGATCGGCGGCTTCTCGCCGTCCGGGACGATCTTTGTCTTTGAGCGCAGCTTTTGCGTTGGCTGGGTGCCGTCGATCCAGATGTATTCAGCTCGATAAACGCCCATTGACTCCCTCACATGCGGATATCGGGACGCGCTGGCTCCGACTGTAGCCGCGGTCCCGGTTGCCGGTCGGTGCTGATTTGGTTGTGAAACGGAGAGGTCGTTACGCGGCCCCGGTCACCATCCGCATCGGGACCATCGAGGTTCTTCCGGCGTTCGTCGTGACCAGCGAGCTCGGAACGCCGGCTGCCGGGGGCTCGGCGAAATGGACGATCAGCTCGTACCCGCTCAGGTCGCTCAGCGGCTGGATCTCGATCGCGTGAGCGCCCATCGCCGCGAGGCGGTCCTGGTGCGCCTTTCGCGCGGCCTCAGCGTCTTCGAGCGTGGCCATTCGGTCATCAGTACCGCCTCCCGCCCGTTCCGGTTCCGGGTGCGGTCGCTGTGGACGGCAGCGATCCGGAGGGGGTCGGGGTGGTCTGGCTGCCAAGCACGGCGGTCGGCGATGGCGATCCGGCGGTCGGGGTCGAAGGCGCTCCCGTCGCGGTTGCGCTCGCCGTCGGGGCCGTCGGCGGCGGCGGCGATGCCGATTGGGCGGCCGAGGCTGACGCCGCCGGCGTGGAGGCGTTCGCGGTCGTAGTTGGCGAAGTGCTCTGCGCGACGGCCGCCGACGAGCTCGCGGGGCTCGAAGACGGGCTCCTGCTCGTCTGGCTCGCCGGAGGTCGAAGCGCGATCGACCCAGTCGACGATGCGGCAAAGACAGCGGCGCCGAGCGCGACCAGACCGAGGACTGCGACGATCGGTACGAGCCCGAGGCGCCTGCCGAGAGGTCGGAGCGTCAGGCAATTGGGGCAGAAGCCGGAAACCGGGGTGAAGTTGTAGCCACAGTTCCGGCACCGGACCGGCCGACGCTCCCGTGCCATGGCTTGCCTGGCTGCATTCTCCATGCGCGACCGCTTTTAGCGTCGCGCGGAGGCTTTGCGCTTGGCCTCCCGCGCCACCCAGGCTGCCTCGCCAGGCAGACCCAGGGCCTTCCGCTTGGCTGACGGCAGGAAGAACTCGCGCTCGTCGAGCATCGGCGCCGTGACCGCGCCGGGTCCGAGAGCTACGCGCGAAGCCATGCGCGTAGAGCGCGGTCGTCGACACCTGCGGCATCGAGCTCCCGCTCCCCCATCGCGACGACGGGGATCCGCAGCGCGTACCGATCGAAGAGCGCGGTGTCCTTCGTGATGTCGACGCGGTCCACGTCGAGCGGTAGGTCGAGCGCGACGCGGCGGAGCGCGCGATACGCCTCCGCGCAGAGTCCGCAGTCCGGCTTCTCGAGGAGACGCACCTTGCGTGGCGCTTGGTGATGGGTCCGCCGGCGGACGAGCGCGAGCGCACGCCTAAGGTCGCCGCGCATCACCAGTTCGGCGGCAGCCCCGGCACGTTCGGCGGCAGCTGCTTTCCCCGTGGATAGATGACGTAGACGATCCCGCCCGACCCGCCGAGCCACACGCGCTCAAAATCCGCACGGCCGTAGATCTTGTGCACGTCGTCGCTCGTCTTCGCCGCGGGGTCGTTCACGATCACGTCGCCGTTCGCCTCGAAGCCACGAATGACCAGAAGATGCCCGTTCGTTTTCCCGAATAGGAAACCCGGCAGGTCACCGTTGATCGAGGCGACGAGCGGGATGCTGGCGGCGATGAAACGCTGCGCCTCGCTGAGCGAGCGAAGGCGCGTGACGAATCCGTCGAGACCGAAGTGCGTCGCATAGGCCACGTTCGCGGGCCAGTTCCCCGCGCCTTTGTAGCTCCAGTCGTACGTGTACCGCGCCGCGAAGTCGACCTGCGGATCGCCGTAATCGGGACCCGGGAACTTCTCGAGCTCGTCATCGGAAGGGCTCGCCCCGAGCGCGCCGAGGACCATCGCCGTCGAGGTCGGGCTGCACCAGGCCTCGCCGCCGCCGTCGTATTGCGGGAACTCACCCTTGTGCTCCTCCTGCGAGAACGACGGCACCTGAAGGTCGATCGCGCTGCCTTCGAAGGGACTCGGTATCTGGTACTTGAAGGACCGGGACACCATCGCCGACAGCATCTGAACGGACGGCGTCGCCGTGCTTCCGGTGCGTTGGTAGAGCGTCACGCGAAGGCGATAGGCATCGAGTGCCTCTGCGCCGTCGGCGCGTTTGAAGGTGTCGACGTTCACGTCGCCGTCCGCGCTCCGCTGACCGGTCATCGAAGTTCGATGGATATCCGCGTCGCCCGAAGCCCACGTCATCATCGTGTAAAACTTCGTCTCGCGACCCGCGCCGCGAGCCTGCATCTCGACCCTGATCCACGTCGCCGCAGGCGTGTCCGCATTCCACGACGCCACGAGCTCGTCGAACGGGAAGGCGACGGAAATCCAGTCGCTCGTCCAGGAGCCGCTCTGGTAGCCGATGCCGGACTGCCCGTACGGATCGTCGTACGAGCCGGTCACAAGGCCGCTCGCGGCAAGCATCAAGGGTCCGGTGCCGGTCACGCCACTCGAGGTTCCGCGCGCGAGGTCCGCGCGCGTGAAGCTCACCGCCGGGGCGTCGGCCGGCTGCGGGATCAACGTGGGCGTGGGCACGGGCGTGCTCGTGCTCACGACCTCGCTCGGCGCGGGCGTGTTCGTCGCATCAGGCGGCGGCGTGCCGATGCACGCCGCGGCGAGCACCGCGCTCGCCGACACCAGCGCCAGTCGTCCTCGCGCTCCCTTCATCCGAGCGCGGCGGTCACCAGTTCGCGGGCAGCCCCGGAACGTTCGCGGGGAGCGCGCGCCCGGCTGGGTAGATCACGTAGACGATGCCGGCGGATCCGCCGAGCCACACGTTCTCGAAGTCCGCGCGGCCGTAGACCTTCGTCACGTCAGCGTCGGTCGGCACAGCGGGATCGTTCGCGATCACGTCGCCGGTCGAGGTGAATCCGCGGATGACCAGAAGGTGCCCGCTCGTCTTCTTGAAGAAGAACCCGGGCAGATTGCCCTGGATCGACGCGACCAGCGGGATGCCCGCGTTGGTGAAGAGCTCGGCTTCGCTCAGCGATCGGAGGCGCGTCACGAACGCGTTCAACCCGAATCGCGCGGCATAGGCCGCGTTGTCGGGCCAGTTGCCCGCGCCCTGGTAGTGCCAGTCGTAGACATACCGCGCCGCGTAATCGACCTGCGGGTCGGTGTAGCCCGCGCCCGGGAAGGCGGCGAGGTCGGTCGCGGTCGGCCCGGTGCCCCAGTACGCGAGGATCATCGCCGTCGAGGTCGGGCTGCACCAGGCTTCGCCGCCGTTGTCGTACTCGGGGAACTCGCCGCGGTGGATCTCCTGCGAGTACGACGGCACAGCGTTGTCCGAGGCGGCGCCGCCGAAGGCACTCGGGATCGCGTACGTCGTCGCAGCTGACGTCATCGCGCCGACCATCCGTACGGTCGGGGTCGCGCGCCCGCTCGCGCGATACAGCGTCACGCGAAGACGGTAGGAGTCGAGGGCGGGCGCCTTCTTGTCGCGGATGAACGTGTCGATGGCGATGAAGCCGTCAGTGTCACCCTGTCCGCCGACGGACGTGCGATGGATGTCGCCATCGCCGGAGGCCCAGATGCCCATCGTGTACCACTTGGTCTCCCGGCCTGATCCAGCGGCCTGCATTTCCGTGCGAATCCACGTCCCCGCGGGCGTCGCCGCGTTCCAGGACGCCACGAGCTCGTCGAACGCGAACGCGACGGGCGTCCAGGTCGACGTCCAGGAACCGCTCTGGTATGAGATCGCGCCACGATCGGGGTTGTCAAAAGGATCGTCGTAGGAGCCAGACGAAAGGCCATTCTTCGCGAGGGTCAAGGTGCCGCCACCGACGACACCGCTCAGGGTGCCGGTGCCCAGGCTCGCTCGAACGAACTGGACCGGGGGAGCGCCGACCGTCTTGGCGCTGGCGGTCGAAGCCGTCGTGGATAGGACCAGCGCGACAGCGATCACGAAGGCGAACGAGATCCTCATGGCACCCTCCTCATACGCGTGGCCGAGACAGCCTAGCGCGGATAGAGTCAGATTCGTGAGCACACTGCCACGCGCCGAGCTCTTCTGGTCGACCGAGCGCGTCGCGTCCGCCGTCGGCGATCCGAACGTGCGGATCGTCGACTGCCGGTTCAGCTTCGACGAGGACATGCGCTCGCGCTACATCGATGGCCACATCCCAGGAGCGGTCTACATGAACTGGGCCGACGATCTGTCCGCTCCCGCACCGGAGTCTGGTCACCCGCGCTGGATGCTCCAAAGGGCGGATGAGTTCGCTCGTGCGATGGCGCCACTCGCGATCGGCGACGACACGATGGTCGTCGGATACGACTCCGAGGGCGGGCACCACGCCGCCCGGTTGTGGCTCGCGCTCCGGCGCTTCGGTCACGACGGCATGGCGGTGATGGAGGGCGGCATCCAGAAATGGATCGCCGAAGGCAGGGCGCTCGAGACCGGCGCGCGGACCCTCGACACGTCCACCGTTTTCACGCCTCGCCCGCGCGACGGCGTCGTTGCGTCGAAGGAGGACGTGCTCGCGGCCGTGCGCTCCGGCGATCCGTGGCTGCTCGACGTGCGCCGGGATGCTGAGTTCACCGGCGCCGAGAAGCGCGCGGCGCGCGGGGGTCACATCCCCGGCGCGGTGAACATCCTCTGGAAGGACGCGTTACAGGACGACTGGACGCTGCGCGATGCGGACGAGCTCGAGGAGTTCTACACGAACGCGGGCTTCGGACCCGAGACGCACACGATCACGTATTGCCAGGCCGGCGTGCGCGCCGCGTTCACGCACATGGTGCTCACCGCGCTCGGTCATGACGAGGTCCGCACGTACGACGGCTCCTGGGAGGAATGGGGCAACGACCCCGGCCTCCCGATCATCACCGGACGAAGCTGAGGCTGCTCCGACCGCTCTTCGGCGCGTACACATGGATCGTGAAGAAGATGCCGTCGTCCTCGAGCCAGCTGACCCCGTCCACGACGCCGCGGAGCGCGAGCCGGTAATCGCCCGCGGTGGCCGGCGCGCGAATCGCGAACTCGAACCATCCGACCTCGCCGGGCCCGACGTAGTCGGTCGTCGTCGAGGTCACGCGATTCGCTGAGAGCCAGTCACCCGCGAGCTCGGAACGGTCGGCGTCCTGGGGGTCGTTCGTTCCGATGACGACCTGCTTCCCCGCGCCGTCGTTGTACCAACCGCGCGAGCCCGTGTTCTTGAGTGCGACCACGAGCTTCGCGGTCGCACCGATGACGACGGTCGGATCCGCGCTCTGCGCGCTCCAGCTCGCGTGGTAGCCGGAATCCGGCGGCAACGCGACTGCCGGGCGTATGACTTGCGTCTGAAACTGTGGCGCCGCGGCGGGCGTCGAGGCCCGTGACACCGGAGCGGCACGCGCGACATCGATGACGCCACCGAAGTCCGCGGCCCAGTACCACCCGTAGGTCGAACCTGAGGCGTAACCCCGGCCGACGCCGATCGCGTGGTACTGCGGGTTCACGAGCACCGCGTAGTGCGCGGGACTGTTGATCCACCCATTGAGGACGTCGGCGGTCGCCGTGAAGCCGGCGGCCAGATCCTCGCCGGTCCACGTGCCGAAGGCGGGATAACCCGCGTCGGCCATGCGCTGCGTCGGCGAGCGTCCGTCAAGCGAGGTGTGCGCGAAGTAGTTGCGCGCGCTCATGTCGCCCGACATCCATTTCGCAGAGGAGGTGAGGGTGTCCGAAACGGCAAGGGTCGGAAGACCTCGGGCTGCGCGGAAGACATTGATGCGCGCCACGAGGTCCTGCTCGGCGCTATCGAGGCTCGCTCCGTCGGCCGGCTGCGAAGCGACCGACCCGAGCAGGCCCACGAGGGCAAGCACGCTCGCGAGAAGACCACGTGAAAATCGGATCATCACTCCCCTGGGTGCGGCCCATGCTTGCGGTGGGCACTACCCGCGGGAGTCGCGTCAGGGTGTCAGCAAGGGGGTCGGCGCGCGCTCGATGCGGACTTGATCCGGGACGCTCGCTTGCCTGCCTTTTGCGGGCTACGCACCAAGTACTACCGGCGGCGTACGGCGGCGTGGATTTCCGCGGCAAGCTCGGGTGGAACGCTCGCGTCGATGCGGATCCCGGCCTCCTCGTAGTCGACGCTTTTGAGCGAGCCGCGCGTCCGGATCTGCTGAACGAGCGCGCCGGCGTGGTAGGGCAGCGTCGTCTTCACGTGCTTCCACCCGGCGGAAGCGGCTTCGCCGAGGCGAGTGCGAAGTGTGTCCAGGCCCTCGTCTGTGAGCGCCGATGTGAACACGGCGGCGGGAAACTCCGCGCTCAGTGCTTCGCGGAGGGCTTCGCCTTCCTCGCCGCGTAACCGGTCGGCCTGATTGAGAACAAGGAGGCGGGGCCGTCCCGCCAACTCGAGCGACTTGAGCGTCTCGTCGACGACGCGCATGTGCTCGTGCAGGTTCGGATGCGTGACATCGGCGACATGGACGAGCAGGTCGGCGTCGGCGAGTTCCTCGAGCGTCGCGCGAAACGCCGCGACGAGCGTCGGCGGCAGCTTGTTCACGAACCCGACGGTGTCGGAGAGCAGGATCATCGCGCCACCCGGTAACGCGGCTCGCCGCGTCGTCGGGTCGAGCGTCGCGAACGGCTGATCCGCGACGAGCACATCGGAACCCGCGAGCGCATTCATGAGAGTCGACTTCCCGGCATTGGTGTACCCGACGATCGCCGCGAGAAAGAGACCCTCGCTAGTCCGCGACCCGCGGGCGCGCTCGCGCTGCCGTGCCACCTCGTCCAGCTGCTTCCGCAGGTCCTGGATGCGCTTGCGGATGATCTGCCGATCGCTCTCGAGCTTCGATTCGCCCGGGCCTCGCGTGCCGATGCCACCGCCGAGCCGCGACATCTCCTTGCCGCGACCGGTGAGGCGCGGCAGCCGGTATTCCAGCTGCGCGAGCTCCACCTGGATCCGGCCCTCACGAGAGCGCGCGTGCTGCGCGAAGATGTCGAGGATCACCGCGGAGCGATCGACGACTGCCACGTTGGTGATCTCCTCTAGCGTGCGTTGCTGCGACGGCTTGAGCTCGTCGTCGCATACAACGATGTCGGCCCGCAGCCGCGAGACCTCGCGCCCGATCTCGCCGGCTTTCCCCTTACCTACATATGAGTTCGGGTCCCGCGTCCTTCGCGCTTGGACCGAGCGCCCGGCGACGATGCCGCCGGCCGCCTCGACGAGCGACCCGAGCTCGTCGAGCGAGTCCTCGCCATCGATACGCGAGCGCGGAAGCTCGACGCCGACGAGGTACGCCCGCTCGGGCGGCGTCTGCGTCTCGATCACGAGACGGCTCCCTCGAAGACGTACTCGGCGGGTCCCGCGAGCTCGAACGTGCGCGATCCGGCGCTGACGAAGAGATCCCCACCGGGGACGCGTACCGTGACCCGATCGGCCATGCGCTGCTCGCACGCCGCGGCCGCGACCGTCGCGCACGCGCCGGTGCCGCACGCGAGGGTCTCCCCCACTCCGCGCTCGTCGACCCGCAGCACGATCAGGTCGTTCGCGACGACGCGTGCGATTTCCACGTTCGCTTCGCCCGCCGCCGCGCGGGCCGCGACCGCGAGGGCGCCGAGATCGGACGTCGCCGGGTCGGCGACGAACAGCACGACGTGCGGATTGCCGAAGCTCACACGGTACGCACGCATTCCGTTGAAGCTGATCGCCAGGGGCGATCCCGGGGCCGCGAAGGTGATCGCAATGCCCGCGTCGTCCCGTCGCGCGCTCACCGTCCCGCCCGGGAACGCGAGATCGAGCGCGTCCCCGCCGTGACGGTCGAAGAGATAGCGCGCGACGCACCGGGCGCCGTTACCGCAGGACTCGCCGAGCGAACCGTCCGCGTTGTGGATCATCACGGGCCAGGATCGCCCTTGGGGCGCGCCGATAACGAGGATGCCGTCAGCCCCGATCCCGCGCCGCCGGTCGCAAACCTCGCGGACGCGGTCCGCCGTGAGGTCGAACGGCCCGTCCAGGACGACGAAATCGTTCCCGCAGCCGTGCATCTTCGTGAACTTCACGCCGCGGCCTCGACGATGTCCTCGAGCGGATCGGTCGCGGTGGGATCGAACCAGCGGATCGCTGCGTCACGGCGGAACCACGTCATCTGGCGACGAGAATAGGCGCGCACATCGCGGACCGTGAGCCCTATGGCCGTCTCGAGATCGACCTCGCCACGGAGATGCGCGGCCCAGTGCACGTAGCCGTGCGCGCTCATGCTCGGGAGCCGCGGATCGACTCCGCGTTCGACGAGCGCGCGCGTCTCGTCGAGCACCCCGGCGTCGACCATCTCGCGCACGCGACGCTCGATCGCCGCGATGAGGATCTCGCGCGGCGGACGCAGGCCGATCCGCAGGGCGGGAATCGACGCGCCGCGCGCACGACTCACGGGCCTGCCCAGGATTGTGGCGATCTCGAGGTAGCGCACGAGTCGTCTGCGGTTGCGCGCATCGACCCGCGACGCCGAATCGGGGTCGATCGCGCGAAGGCGGTCGTGAAGCGTCGCGGGGTCGTCCGATTCCAGACGCGAGCGCACCAGTGGGTCGTGCGGGAGCGACGCGAGGTCGAGTCCGTCGAGCAGCGCGCGGACGTAAAGGCCGGTCCCGCCGACGACCAGCGCGACGTGCCCGCGCCCGCGTATCTCGGCGAGTGCCGGTATGGCTTCGCGCTGGAAGCGGAGCACGTCATAACGCTCTCCCGGATCGGCGACGTCGATCAGGTGGTGGCGTATGCGCCCGCGTTCTCGGATGGTCGGCTTCGCCGTCCCGATGTCCATCGTGCGATAGACCTGCCGCGAATCGGCCGAGACGATCTCGCCGCCAACACGCTCTGCCACGCGCATCGCGAGCGCGCTCTTGCCCGACGCGGTCGGGCCGAGGATCGCGATCACGTCCGTACGGCCGCCTCCACCGTTCGGAGCGCGTCGCGCGCACGGACGACCGTGGCGTCGTCCGGTACCTGCTCGCCGTAACGCAGATCCTCGAACGCCGCGACGATCGGTGACGCCGCGGCCCAGCGCGGATCCGCCCCGGTGATGCGACGCTGGTGTTCCGACGGCGTCTCCGCCGCCGCGCGCCAGCCCTGCCCCGCGCGGTCGGCGAGCGCGAGGAGGCGCCAGTAGATGAGCCGCAGGGCGGCTGCGGGCGTCCCGTCATCGCGCGGCGCGTGCCGTCCGGCGGCGCGTCGCGGGAAGAGAGAACGAAGTGTCGCGCCGAGCGTGAGTCCGGAGGAGGCGGCGGCGCGCTCGAGCTGCGCGCCCTCGGGGAGTGTGAGTCGCCGCTCGCGGACCGCCCGTTCGAAAAGAACGAGCGCCACGAGGATGACGACGATCAAGATCACGATCTCGAATCCGCCGACGACGAGCGGTCGCGTCCGTTCGATCTCGCGCAGGATGGCCGCGTCGTCGCCCGGCGCGGTTTGGGGCGGCGTCGATGAGAAGAAGCTCCAGCGCCGAAGCAAAGGTTCGAGGATCCCGTACACGAGCGCCGCGAGATAGCCGAGCGGCAACAGCAGCGTAAAGATGAGCTCGTCGAAGGCCGGAGAGAGCGCTTCACCGATATCGCGGAGGACCTGATCGACCACCGGTGCCGCCAGCGCGGCGATGAGCGCCCCGACGCCCAACGCGAACACGACCGAGTTCGCGGACGAGAGCCGAGCCGGACCCGCCTTCCCCGTCGTGAGGGACAGCTCCTCGGCCGACCGCGCGACTGACAGCGCGACGGCCGACGCCGCGACGAAGATGAGCGCGAGCGGCACGAGCGGCGTGTGGTCGACGGGGACGGGCGCGACGGCAGCGAGGGCGAGGGCCACCGCAACGAACGGCACGGCATTACGGGAGTCGCTCCAGCGGACCGCGCCGCGCGCGAGCGAGACGACGCGCCAGAGATAAACCTCCGCGACGATGACGAAGCCGATAATCCGGCCGCCCCACGTCACGACATCGAGCGGATGGGTCGGCAGGATCACCGCGAGGAACACGCCCGCGCCGAGCGTGGCGGCCACCACCGCGGTCCCGCGCGCCTCTGAGCCGGTCTCGCGGAGCGCCGCGACGAGGACGAGCGTCGCCCCGATGATCCCGAGCGTCGTCGGCGTCAACGAGAGCGGCTCCAGACCGCCGTTCACATGCACGATCGCGAGAAGACATGCGAACGCGATCGCCTCCATCACCGCGCGTGCCACGAGAAGCGCCGCAAACGCGCGGGAGCTAGACCGCCGCACTTCGCTCTCGCTGCGTCAGGACATCGTGCGTCACGCCGTGCACGACAAGATGCCCGCCGAGCACCGCGGGTATCTCGCTCACGGACACGATGAGAACGTTGTGATGCGCGCGGCGGAGCGCGACCGCGGCGTTGGCGAGGCCCTGGCCGAGCCGCGGGGTGACGATCACGAGCGTCGCGCCCCACGGCAGGCGCCCGCGCTCGCGGAGGAAGACCGTCTCCGGCGCGCCCACCGCGTACGGGCCAAGACGCGCCAGGATCTCGAGGCTCCGAGTCAGCGAGCGCGGCCCGCGCCCGAGAGCGGAGCGCGGCCGTTCGTGCGTGAGGTTGTCGATGCCGTTCGTGACCAGGCCGACCTGCCGGCCGGCCGACGCCGCGAGACGCACGAGCTCCGCGGCCGCGGAGACGACGAGCTCCGCGGCTTCGGGGTCGGCCTGTATCCAGTACTGCTCGTATGAAGCGACGTTGACCAGGAAGATCGAGTCGAGGCTCGTCGCCGGCTCGTACAGCTTCGTCTGCAGCTCGCGGAGGCGCGCCGACGCCTTCCAGCGGATCTCCTTGCGCGCATCACCGCGGCGGTGCGGACGGACGCCGCGGAAGCGGAGCGGATCGGGAACGAGCCCGCGGCGCGTGGCGGTCTCGGCGAGAGGACGAAGCGACGCGAGCGCGCGATCTCGCACCGCGAGGGGCGCCGGGTACGCGATGACCTCCGGTGCGAGCGCGATGGTGCGCTCCGTCTGCGTGAACCCGAGCCAGTCGCCGCCGCGCAGACGCAACGGGCCGATCCGGTACGCACCACGAGCCGGCACCCGAACCGGAAGGCGGACCACGATGCGCTCGCGACCGCGCATCGGAAAGCCGCAGTCGATCCACCCGCGTGGCGTTCCCGGCAAGGGGTTGGGAGGCTCGACGCCCTCGCCGAGAAAGAGACGCGCTTCGAGCCACGGGAGCGGCAGTGGTTTGCGGTTGACGATCTCGACGGTGGCGACCGGGAGCTCTCCCGCGATGATCCGATCCGGTGTGAGCGTGACGCGCGCGTCCACGGCCGCGAGCGCGAGGCGCCCGGTGATCTCGACGACGAGCCAGGTGATCACGGCGCCCACCGCGAGAACGATGAGCGCCGGCGCTCGACTGATCGCCGCGACGAGGACGAAGAGCACAGCGGCTTGCCACGGGAATCGACCGGTACGCGCGTCGAGCGGATGAGTCTCCATTTGGTTCAGCCGGCGGAGACGGCGACGTCCTCCGCGGGGACCGGAGTGCGCGCGAGCACCTCGGCGACGATCGCGGTCGTCGTGCGTCCGCGCATTTGCGCATCGGCGTTCAGGAACAAGCGGTGCCGAAGGACCGCGACGGCCTGCGCCTTCACGTCGTCGGGCAGGACGTACGCGCGCCCCCGTATCGCGGCATGAGCCTGCGCCGCGCGATACAGCGCGAGGGCCGCTCGGGGACTCGCGCCGAGGTCGACGCCGTCGATGCGACGCGTCCCTCTGACGATGTCGACGGCGTAGCGACGCACGGCGTCCCCGACACGCACCGCACGCACCTCGTCGCGGAGCGTTCTGATCTCCGTCGGGCTGAGGATCGGTTCGAGAGTCTCCGCACGAACGTTGGCCGGGCCGTGGATCCTCAAAATGGTGTCCTCGTCATCCGCGTCCGGATAGCCGAGGTTCAGGAGAAAAAGAAACCGGTCCAGCTGCGCCTCGGGAAGCGGGAACGTGCCCTCGAGCTCCACCGGATTCTGCGTCGCGATGACCAGGAATGGATCGGGCAGCGGATGCGTGGTCTCGTCGACGGTGACCTGTCGCTCCTGCATCGCCTCGAGGAGCGCCGATTGCGCGCGCGGCGTGGCACGGTTGATCTCGTCGACGAGCACGACATTCGCGGAGAGCGGGCCGGGCCGGTACTCGAATGCCTCGACGCGCTGGTCGTAGATCGAGACTCCGGTGATGTCGCTTGGGACCAGGTCCGGCGTGCACTGGATGCGCCGGAAGGTGAGGTCGAGCGACCGCGCGACCGCACGCGCGAGGGTGGTCTTCCCCACTCCTGGCACGTCGTCGAGGAGGACGTGACCCTCGACGAGAAGCGCCCCGAGCAGCTGCTCGGTCACCTCCCGCTTTCCGACCACGATGGCCGAGATGTGCTCGACGAGGCGCTCGGTCGCGCCCTGGACGGTGAGCGTCACGCGAGAACTATGCGGCCTCCAGTTTTGGGACGGAGGTTCGATGCGGCGCCGGCCCACCGCGAATGACGCTCGCGGTCACGAGCGCGACAGCGAGGCTGGCGAACGCCCCGAGCGCATGCAGAGCGAGCACGATCGGATCTTGCTCGCGCATCGAGAAGGGCGTGAAGGACCGCTCGAGGAAGAGGATCAGCGCGATCGCGATGAGCGCGCGGAGAGCGATCCTTCCGCCGTGCACGGCACGCGCGGCGACAGCAAGGGCGACCGCCGCGAAGACGTAGACGATCCAGCCCGAGCCGTCGCTCGACGCGGTCCAGGCCCTCCCGCCAAGTGCGTAGCCTTCGTAGATCCCATCCGCGACGAGCGCGACCGCCAATGCGAACGTCACACCGCCGATGAGCCACGCATTGCGCGCCGCGACCGCGCTGCTGTTGCGACGCGTAGCTTCCTGCTCGGGTTTCGCGCTGCTCGGGCTCGAGCTTTCGAGCGAAAAGAGCGTGTCGACATCCGGTGCGGCGTTGCCGAGCCGCCAGACGCGGAGCGCCGTGATGAGGATGAGCAGCTCCACGCCGGCGGTCGCGAAGTGCGTGATGATCGACTCGACCGGCTTGGGTCCGAGCGCGAAGGCCGTGATGGGACGCTCGATCAGGAAGAAGACCGAAAGTCCGATGCGCGATTGGAGGCTGCGCTCGCTCCCGCGCGCGACCATGACCGCGACGACGGTGTTGAGGATCGCGAAGAGGTACGAGATCTCGGCGAGGTTGTCGTACTTGCCGGTGAACCACGCGGGGCCGCCGGGATACACGCCATCGAGGAATCCATCGACGACAAAGAGGAGCGAGGCGAACAGCATGAGCAGGACGACCGGCCGCAGCGCCCCCGCCACCCGAGACCCCCTTCTCTCCCCGGCGGAATGTTATTCCTAGGCGCGCTGCCGGCGTGACTCCAAATGCTCGATCGTCTCCGGCGGGACGAAGACGCCGCCAAGGTCGGCGCCGTGCTCGCCGCGGCCGTGGAAGTCGCTGCCGCCGGTCGGCACCAGATCGAGGTCGCGCGCGCGAGCGAGGCACCGCGCGGTCATCTCCGGCGAATGGCTGCCGTAATACGCCTCGATCCCGGCGAGACCGGCAGCGACCAGCTTCGGTAGCAGCTCGTCGAGGCCGACGACGGTCCCCGGATGCGCGAGCGAGGGAACGCCGCCGTGCTTTCGCACGAGCGCGACCGCCTCGAAGGGGTCGAGCCCGACGCGGGCGACGTAGGCCGGCGAGTCCTTCGCGATGAGCGTGTCGAACGCGTCGTCATAGGTTGCGACGTACCCCTTCTCGAACAGCGCCTGAGCGAGGTGCGGGCGCCCGAGCGAGCCGCCCTGCGCGATCTCGAGCACGCGCGCGAGGTCCACGGCGTACCCGAGCTCGTTGAGCTTCTCGACCATCAGCTCGATCCGCCGGCCGCGGTTCTCCCGGAGCCAGCGGAGGCGGTCCTCGAGCTCGGCGTCCGCCGGATCGATGAAATACCCAAGCACGTGCGCGTCGCCCCACTCCGACTCGGTGTTGAGCTCCGTCGCCGGGATGATCCGCACGCCAAGCGCCGCGCCGGTCGCCACGGCGTCGGCGACACCCGCGAGCGTGTCGTGGTCGGAGAGCGCTTGGACCTTCACGCCGCGCGCCGCAGCGCGCTTGACGAGGTCCGTCGGAGAGAGCGCGCCGTCGGAGCGCAGCGAGTGCGTGTGCAGGTCGATGGCGTAGCCCGCGGTTATGGCTGCCACTCCCGGTCCAGGCGTTCGATGGATCGCGCGCGGCCGGTCTGGTCGTCCACATCGACCACGACGCTGTTGAACTGCACGACGCCGGACGCGACCTCGAAGCGTCGCGGCAGGTGATCGAGATAGCGCGACACGATGATCGACGGCTCGATCCCGAGCACCGAATCGCGCGGCCCGACCATGCCGGCGTCCGCGACGAGCGCCGTGCCCTGCGGGAGGATGCGCGCATCCGCGGTCGGCACATGCGTGTGGGTCCCGAGCACCGCGGAGAACCGGCCGTCGAGGTGCCACCCCATCGCGAGCTTCTCGCTGGTCGCCTCCGCGTGCCAGTCGAGGATGCGGACCTTGGGCGCACGCGCGCCGAGCTCGGCAAGGAGCGCATCGACCGCGCGAAACGGATCGTCCTGCTCCGCCATGAAGACGCGACCGAGGGCGTTCACGACGAGCGCACCCTTCTCGATGACCCAGCCCTTGCCCGGATTTCCTGGGGGAAGGTTCAGCGGTCGAACGCAGTACTCGAGCGCGTCGATCTCTTTCAGAAAGCTCCGCTGGTCCCACACATGGTTTCCGTTCGTGATGACGTCGGCGCCGGCGTCGTGGATCTCACGCGCGATCTCGCCGGTCAGTCCCGCGCCGCCCGCGGCGTTCTCACCATTGATGACGACGAGGTCGATCTCCCGCTCTCGCTTGATAGCCGGAACGAGCGCGGCAACGGCCTGGCGGCCGGGCTTCCCGACGACATCACCGACGAAGAGGACTCTCATCCGCGAGTAACGACGATCAGCAACGGAGTGGCTGTCGCGCGAGCGTGTTCCGCTGCTCGAGGTTCACGTTGAAGGAGTCCACGCGAGCGTTGTTCTCCGCGATCAGGCGGTTGTACTGATCGATCAATGACGTGTAGGTCGCGTAGACATCGGGCGGAGCGCCGCCGGGATACTGAGCCTCGATCTGCGCGACGCGGCCTTCGATCGTCGCGAGCTGGGCATTCGTCGCGTCGATGGTCGCGCGAGTCGCGGTGAGGCTCGCGTCGAGTGCGGCGATCTGCCTCACGAGCGCATTCGCCTGCGTGACGCACGGGTCGGCCGGTGGCGTCGGGACCTCGGCGAAGCCCATGGTGTGCAGCTCCCGCTCGCTGAAACGATTCGGGCACGTGACGAATCCTGGGAACACCAGACAGGTCACAGGATGCGTCATCAGGCCGAAGCGGTCGACACCCTGAAGAAGCGGATCGGGTATGGACTTGAGCCAGTGCCCGTCCGGCCCGGCGTCGTCGCCGCGGCAGCACCAGATGTGACCGAGCTCGTGCAGCGCGACGGCTACGGAGTTCTCCGTCGAAACCGCCCCGAGATCGTCGACCATGAAGATCAGGATCCGTTGCGATCCGTCCGGCGATGTGAGGTGGACGGAGTTGCTGCGGCCGGGGACCACGTAGATCACGATGTCCGCGGACGAGGACACGAGCTTCACCGTGCCGAGGCCCCGCGTGGCGGCCGACCACTCCTTGACCAGTGTGGCGTTGAGCCGCGCCACGCTCGCGTCGCGCGCCGCAACGAGCGACGGCTCGAGCTTGGTGGTGAGGCCGTCGAGCCCCGCGATCGGATCGACCGCCTGGACGCGCGCCGTGAAGCTCTTGGCGTCGAGGGTCTTTAGCCCGATGTCGAACTGCGACCAGGTGCTTCGCGCACCTTCGGCGCCGGTGCACGTCACATCGTGGCGCCCGTTGCCTGCGGGAACGAGCGGCGTGGCGTAGGTGAAGCTGACCGCGCCGCTCATATCAGCCTTGCCAGTAAGCGTCTTCGGAGGACCGTCGCCGAACGCGCCGGTCTCGACTTTGATCGCCACATCGCAGCTGTCGCCCGGCAGTGTCTTGATCTCGAGCGCGCCGTAGCTCGAGCTTGCGATGGCCAGTGGGATCGGCGACGCGGTTGGCGCAGCCGTCGCTGTCGCGGACACATCGGACGATCGAGCCGGCGCGGCACCCAAGCGCGCCGGCGCGCAGGCCGACGGAAGAAGGCCGACCAGCAGGACGAGCCAAAAGCCCCTCACTCGCGCCGATTGTGGGGGCGGTGCTAGGCCGGGTTGTTTCCGTATTGGAGCGTTATTTCGCGTACTCCACCGCGCGAGTCTCGCGGATGACCGTGACCTTGACCTGACCCGGGTATTGCAACGTGTCCTGGATCTTCTGTGCGATATCGCGTGAGAGCCGCGCGGTCTGGAGATCGTCGAGCTGCTCGGGCTTGACGACGACGCGGACCTCGCGGCCCGCCTGGATCGCGAACGATTTCTCGACGCCGGGGAAGCTGTTCGCGACAGCCTCGAGCTCCTGCAGACGCTGGATGTAGTTCGACACGATCTCGCTGCGCGCGCCGGGCCGTGCCGCGCTGATCGCGTCGGCCGCCGAGATGAGCGTGCCGACCATCGTCACCGGTTCGACGTCGCCGTGATGACCGACGACGCCGTCGATGACGGCCTGCGGGAACCCGTAGCGCTTGAGGAGCTCGCCGCCGATCACCGTGTGCGGCCCTTCGACTTCGTGGTCGATCGCCTTGCCGATGTCGTGCAGCAGACCGGCGCGCTTCATCGTTTGCGGGTCGTACCCGGTTTCCGACGCGAGCATGCCTGCGACATGCGCGACCTCGATCGAATGGCGCAGCACGTTCTGGCCGTACGACGTTCGGAAGTGCAGGCGTCCGAGCAGCTTCACGAGGTCCGGGTTGAGTCCGCCGATGCCGACCTCGTAGAGCGCCGCCTCCGCAGCTTCCTTCATGACCTGGTCGATTTCGGTGCGAGCCTTGCCGACCATCTCCTCGATTCGCGCGGGATGGATGCGCCCGTCGACCAGGAGACGCTCGAGCGCGCGCTTCGCGACCTCGCGACGGATCGGGTCAAAGCCCGAGACGACGACCGCCTCCGGCGTGTCGTCAATGATCAGGTCGACTCCGGTCAGGGTTTCGAGAGTGCGGATGTTGCGCCCTTCACGTCCGATGATGCGGCCCTTCATGTCGTCGCTCGGCAGCGCCACGACCGTCACGCTGTGCTCGGCCGTGTGCTCGGCGGCGTACCGCTGGAGGGCCATGGTGATGATGTCGCGAGCACGGTCGTCCGCCCGCTCGCGGGCCTCGATCTCGAGCTCGCGGACTTTACGGCCGGTAATGTCGCGCATTTCCTCCTCGACTCGGTCAAGGAGAAGCCCGCGCGCCTCCTCCATGGTCAAGGAAGCAACCCGAGCCAGCTCGGTGCGCTGGTCGTCCTGAAGCTGTGCGATTTTCCCCCGCTCGCCCTCGAGCTCCTGCTCCTTTTGACCGAGGCGGCGGTCGCGCTCGTCGACCTGGCCGATCTTCTGGTCCAGCTGCTCGGCCTTCTTG
>DATCPK010000086.1:0-24524 GCA_036570125.1 Candidatus Limnocylindria bacterium
GAGCTAGCCACCGCGACGCAATCGAACGCGCTGCGGGTGGCACGGGGGAGCGGGTTGCGTACGAGCCGCTAACCCGCCGCGTCACGGAGAACCGATGTCACGCGAGTGGAGCGGACGGGTAGGCGAGGGCGCAACCCCGACCCCGGGACAGGACCCGCAGCGCTTCTCCATTAGCGCCCGAGCGCTAGTCCCGCTGCGGCGCCGATCGCGATCACGATCGCGGGATGGAGCGTCCCTCGATAAGTCAGAACTGTGCCGATCGCGGCCAGTGCGAGCTGCCACCAGCTCGGCACTCCCGTTGCTGAAATGATTCCAACGCCGGTGGCGACCAGCAGCCCTGCCGTCGCCATCGCAACACCTCTGACCAATCCAGCGACAGAGGTCGTCATCAGCCAGCGGCGCGCGACGGCGGTGATCGGCACGATCACCAGCGGCGGGAGAGACGCGGCGAGCAGGGCAACGGTGGCGCCGAGTGAACCGCCAACGAGATAGCCGAGACTGACGATGTAGAGACCGTTTGGGCCGGTCGAGATGCGGCCGATCGCGATCGCCTGCACGACCTGGTCGTCCGTCGCGATCCCTGGCGCGACGAGGTCGGCACGCAGGAGCGGCAACGACGAGAGCCCGCCGAGCGACAGCGCGGACGCCTTGAGGAACACGCCAAAGAGTGCGAGCGCATCCATGGTCAGCCGACCGATGTCTCGCGGGACGTCGGTCGCTCTCGACCGAGCGCGATCGCGCCGATCAACGCGCCGGCTCCGATCGCGGCGAGGGTCGGCACTCCGGCAAACACGGCGACGACGAATCCAATGGCGACGGCGACATCGATGGCGAGGTGCGCGCGGCCATGTCGCGCGGACGCGCGGACCAGGAGCGCCGCGGTCGCGATCGTCATTCCTCCGGTCACCGGGGCGACTCCAGCGAGCGCCGCACGAGCGATCGGTGATGCGGCGATCACGCCGTAGGCGGCGGTGAGGGCAACCGTGATCGCGGCGGCGGGAATCATCATTCCGGCGACCGCAGCGACTACGCCGCGCCAGCCGGCAACGCGACGTCCAATAAGTCCCGCGAGCGCTACGAGGTGGATACCGGGCGAGAGCTGCGACATCGCCCAGGCCTCTCCGAATTCGCGGGCGCTCATCCATCGCTCGCGATCGACGGCGAGGCGTCGGATCAGTAGCAAAGTACTAGTACCGCCGCCCACAGATTGCGTTCCCACCGCGACCCACGAACGGGTCAACCTTGCCAGCATGCCCGTTAACCTAGCGGTGATGGATGTGGTGGGTCGCCAGGAAGCTCCTGTCTTCACTTGGAATCCCGTCGAACAGATGTGGGTCCAAGAACGTGGCGGCGCGGCCAAACCCCCGCCGTCTCCGCACGACATCCACGCGATCCAAACATGGTTCCTCGACACAGAAGACAACGAGTGGATCCAGACGGTGCTCGGACCGATGGGTCGTCAGCTCGCGGCCCAGTGGCGAGGCGCCTATCGCGTTCCGGATGCGGCGATCGTTCGCGAGACGAAGTCCACGAAAAAGCGCAGCCCGCTGCCGATCCTCGTGGGCGCGGTCGTCCTCATCGCGCTGATCGGCGGCGTTGCCGTTGCGGCGCCTGGGCTCATGAATCCGAATGCGACGCCGGCGCCGTCGGGTTCGATCGCCGCGAGCAATGTCCCGGCACCGAGCGCGTCGGCCGAGCCGACCGCGGAACCGACTCCGGAACCCACACCCGACCCGACCGTGGCGCCGGCCACTCCCGTGCCCGCGACGCCGCGTCCTCGACCGGTCGGACCTTCATACACGCTGAAGAACGGCACCGTCGTGACGTACACCGGCCCCGTGACGGCGGCGCGCAACTCGACGCTTCCGGCATCGTTCACCGTCACGCTCGCGAATGGCAGGGCCGCTGCGGGCTCGTTCGGGATCTTCCTGAACGATCCGGTCACCGTTTCAAACCGACGCGCGGTGAACGGAACGCTCGACGGTAACGGTCGCATCCTGCTGCAGATCCCGACGAACGTGCAGCCCGGGGTTTACCAGCTGCTGTTCTCATTCGGTGGCGAGACCGCTCAGATCACGACCGTCGCAATTCGCTAGTCGCGCGCCTAACTCGCGCGCGGGTCCTTCACTGTGACGACCCAGAAGACGCCGAAGTCCTCCATCCACTGCGCGCCTTCGACCAGCGGACGGATCGCGAGGCGATATGTACCGGGGACCGATGGAGCCACGATCGTGAACTGGAACCACGCGACCTGGTTCGGTCCGACCCACTGCGCAGGCTGCGCGGCGACGCGGTTGTAGCGCGGCCAGTTGGTGTTGGGCGATCCGGCGACACCATCGCCACCGAGCATCGAAGCGCGATCCTGACCGGGCTCGGGGTTCCACGTTCCCAGATACGCGACCTGTCCCATCGCGTCAGCGAGCCAGCCCCGTGTTCCGCTGTTGTAGTAGGCGACCACGGCGGTCGCGGTCTGGCCCGGGCAAAGGCTCGAATATCCGCTTTGTCCGTACCACGACGCATGGAAGCCGGCCATGCCCGACGCGACCTTCGTGGGGGCCGCGATGCCGGGACCATCGGTGCGCTGGCACGTTGTTGCCGACGCCGACGGTGAAGGCGTCGGGCTCGCGATCGGGGTCGGCGTCGGCGTCGGTGCAGCCGTAGGTGCGACGGCGCCGAGAAGGCTCACGGTGCCCGCGACGATCGTCGCCTGGCCCAGCACGCCGCCCGCTACGGCCGACGAGTCGGTGGTCACGCGATAGGTGCCGATCGGAAGGTCGACAAAGCCGAACCAGCCGCTGCCGTCAGTCGTCGCGGTCCGAAGAACCGCGCCCGAGGCCGGCTCGACGAGATGCAGCACCGTGCCGGTGAGCAGGGTGCCGTTCGTCGCGACGGCGGTGCCGCGAAGGTGGCCGAAGATCGGGTGCGATTTCCACGTCATCGCTGGAACCGTCGGCGCGTCGGCGAATATCGGCGTTCCCGCGTCGTACTGCGACGCCTCCGTCAATGCTTTGATGAGCTCGGCGCGGCTGAGCGCGCCGCTTCGCGTGCCCGCGTCAGTCAGCGCGTCGGGCGTCCGGTACGAGTAGCCGACCCAGCCGATCGCGTTGTTGCCCGCCGCACTGGGCGCGAGCGCGCGTCGCACTTGGCTCACGCTCGAGGCGATGTCGTTCAGGTACAGAGCCGAACCGATCACGACCGAGCGGCGGTACTGGTTGTCCTTCGCGAACTCGTTCCACTCGTCGTACATCTGGTGCTGACTCGCGAGAGAGTCGCGCTTGTAGTTCATGAGCATGGCCGTATCGAGAATTCCCTCGCGAAGCCAGCCGCGCCAGTCCTGCAGCTGTTCGGCGTACGCGCGGGTGTTCTCCCAGCTGCCGGTGGTCTGCGGGCCGTACCCGTACGTGATCACATCCGCCGAGACGCGGATGCGCGGCTTCAGCGCGGTCGACTCCAGATAGATGCGCCGCACGATCCCGGTGACCTGATCCCGGCGCCATTGCGTCCACTGCGGGTCGCTGTCGGACGGTGTGCCGGTCCGGCCGGTCTCGGCTCGGAAGCGCGCGACGGCCGTTGGGTTGTAGCCCCACGACGACACCAACGACACGAGGTTGCCGTCGGGATACCGGATGCGATCGAGGTTGATCCCATCCACGTCGTAGTTGCGGACGATGCTCGCCGCCGCGTTCGCGACCCAGGCCGCGGCATCGGGGTTGCCGGGATCGAGCATCCAGTCGTCGTTCAACTTCGTGCGTCCATCCGAACTCGTCATCACCCAGTTGTCGCGTCCCGACGCTGCTGGCCCGTGCAGGTTGAAGATGTGGTTCGGGTCCTTCGGCGGCGTGGTGCTGTTCCACATCGCGTTCACGATCACCCACGCGTGGACCTCGATGCCCTGCGCATGCGCCGTGTTGATGAGGGCCTGCAGCGGGTCGAATCCGGGAGCGATCGACTCGTTGACCGGGAGCGTTGACCGAAGACAGAAGCAGTCACCCCGCCTGACGACCTGCGCGACGATCGCGTTCGCGTGCGACGCCTTGGTGGACGCGACGAGCGCGTCGATCTGCCCCTGGTCGTTGATGCCTTCGCCGAAGGCATCCGCCCAGTACGCGCGGAACTGGCCGGCCGTCGCCGCCTGGCCCAACGGAGAGACCTCCGCCGGGAAAGCCGCGAAGAGGCTGGCCACATACCAAAGGACAGCGGCAAGCGTGGTGAGTTTCAGCGTTTTCCCTTCCCTCGCTCGTGTAACGGTTTGCTAACGACAAGTCTTTCGGCGCCCTTGGATCGAGTCAAGCGAGCGAGCATGCGATGCGACAAAAAGGGACGGTCGTACGGTCACGGGTCAGTACCTTCGGGCGGTCGCCCTAACGCGATCTCACCCCGATTGGGGAGGCAGGCGCACGCCCGAGCGTATCGTTCCGCGCCGTGGACGCCGAAGCGGTCGCGCGCGTCCTCGCGGTCGTTCCCGTCTTCAGCGCGCTGAGCGACGCCGAACGCGCGGAGCTCACCAATCACCTTCGCCCGCGGCGCTTTTCCCGCGATGAGGTCGTGTTCCATCGCGACGATGCGGGCGGTCAGGTCTACGTGATCCTCTCTGGCTCGGTGAAGGTCGCCATCCCCGACGAGGAAGGTCACGAGATCGTCGTGGCCGTGGAAAGAGACGGCGCGGTCTTTGGCGAGCTCGCGCTTTTCGACGACGCACCTCGCTCAGCAACTGTTACCGCTTTGGACGAGACCCAGGTCGTGACGCTCGGGCGTGAGGACTTTTTCCGCGTTCTCGAGCGAAGCCCGCGCGCCACGCGCGAGATCCTCCGCCTGCTCGCACGCACCGTGCGGCGCGCCTCCGGACGGATCGAGGACCTGGTCTTCCTGGACGTGCCCGGGAGGGTGGCGAAATGCCTCCTCGACCTCGCGACGGCGCAGGCGCGAAGCGACATCGAGCTCACCCAGGACGACCTGGCGGCGTTCGTCGGGGCCACGCGGGTATCGGTGAACCGTGCCCTGGCGGACCTCGAGGCGCAGGGCGCGATCGCGGTCGGACGCCGTCACATTTCGGTCAAAGAGCCCGCACTGCTGCGCAAACAGGTCCGCTCCTAGGGCCTCCTAAACTCTCTCGTTCGTGAAGGTCGAAGAGCTCCGCAGGATGGCGGGGACGCTCGCCGACGTGCTTCCAATCGAGATCCTTCCGGAGATCGATCGCCAGGAGCTCGCGGGGCATATGACGCTTCGGAAGTTCAAGCAGGACGAGACCGTCTACCACCAGGGAGATCCTGCCGCGCACTGGTTCGTCGTTTTCGAGGGTCTCGTCAAGGTCCTGCTCCTGGATGAGAACGGACGCGAGCTGCTCATATCGCTCCATTCGCGTGGCGAGTTCTTCGGAGAGCTCGTGATCTTCGAGGACAAGGTCCCGCGCGACGGCACCGCCGTCTGCGTCATCCCGACGAGCGTCTTCCAGATCGACCGCGACGGTTCGCTCGCCGTGCTGAAGCGCAACGAGGAAGCTCGCAAGCACATGTTCGAGCGACTCTCGCGAAACATTCGCAAGCTCGAAGGCCAGGTCGAGGACTTCGCGTTCCTCGACGTCACCAGCCGCCTCGCCAAGTACCTCGTCGAGGTCGCGCGTCTCGGCCGACCGCTTCCGCTGACGCAGGATGATCTCGCGTCCGCGATCGGCTCCACGCGGATGACGGTGAACAAGCTGCTCGCGGATTTCGAACGTCGCGGTTTCATCAACGTCGAGCGCCGCAACGTTCGCGTCCTCGACGAGAGGTCGCTCCTGCGGGAGATCCGCGTCTAGAAGAGGTCGGTGAGCCAGCGCATGCGCTTGCGCGGCGGATCGGCTGGTTGATTGGTCGGCTCGAGCCTCGCGAGGTCGTCGTGCAACGCGCGCGCGAGTGTCCGCGTCGCTTCCTTCGTCGGCGCTTCTTTGGGCACGAGCCGCGGCGTGCCCGCGATCGTCGCGAGCTCCTTTCGCAGATAGAGCTCCGCGGTGCCCGACAGCCACACCGGGAGGATCGGCGATCCGGACCGAAGGGCGAGGTAGCCGACTCCGCGCGCGAAAGGCCCGAGCGACGACTCCACGCGCGACACGCGACCCTCCGCGAACACCACCACGATCGCGCCGCGACCGAGCGCCGCAAGGGTCGCCGCGATGGCGGCCCGGTCAGCGGTCGTCGAGGCGCGCTCGATAGGGATCACGATGCCGACAGCGCGAAGCACTGCGCGCCACCACCACACTTTCCCGGTCCCCTCGCGATCGCCCAGGAGTCGCACGTCGGCACGCAGCGGAAAGGACGCCGCGAGGAGGAACCCGTCGGCCCAGCCCTGATGGTTGGCCACGACGAGGAGCGGTCCGTGCGCCGGCAGCGATCCGTAGTGACGAACGCGGAAGATCGCCGCGAATAGACCGCGGACGATGACGCGAGCGATCCGCGAACGCACGCGGTAAGCCTGAGCCATGCGCGCAAGGGGGTCTAGGAGCCGAACGAAGTGAGCGCGAGGCCGACGAGCGCCACGAACATCGCGATGGTCACGATCCAGCCGAGCGCGGTGAGGACCGGCCCGATGGTCTGCTTGCCCATGACCTTCTTGTTGCGAGCCGCCAGCATGATCACTACGAGCAGGAACGGCGCGGCGATCCCGTTCACGATGGAAGTGAAGAAGAGCGCGTCGATCGGTTTGACCCCGGTGAATGGGATCACGAGGCCCACGGCCGTCGCGAGTGCGATGACGCCATAGAAGGGTCGCGCCCTGTGCCAATGCTCGTCGAGACCCGAGCGCCATCCGAACGTTTCGGAAACCGCGTACGCCGACGAGCCCGCGAGCACCGGGACCGCGAGAAGGCCAGTACCGATCATCCCGATCGCGAAGATGAGACCCGCGAGGTCGCCCGCGAGCGGCTTCAGAGCTTCGGCCGCGTCGGCCGCCGTCGAGATGTCGGTCTTGCCGCTCGCGTGGAGCGTGAGCGCGGTCGCAAGGATGATGAAATACATGACGAGGTTCGAGAAAAGCATGCCGACGGTCACGTCGATGGTCGCGATTCGCAGCTCGAACCTCGACGCGCCCCGGCGCTCGGCCCGGGTCTTCTTTCCCGCCGCCTTTTCGTCCTCAACTTCATGGCTCGTCTGCCAGAAGAAGAGGTAGGGGGAGATCGTCGTCCCCAGGATCGCGACGAGAGTCGCGACGTAGTTGCGATCGAACGAGATCGTCGGGACGATCGTCGCGCGCAGCGTCTCCGCGAGTGGCGGATGGACCAGAAAGACGTCGATCACATACGCGAAGAGCGCGATCGTGAGGAACTTGAGGACTCGCTCGATCTGCTTGTAGCCCGCGAAGATCTGAACAGCGAGCAACACGAGCGCGATGGGGATCACGAGCCATGGGACCGGAGCGCCCACGACGATCCCCGCAGCGTCGGCGATCGCGCCGAGGTCCGCGCCAATGTTCACGACGTTCGCGACGAATACGAGCGCGACGGCCGGATAGAGCACCCAGCGCGGGTAGTGCTCCTTCAGGATCCCGGCGAGCCCCGTACCTGCGATGAGGCCGAGCCGCGAGCAGATGTTCTGCACCGCGGCCATGAATGGGAATGTGAGAAGGGCGGTCCAAAGCGGCGCGAGGCCCAGCGACGCGCCCGCTACCGCATACGTGCCGATGCCGCTCGGGTCGTCGTCGGCCGCGCCGGTGATGAACCCCGGACCGAGGAGCTTCACGGCCTTCTTGATCGGATGCGGCTCCAGAGCGACCTCCTCGGCGCGCGTTTTGGCGACCGTCATGCGCTAGGCGATTTCGGCAGCGCTTGTCGGCGACGCCAGAAGTCCGACCAGGGATCGTCAGCAGCCATACGTTTGTCGAACGTACGCACGTTGAATGCCGCGGGATCGAGCTTTGGCGACACCTCGTCCCATGCGAGCGGCATGGATACGGGCGCATGCGGCCTGTTCCTCACGCTGTAGGGCGGCACGATGGTCTGGCCGTACGCGTTGCGCATCGCGTCGGCGAACACGCGCCCACCTCGTTTCGCCTTCGAGAACTCCACCGTTACGAGCTTCGGCTCGCGGCGCGCGAGCTCTTCACCGATCGCCACGGCGACCGCGGTCGCTTGCTGTTGCGTCACGCCCGCACGCAACGGTGCGAAGACGTGGAGGCCCTTGCTCCCGGAGGTCTTCGGGTACGAGACGACCTTGGCCTCGTCGAGCACCTTTCGGAGTGCGAGACCGGCGCGAGCCGCGTCGGCGAATGACTCGGGCGGATCCATGTCGAACGCGAGCCAGTCGACCTCGTGGATCTTCTTCGCGCGAGAGGTCATCACGTGGATCGCGATGCACCCGAGGTTGACCATGCCGACCAGCGTGGCGCGCGAACCTCCGACGATGTAGCGCACGTCCTTGCCCGTGCTCGCCGCCTTGACGACGAATCGCGGTCCCGCCGGTTGCCAGTGTTCGGGGAAATCCTTGCGATAGAAACACGGTCCGAGCACCCCGTCCGGGCAGCGCTCGGCGGTGAGTGGCCGATCGTCCATCCACGGCGAGACATGCGACCAGATGCCGTCGTAGAAGCGCGCGATGTCCGACTTCGTGATCCCCTCGTCGGGCCACCACACCTTGTTTGGATTGCTGATCGCCACGCCCGCGACGTTGACCGTCTCAGCGCTCACGATCGCTCCACGTGCATTCGGAAGGATCCTTGTCGGTGCGGAGTCCGAGGAACGCTGGCTGACGGAGCTTGCCATCCGCGGTCCATTCCGCAAATACGAGCTGCGCGACAAGCTTCGGGCGCACCCAGGTCGCATCGCGCATGCGCGGCGCGGGATCGAACGAGGGCGTTTCTGTGCGCAGCCGCTCCAGCTTCCCGGCGAGCATGTCGAGCGTGTCCTGGGTGAAGCCTGTCCCGACCTTGCCGACGAAGCGAAGCTTTGGTCCGTCGTACAAGCCGACCAAGAGCGCACCGAGGTGTTGACGGCCACCCTTGGGCGCGGTGTACCCGCCGATCACGAACTCGGACTCCTTTCTGACCTTGACCTTGCGCCAGAACGGAGACCGAACACCCGGCTGGTACGGCGAGCGCTCGTCTTTCGCGATGATCCCTTCCCAGCCGAGCCGCTTCGCTTCGCGATATGCCGCCTTACCGTCGCGGACGAGTCTCCGTGCGATGAAGAGTGGAGCGGTCCTGCGCCCGATGAGCCGCTCGAGTGCCGCGCGGCGCTCGCTCAACGGACGTGACATGAGAGATCGGCCGTTCTCGTCGAGGAGGTCGAAGATCGCGTAGCGCGTCGGCGATCCGCCCGCGGAGCCGCGTCGCTGTAGGAGCTGAAAGCGCGAAACGCCTTCCGCGTCGAGGGCGACGAGCTCGCCGTCGATCATGAGGTCGCCCGCGCCGAGCTCCTCGACCGCGGCGACCAGGTGGGGGAACCCGCCCGTGAGGTCCTGGAACGTCCGCGACCAGATCTGCACTCGGCCGTTCTCGCGACCCGCAACGGCGCGGATCCCGTCGTATTTCTCTTCGAAGACCCACTCCGGTCCCTCGACGATGCTCGGCGACAGCGTCGCGAGCATCGGACGGATCGGCTTCAACTCGGATCGCCTGTTGCGGCCTTCGCGATGTCACCGCCCTCGTCGCGCGCGATACCGGCGAGCAATCTGCGGGTCAGCACTGAGCGGGGTTTCGCCGTCGCGATGTCGATCTCGGCTGCACTCCGGTCCTTGCGCTTCATGAGCAGCCATTTGCGGTCGCCGGTCCTCACGAGCGTCCACGAGCCCTTGAGCTTCTTGCCGTTCAGCGTGAAAACGATCCGCCCTTTGCGGAGCGCCTCGTCGAAGGTCTCATCGTTCTCGAGCCGGTACGTCCCGATGTCCCACACCATGACCGTCCCGCCGCCGTATTCGCCCTCGGGGATCACGCCCTCGAAACGCGCGTAACCAAGGGGATGGTCTTCGACGGCCATCGCGAGGCGCTTGTCCTTCGGGTCGAGCGACGGCCCTTTTGGCACCGCCCACGAGACGAGGACGCCGCCCGCCTCGAGACGGAAGTCGTAGTGCAGAGCGCTCGCGCGATGCTTCTGCACGACAAACAGACGCTCAGGCCCCTTCAGCCTCCCGCCCTGTGGTTCGGGCGTCTTCGCGAAGTCACGCTTCCGCTTGTATTCGCGAAGCGAGCGCGCGCGCTCCTTAGTCGCTGCGATCCTTCATCCCCTTTGTCGTTTCTCGCTTCTTCGCTGCACGAACCAGACCGACTCGGTCGGCGAGCTCACGCGCTGAAAGGAGATTGAGGATGCGGTCGCGTCACACACCGGCGAGGATCGCGGCCGCGATCCCGATCTCGAGAAACACGAGCTCGGTCGGGGTGTGAGCATCCGTGCCGATCGAGACTCATGCGCCTTCGGCGGCGACGATGCCGAGCCGCTCCACATCGAGGTCCTGTCGGTCGGGATATGCATCGACCTCGAGCGCGGTGCCAGTCTCGGCCGCGTGGCGCGCCACCCGCTCCCAATCGCACGTGAGTCCGGCGCGGAAGTTGTAGATGCGACCCCGAGGGTGGGCGAGGACGTGGATGTCCGGATTCTCGAGGCCGCGGAAATATCGGTCGGTCTGGTCGTCGCGCAGCCGCAGTTTCGAATGGAACGCTCCGAGGACGAGATCGAGACGCGCGAGAACGGTCGGGTCCATGTCCCCCGCGCCCAGAGGCGTGAGGTCCATCTCGATGCTCCGGAGGACGAGCGCGCCGGCGCCTTGCGCGGTTCAGCCTTGCGATGTGCTCGCCCTGCGCAACGAGGCGCGCCTCGTCCATTCCGTTCGTGATGCGAAGCGTCTTCGAATGATCCGTGATCGCGATCCGCTCGCGCCCGATCGACGACGCCGCCTCGGCCATCTCCTCGATGGTCGAGTTGCCGTCGGTCTCGTGGTGTGCATCTGATGATCCGCGCACTCGGAAACACGCGCGCCGTGTGCCGGAAGTGCTACGTCCATCCCGGGATCCTCGACGCATACGCGGCAGGCGATCTCCCGTCGGCGCTCCGTCGGCCCGAAGAGGGCGCGCCGAGGGCACGGGCTGTCGACGCATGAAGCCGCGGTGGCCGCGATGTTGATGCGCGCCACCAAACGCGCCGCCCGGCGCGCTGCCTAGGTCTCTACGCCGCGATCGCGGGGAACAGTTCGGACGGGGGACGTGCGGCTCGGGCCAGGAGATCGTGGCAGTCGAGCACCTCGTCGGCGGAGATCGGGTCTACCTCGACCGGTGTCCCGCCGAAGTCGAGGATCGCGATGCCATCCTGTCCGCACGAACGGCAGCGGAGCCGGACGATGAGACGCGAGGGCTCGGTCACGACCGCCGCGATGTCACCACCGTGGTAGTACTCGCCGCATCCGCTGCAGGTCACCTGCTCGAGATGACGGATCAATTGATCGATCCAACTCACGCTCGCCGAATACGCACTTCTCGTGCCTCTCCGCTGGCGTCGTTCGTGCTGAAAAAACGCCTGCACGTAACGGAGGTGTGACGATGACTTGGATCGCTCTTCTATTGATGCGCGTGGTCACGGGTGGCCTTCTCATTGGGCACGGCGCGCAGAAGCTCTTCGGTGCGTTCGGCGGGAAAGGTGTAGAGGGGACGGCGCAGGGCTTCAAGAAGATGGGGCTCGAGCCGGCGGAAGAGTGGGCCCAGCTGGCCGGCGCCGCTGAGATCGCGGGTGGGGGACTCACCGCGCTCGGGCTCCTCTCGCCGATCGGCCCGATCGTCACGACGGCGCCGATGATCGTCGCCTGGCGCAAAGGCCACGGCAACAAACCGATCTGGGTCAACCAGGGCGGTGCCGAGCTTCCGCTGACGAATCTGACGATCGCGGCGGCGCTGATCCTGGCTGGACCGGGTCCGATCTCTGTCGATCGTCTGCTCGGCATCAAGACCCCGTGGTGGCTGTCGCTCCTTGCGATCGTCGGGACCGCGGCCGGGATCGCCGTAGCACTTGGTGACGACATCCACGAAGCGGCTCTGGAGATCCGTCGCGAGGAGGCTGGCATCGACGCGCGTGCGACGGCGGAGGTTCCCGGTTCCTAGATAGCCAGTTGCAGCTGCACGGTCTGCGGATCGGGCGGCCGCACGGCAGGCGCGGGCCGCTCGCGGAATTCGTAGCGAGCGCGCACGCGCTGCACGCGTTCTTCGATCTCGCGCTCGTAGTCCTTCGCGGGATGCGCCCCGCCCTGGTAGAGCGCGTCGTAGCGGGGAACAACCGCGGCGAAGTCCGTCATTAGAAAATCTCGGTAGTACTGCTGGATCTCAGGGTCGACCTTGAGCACGCGGTGGCGGAATGCCGTGGCGCCGGCCTCGCTTGCGGCGCGCGCAGCGGCGTCGAGCGATTTTTCACTGTCGCTGATGCCGGGTAGTACCGGCATGCAGAGCACCGCGGCGTCGATCCCCGCGTCGCGGAGCATGCGAAGCGCGCGCAGACGCTGGCGCGGAGGCGCGGTGCCGGGATCCGTCTTTCGCACAACCTCTTCGTCGACGCAAGGGACACTGAAGTACACGGTGAGGTCGATCTTCTCGTCGAGCTTCTTCAGCACATCGATGTCGCGCACGACCAGCGGACCCTTTGTGACGATGCTCGTTGGCATCGGATAGTCGACGAGCGCTTCAAGACAGCGTCGCGTCAGTCGGTACTTGCCCTCGATCGGTTGATAGGGATCGGTCGCAGTGCCGATGGCGAGAGATCCCTCCCGCTTGCGATGCAGTTCCTTGCGCAGTACCTCGGCGATGTTCACGCGCACCTCGACGTTGCTGTCGAAGTCGGTACCGACATTTTTCTCGCGATATCGCGCGTGATATGCCCTCGCAAAACAATAGACACAGCTGTGAGCGCAGCCGCTCCACGGATTCAGGCTCCAATCGAATGGCATCCCTTTCACCGCGTTCAGCGCGCTCTTCACTTGGACCTCGCGGTAGGTGACTCTGGTCATGAAACCTTCCCGAAAGCACTATAGAACATACGTTCTCTGCGGCCCCGGCTTCGCCTTCTTACTCAACCCATACCCGTCAGCAAAATTCGCGTGCCTACACTCGACGGGTCCTCGTGTCCACCAAAGCGGATCGGCCTTACGGCTCGTTCCCGCGCGGCCATCACGAAGTGGCCCCCGACCCGGGCGCCCAACCAGCTCCGCAGAAGGGTCGTGTCCGCGCCGCACTCCGCCGCGCGCTTCCGTGGACCGCCGCGCTCGCTGGCCCCGCGCTGCTCGTTGCGATCTCCATGGCGCCGGCCCCGCGGGCCGAAGACGTACAGCCTTCCGCGACGCCGACGCCGGCCATGAGCGAGGTTTACGCGAAGGTCGCTCCGTCCGTCGTCCAGGTCAAGGCGCTCCGCGCCGACGGCACGCTCACCGATACGGGATCGGGCGTGGTCATCGACGACGCCGGTGACATCCTGACCGCCCTACACGTCGTTCAGAACGCCCAGCGCGTCACGGTCGTGTTCGCTGACGGCACCGAGTCGTCGGCCGTCGTCATTTCCCAGGTGCCGGAGAGCGACATCGCGGCGCTTCGGCCCGCGAACACACCGGCGCAGCTCCAAGCGGCGACTCTTGGTAATCCATCCGCGTTGAAGATCGGCGACGACGCGATCGTCGTCGGAAATCCCTTCGCCCTGACGCGCTCGCTCTCGACCGGGGTGATCAGCGGTCTCGACCGCTCCGTTCAAGCTCCGAACCAGGGTCGTACCCTCACGGGGCTCATCCAGTTCGACGCGGCCGTGAATCCTGGATCCTCGGGTGGCCCACTGGTGAATAGGGACGGCGAGGTCGTGGGGATCGTGACCGGACTCGTGAATCCGACGGGCCAACCGGCGTTCAGCGGTGTGGGTTTCGCGGTGACCATCGACACAGCGGCAGGCGCGCTCGGCGTGCCGCCGGACTAGAGGAGTGAAGGACTGATGGCAGAGACACAAGCAGCGGTGCCCCCGGACACAGGGCGGCTTCTCTTCGAGATAAAGAAGGTGATCGTCGGGCAGGACCATCTGATCGAGCGGCTCATGGTCGGACTCCTCGCGCGCGGCCACCTCCTCGTCGAGGGCGTCCCGGGTCTCGCGAAGACCCTATCCGTGAAGACCATCGCTCAGGCGATCACAGGCGATTTCAAACGCATCCAGTTCACGCCCGATCTGGTGCCTGCCGATCTCGTCGGCACGCGCATCTACAACCAGCGCGCCGGTGACTTCCAGACGTCGCTCGGACCCGTGTTCACGAACCTTCTTCTTGCCGACGAGATCAACCGCGCGCCGGCCAAGGTCCAGAGCGCGCTGCTCGAGGTCATGCAAGAGCACCAGGTGACCATCGGCCGCGAGACGCACAAGGTGCCAGACCCTTTCCTCGTCATGGCCACGCAGAACCCGATCGAGACCGAGGGCACCTACGCCCTTCCGGAGGCGCAGGTCGACCGATTCATGTTGAAGGTCCTCGTCGGGTACCCGAGCGAGATGGACGAATTCGTCGTCGTCGAACGCGTCACGGGCCGCATGTCGCCGGTCGTTCCGGTGATGACCACCGAGCGTTTGGTGGAGCTCCAGCGCGAGGTTGACCAGGTCTTCGTCGATCCGACGCTCATGGAGTACGTCGTTCGGCTCGCGTCCGCGACGCGCAATCCCGCCGAGTACGGCATTGGCGACGTGGCGAAATACATCACTTACGGCGCGAGTCCGCGCGCATCGATCAACCTCGTCCTCGCGGGTCGTGCGCTCGCATATCTGCGCGGCCGTCGCTACGTCACCGGGCAGGATATCCAGGACCTCACGCTCGACGTCCTCCGCCACCGCATCGTCCTATCGTTCGAAGCCCTCTCCGAGGACGTCACCGCTGACGACGTGGTGAAGCGCGTGCTCGCTCGCATTCCCGTTCCGACCGAACCGCTGCAGGGACATGTCGCCCTCCGCGCCTGAGCGCCGCCTTCAGCGGCTCGAGTGGACCGTCATGCGCAGGCTGGACGGACTGCTTCAGGGCGACTACCGCACGATCTTCAAGGGGCAGGGCCTCGATCTGGCGGACATCCGCGAGTACGCGTTCGGAGACGACGTCCGGCACATCGACTGGAACGTGACCGCCCGCCTCGACACGCCGTATGTGCGCGAGTACCTCGAGGATCGCGAGATCAACGCGCACTTCCTCCTCGATCTGTCGCCGTCCGTCGATTTCGGGACCGTCGACCGTAAGAAACGTGACCTCCTCATCGACTTCACCGCGCTGCTCGCGCGCTTGTTGACGCGGCACGGCAACCGCGTCGGCGCCACTCTGTACGGCTCTCGCGTCGAGCGCTCGATCCCCGCGCGCGGCGGCCGCGTCCAGGTCCTTCGGATCCTGAACGAGCTCGAGAAACGGCCGCGCCTCGAGAGCTCCCCGCTCACCTCGCTGAGCGATCTTCTCGATTCGGGGATGCGCGGACTCAAGCGGCGCTCACTCGTCTTCGTCGTCTCCGATTTCTTCAGTGCCGCGGGCTGGGAACCGCGCCTCGAGCGCATCGCACGCCGCCACGAGACGCTCGCCGTTCGGCTCGCCGACCCGCGCGAGGACGAGCTCCCGGATATCGGGACTGTGATCCTGACGGACAGCGAGACCGGCGAACAGCTTCGCGTGGACACCGGCGATCCGCGTTTCCGCGAGCGTTTTGCGGCAGCCGCGCGGCGCCGCGAGGAACAACTCGCCGCGACCTTCACGCGAGCTGGCGTCGACGTGCTGGTCTTGCGGACGGATGAAGACCTGGTCGGCGCTATCGTCAAGTTCGCGTACGCGCGTAAGCGGCGCGCTGGACGGCGTGCCGCGATGGGAGCATCGGCATGACCTTCATCTGGCCCACCGCGCTGTTGCTGCTGGTCGTCGTCGCGGGGCTCGCTGTGCTCTACGTGCTCGCGCAGCGCAGGCGGAACCGATACGCGCTCCGGTACGCGAACCTATCGCTCGTCCGAGAAGCCATCGGGAAGGGACCGGGCTGGAAGCGCCACGTTCCGCCGGCCCTGTTCATCCTCGCTCTCGCGTTCATGGCCGTCGCGGTAGCGCGCCCGCAGGCGGTGGTCGCGGTCCCGAGCCAGGAGGGCACCGTCATTCTGACGATCGACGTCTCGGGTTCGATGCTCGCGGAGGACATGAAGCCGAACCGCATGGAGGCCGCCAAGGCCGCGGCGAGGGCCTTCGTCGAAAAGCAGAGCGAGAGCGTGAAGATCGGCGTCGTGTCCTTCTCGACCGACGCGTCGATCGTGCAGTCGCCGACCACCGACAAGACCCTCGTCATCGCCGCGATCAACCGCCTCCGTCCGCAGCGCGCCACGGCGATCGGCCGGGCGATCCTCGTGTCGCTTGACGCGATCGCCGAGGACCAGGGGAGCGAAGACGCCCTCCCGAGCTCCATCCTCCAACAGGGCCAGCAGCCGGGCGCAACGCCACGCCCGACCGCCACGCCTCTGCCCGCTTACCTGCAGGGCCAGCACTCCTCCGCGTCGATCGTCCTTATGTCCGACGGTCAGAACAACCAGTTCCCGCCGCCTCTCGACGTCATCGATCAGGCCGTCAGCCGAGGCGTCCGTGTCTACACGATCGGTGTGGGCAGCGCGGCCGGTGCCGTCGTTCGTCTGCAGGGGCGCTCCGTTCGCACCGCACTCGACGAGGCGACGCTAAAGCAGATCGCCGCCGTCACCGACGCGCAGTACTTCAACGCGAACACCGAAGCCGACCTCCGCGCCGTCTACGAGAACCTCACGACGCAGCTCGTCGTGCGCAATGAGAAGACCGAGCTCACCGCCTACGCCACGCTCGCCGCCGCCATCCTTGCCGTGTTCGCCGGCGCGTTCTCCCTGCTCTGGTTCAACCGCCTCCCCTAAAGCGCACAAACGCGAACGCAGAGCCCAGCGGGTGGCACGGGGGAGCGGGTTGTGCGCGAGCCGTTGACCGGCCGCGTCAGGCGCGCGTGGTCCGAAGTGGTGGGGAGCGGACCGGTAGGCGAGCGCGCGACCCCGACCCGCTACGCGGTCAGGGGCCCCTACCCCTGGGACAGGACCCGCTGCGCGTTGGTTCGTTAGTGAAGGACGCTCGGCTTGGGAGGCGGTTGACCAGGAGCGTCCTTGCGGGGACCGAACCGGTCTTTCAATGGCGTCGGAGCTGGCGTAGGCGCTGGGATCGGCTTTGGAGTTACGACGGGCACCGTCGGTGATGGCGTCTTCGACTTCGTCGGGGCGGAGGTCGGCAGAGGTGGCAGCGTCGCGACCGGCGGGACGAAGCCGCTCGTCGGTGACGGTGCGGGCGTACGCGTTGGCACTGCTGGCACGGTGAGCGTCGGACTTGGCGTGCTTGGCGCGGGCGTGTTCGCGCTCGTTGCTCCCCCAGCGCTCACCGTCGTGGAGGATCCGGCAGGAACGGAGACGTCGACTCCGCCCGCAGACGTGTCCACGGTGCCGGAGATCGTCACGACCGTCGTGTCGCCGCTCGGTGAGACGGACACGTACGAGTCCGAGCCGGCGCGAATGACTGAGGCCATCCCGGGGCTGCGAACTTCATAGCGGCTACCCAGAGCGACCGTTCTCGTCACTGCGTACCAGACACGCCCGAGGGTCTGCTGCATCCGGACGACGTACTCGCCCGCGTTCGTCTGTATGAACTCGATCGTCAACGAGCTGTTCTCTTCGAGGAGCGCCGTCGAGCCGTCTGGATACGTCACCACCGCGCGCCCGGTCTGATCCGTCGAGATCGAGTCGCCGCTTCGGATGATCTGCTCGGCCGCGATTTCACTCGCCGCGCCGCTCGGATGCGCGACGGTAACTCGCGTCGACAGCGCGTCGAGAAGAGCCGACTGCGCCGAGGCAGACGAGCTCGTCAGGAAGAGAGAGAGCACCAGCGCCCCACCCACCCCAATGCACACGCACACGCGTCCCACCACGCCCATGGCGTGTAAAAGCGTGCGACCAGGCAGGCGTCCGTCCGTCCCCCGATCGGGGGACGAATGCTCATCGGTACCGCGCGGCTACTGAGGGGTGAGGCCGAGAACAGTCGCGCTATTCGCCGATGTCGCGATGACGATCTCACGTTGCGCTTCGCCCACATCGATCCGCTGCCAAAGGTCGCGAACGCGGACATGTGTGGGCGGCGCAACTCCGACGTCCTCGAGCGAAATGCGCACGTCTCGCGCGGCGGGTCCGCGGTTCAGCGCCGCGATCGCGCGAGCGCCGTTCCTGCCGACCGGGCGCATCCAAATGTCGACGTCGCCCTCGCGGTGGATGCGACGACCCTGTTTGCCGGCCGCATCCTGATCGATCGCGACGATCTCCGGCGCCGTGAGGATCTCGCGCACACTGTCGCTCATCGCGCGCAAATCGTTGCCGGCCATGAGTGGCGCGGCGAGCATCGACCACATCGCGAAGTGAGCGCGGCTCTGATCGTCCGTGAGATCGCCGTTCCCGACTTCGAGCATGTCCGGGTCGTTCCAGTGATCCGGCCCGGCGAACGAATGCAGCTCGGCCTGGCGATCGAGGATCGTCAAGACGCTCGACCACTCGGGCTGGATGTCCCAGCACGTACGCCATAGATGGCCGAGGCCGCCTGCCCATTCCCACGGTCGAGCGCGTCCCCACTCGCAGATCGAAAGCACGATCGGCCGGCGCGCGGCGTGAAGCGCCAGCGCCCATTTCGCGTAGAGGGCGCGAGGGCCCATTCCCTCCGTGTGGCACCAATCCACCTTCACGTAGTCGACACCCCACTCCGCGAATCGACGAGCGTCGCGAAATTCGTAGCCGAGACTCGCGGGCAGGTCCTGGCATGTCTGCGTGCCGGCGTCCGTGTAGATGCCAAAACGCAGACCCAGTGCGTGGATGCGATCAGCGAGTGTCTTGATCCCGCTCGGGAATTTGTCCGGGTCCGCGACGAAGTCCCCGTTGCCGTCCCGCTCGGGCGCCATCCACCCGTCGTCGATGACGACGTAGAGATATCCGGCATCGCGCATCCCCGATGAGACCATCGCCTCGGCGGTCTCGAGCACCAGGCGCTCGTCGATCTTCACTCCGAATCGATTCCAACTGTTCCAGCCCATAGGCGGTGTCGGCGCGAGACCATCCGAGAGCCGACCGATCCCCACTAGGGCACGACCGCGACGAGGCGTCCGCCGCCGCCGTATCTCTCGAGAACCCGACCCGCGAGGTCCTTCGCCTCGCCGCGTCGGCCGAGCGCGATGATGCTTCCGCCGAAGCCCCCGCCCACCAGACGCGCACCGAGCGCCCCGGCAGCTCGCGCGAGCTCCACCAGCCGGTCGAGCTCGGACGTCGAGACTTCGTAGTCGTCGCGAAGCGAGCGATGCGATGCGCTCAAGAGCTCGCCGAGTTTCGGATCGTCACGCGCACCGAGGGCGACGACCGCCTCCCGCACGCGCTCGTTCTCGGTGACGACGTGGCGCACGCGCCGGTCGAGCGGCGCGGGCAGACGCTCGAGGATCGTGTCCAGTGATCGCTCCTCCAGATCGCGAAGCGACGCGATCCCCAAGTGACGGCAGGCGGCCTCGCATTGCTCTCGCCTCCGGTTGTAGCCGCCGGTGGCGTGCTCGTGGCGCGTGCCGGAATCGATCACGGCGAGCTCGACGGTCCGAGGGAGCGGGACCCTGCGCATCGCGTGGTCGCGCATGTCGATGAGCAAGGCTTCATCCGGATGGCCGTAGACCGAGGCGAGCTGATCGAGAAGTCCCGCGCGCGCTCCGGCGAATTCGGTCTCGGCACCGTGGGCGACGCGCACGGCCGCGGCGTCGTCCAGCCGGAGATCAAAAAGGTCCGACAGCGAGCGCAGCAGGGCGATCGCGAATGTTGCGCTCGATCCGAGGCCAGCACCCAGCGGAAGGTCCGATTTGATCTCGGCGTCGAAGCCGCCGACCGAGACGCCCTCGCGGGCGAGGAGCCACGTGACTCCCTTCGCGCGGTCCGCCCACGTGCCGTCCTTTTGCTCGCCGCCGACCTCGTATGCCGCCTCGCGCGGGACAACGGCTGCGTCGGTCGTCAGGTGCGCCATGCCGTCGTCGCGCGCGGTCGCATCGACGGTGACGCCGAGACGCAACGCGACTGGCAACACCAGCCCGTCGTTGTAGTCGGTGTGCTCCCCGATCAGGTTGATCCGCCCGGGGGCGCGCCCGCTCGCTCGGCGACGCATTCGCCCGCGGACGATACGCGGCCGGCCGGGCGGAACGCGTTGCTCGCTAGTCGGTCACGGGTGGCTGCGGCCCGACCGGCACGGCGTTCGGGTCGGGATTGATTTGCGGCTCCGGCGCGATCGTCGCTATCGGAACGAGCCGAATACCTCCGTCGACGACGCTCATGGCGTCGCGCTCGGGGAGCGCCACGGCGGTCTCCTGATCGATCGTCTCCGCGTCAAGTCCTGGCTGTTCGGGCATGGGCAGGCACCTCCCGCCCGACTGGCTGCACGCCCGGTGCCGTTCCCGCGGCCGTCACACCTCCGTAAAGCCGACGATGCACCGTCGCCAAGTTCGCGCACACTTAGCCGATGCGGTTCGACAAAACCCTCGAGGTCAAGCGGGCGATGGCCATCTACGCCCACCCCGACGACGCCGAGTTCGGGATGGCGGGCACGGTCGCGAAATGGTGCAAGGCCGGCGTCGAGTTCACCTACTGCATGGTCACGAACGGGGCGTCCGGGTCGCAGGATCCGGATATGACGCGCGAACGCCTCCGCGATATCCGCGCGGCGGAGCAGAGCGAGGCGGCGAAGATCCTCGGCGTGAAGAACGTCGTTTTCCTCGAGTTCGAGGACGGTTATCTCGAGCCGACGATCGACGTCCGTCGCGCGGTCGCACGACAGATCCGCATTCACAAGCCCGATGTGATCTTCACTATGGACCCGACGAGCCGCTTCGGTGGCGGGTATGTGAATCACCCCGATCACATCGCCGCGGGGGAAGTCGTTCTCCGTTCGATCAACCCCGACGCATCGACCCGGCAGATGCTTCCCGAGCTCTGGCAGAAGGAGCGGCTCGAGCCACACAAGCCGAAGGCGCTCTTTCTCATGGCGTTCGGGGCGCCGGACACGATCGTTGACGTGAGCGAGGTAGTCGACGTGAAGATCAAGGCTCTCCTCGCGCACCGCTCGCAAATCGACGCCGACAGCGTCGACTTCATCAAGAGCTGGATGAAGGAAGCGGGCAAGAAGAAGCGTTACGCGTACGCCGAGGGCTTCAAAGTGATGCGGTTCGAAGAAGACGGCGCGCCGCGCCGCGACGCTAGGCGCGAAGGGCGGAAAGCACCTCAAGCGCGTGGCCGTCGGGTTTCACGGAGTACCACGCCTTCTCGACCCGCCCGTCGGAGCCGATAAGGAAGGTCGAGCGGATCACACCCTCGCCGCGGCCGGGTCGCTCGCCCCACGCGCCATATGCGTCGTGCGCCTTACGGTCGGCATCGCTCAGCAGGCGGACGCGAAGCCCGTACTTCTTTCGGAATGCCTGATGCGCGGCGGCGTCGTCCCGTGACACACCGAGCACCGGAACGCCCAGCATCTCGAACTGCGGGAAGTTGTCCGTGAACTGGCAGGCCTCGGTGGTGCAGCCCGGAGTGTCGTCTTTCGGATAGAAGTACACGACATAGCGGGAGCCCTTGAGGTCCTTGTTCGAGACGACCTTTCCCTCTTCGTCTGGGAGAGAGAACGCGGGGGCCTGGTCGCCGGTCTTGAGCTCCACGAAATAGAGGGTAGGACTACCGGACGTAGTCGGCGCGGAAGGCCTCGAATCGCGCATAGAAGGCGTCGGTCGTCTCGCCGAACGCGGCCGCGAAGGCCTGGTGCCACTCCTGACCGCTTCCGACCCGCGTGCACCAATCACGGATCGTCGAAAGTCCCTTCGGCGCGAGAAGACGATCCACCGCGAGGTAGCTCACCGCGAACGGCTTCGCGTTGCCCGGGAAGGTCGACTCGAGCGACTGCAGGGTCACATGGCTGGACGCCGTAGTGAGCTGCCTCTTCGTGAACGTGTCGAGGTTCCCTGCCGGGATCAGGCCATCGGCAATGAGCGACCGGTACGCGAAGGACTCGGCCATCCCTTCCGCGATCCAGCGGACGCCGACCATGCAGGCATTTCCCCCGAGCGCGTACTGCCAGAGATGGATGTATTCGTGCGCCGCGAGCTCGGTGCGCTCCGTGTCGGCGGTCCACGTGTCTGGTGCCGCCGCGGGCGGGGTCGCCCACGCTGGATTCGACGTGACGATCTCGAAGCTGTCGCCGACCGTGAGACAGCAGTACTGCTGGGTGCCATCGCCCACGTACACATGGATCGTGGCGGCCTTGCGGCGCGTGCCTCCGGCAAAGGCATCCAGGTACGCGCTCGCATGCTGCACGCCCTGGTGCACGAGCGCGATGTCCTTCGCGTTCACGCCGGCGTCGATGCGGAACGTCACGCCCGCCGGATCGGGCGGCGTCGGTGTCGGCATCGTCCCGTCGGGATTGAGAACGAGCACCTGCCAGAAGACTCCGATGTCCTCGAGCCACTGGGCGCCCTCGATGAGCGGCCGCACGTACAGCCGGTACGTGCCCGGCAGGGAAGGCGCCTGCAGGTTGAACTGGAACCACGCGACCTGACCGGGCCCGACGTACGAGGCCGGCTGCTGCGCGATCCGATTGAAGCGAGGCCATCCGGTCGCGGGCGAGCCGAGTTGCCCGTCGCCACCGAGGGTGCTTGGCTGATCCTGGCCGGGTTCGCTCTGCCATGTGCCGAGGTACGCGGCCTCGCCCAGCTTTCCCGCGACCCAGCCGCGCGAGCCCGAGTTCAAGTAGGCGAGCGTCGCCTGCGCGGTCCCTCCCGGGCAGAGACGCATGTATCCGCTCTGCCCGTACCAAGCCGCGTGAAAGCCCGGCAGCTTGGTCGGTGTTGCACTCGGGGGAGCGATGCCCGGACCGATGTCGGGCGTACACGCGGCTCCCGTGTTCGTCGTGGCGGGAAACAAGGAAGCGAGGACGAGAACGATCGGGGCGAGGATGCGCATCGTTAGAGCAACCCCCCGTGAGGGCACGCGTTACGGCCGAACGCTACGGTTCGGCCTCTTCTTCGTCGGGCCACTCGAACTTGTCGAGCGCGGCGCGAGTGATGCCGCCGGTCTTGAACCACTTGTGCCCGTCGGGTTCGCCGCCGGGGCAGTAAGCCCATCCGCCTTCCTCCGCGACATTGAACGGACTGGACGGATCGACCGGAGGCTTGCGGCGATGTGTCTTGCGGATGCAGATGAATTGGATGAGAGCGCGGTCCATCTTTAGTCGCTCACTCGCGCGCAGCGAATCCGCTGGCTAGTCATCTAGGTGTTTACTGAGCGGGTGAGGGGAATCGGACCCCTACTGCAACCTTGGGAAGGTTGTTTGCTACCACTACAACACACCCGCACTGCGGTCATTCTACTTTCTCACCCGGCCAACAGCTTCGTCCAACCGAATTGTTTGGCTGTTCTCCGCTGATGGCAATTGGAGCACCGCACGTCGCATTTCGCGATTTCGGCGAGGAGCTCATCACGCCGGCCCCTCGCGCGAAGAAAAGCGACGTCGTCGAGTTTTTCCACGCCGTCTCGGTGATCGAACTCGAGGATGAACGGGTCACTCTCGCCACAATCCACGCAATTGTGCGCCCGTAGATATTCGTCGATCTCGCGGGCAAGATCTGTACGGCGGGTTCGCTTACGTTTCCAATCCGCTGTCGCGTACCTTGCCTTGTTTCGTCGGTAGTGCTCCCGCGCGTACGCCCGCATGCAGAACCGACAGCGAGCTCGACGTCGTCCGCGAGCTTTGTCCCGATACGAGAAGTCCTGAAGCGGTCTGAGCTCGGCGCATCCGGTACACAGGCGAAATCCTGAATCTTCCGGAAGCAGGATCCCAACGACCGGCGTGGCCTTTCCCTGACTGCCAATCGTGGGGATGGATCGGTGCCAGCCAAATTGTGAAGCGGTGCGCCTGCGATGACAGTTCGCGCAGCGAACGTCGCATTTCGGGATTTCGGCCGAGACGGCAGACCACGGCTTGCCTATCACAAGCAGCGCGACGTCCTGCCGTTTGGTGGTGGGATCACGGTGATCGAACTGCAGCGCGACGATGTCGGTCTCTCCGCAGTCAACGCACGGATGCGAACGCAGGTAGGCACGCAGAAGTCGTCGGTTCTCTTTTCGGCGGCGGCGATTTCGGTCAACCTCGCGTGAGATGTACTCGGACCGATTGCGGAGGTAATGCGATCGGCGATATGCCGCATGACATGGACGGCAATGGGATTGCCTGGTGCCGAGCGCCTTACTTCGAAAAGCAAAGTCAGAGCTGGGCTTGAGGAGGTTGCACCAGATGCAGACACGAGGAGGGCTGTCGGACGCGACGACGACGTCGGACGCGAGCGCCATGAAGGGACCTCTGAGGTCGGGGTCGGCCCTTCGCTCCGCCTGACGAACCTCTAGAACATGTGTTCCATCAAATCGGAACCGAACAATCAAGCCCCGCGAGCGAATAATCGATGCGATGGCTTGGAAGAAATCGCCGCCAGAGCTGATCGCCGCTTTCGAGAAGGCG
>DATCPK010000087.1:0-7677 GCA_036570125.1 Candidatus Limnocylindria bacterium
TCGCGCTCATCACCGAGAACGAGCGCGGAGAGCGGCGCACGCTCACGTACGCGGAGCTCCATCGCGAGACCAAGCGTGTGGGCGCGGCCCTGCGCGCGATGGGTATCGCGAAGGGCGACCGCATCGCCATCTACATGCCGACGTCGGCCGAGGCGATCGCGCTCATGCTCGGGGCGATCCGCATCGGCGTGGTCATCCTCGTCGTGTTCGCCGGATTCGGCGCGGGAGCTCTCGGCGAACGAATCCGCCTCGCCGGAGCCCGCACCCTGTTCGCGACAGACGTCACCTACCGCAAGGGCAAGGACGTGCCGCTTCTCGGCATCGTCTCCCAGGCCATCGCCGACGCACCGACCGTCGAGCGCGTCGTCCTGCTCCGCCGCACGGCCTCGACCGAACGGGTGAAGAACGAGGTCCCGTGGCAGGACTTCCTCGCGGCCGGTGCGGGACACGATGACTCGCACGTCGAGCTCGAGGCGAACGAGCCCGCGTTCATCCTCGCGACGAGCGGCACGACCGCGAAGCCGAAGCTCGCGGTCCACACGCACGGCGGTTATCAGGTGTACGTGTACTCGATGGCGAAGTGGATGTTCGGGCTCACGGAGCGCGACACGTGGTGGTCGACGAGCGACATCGGTTGGGTCGTCGGCCACAGCTACATCGTGTTCGGTCCGCTGCTCGTCGGCTGCACGACCATCGCGTACGAGGGAGCGCTCGACCATCCGAACGCGGAGACCTTCTACGACCTCATCGAGCGCGACAAGGTGACCGGCGCGTTCACATCGCCGACCGCGGCGCGTCTCCTCATGCGCTACGGGACCGCGCCCGCGCGCAAGCACGACCTTTCGTCGCTCGAGCGCGCGTTCTGCGCGGGCGAGGTGTTGAACGCGCCGGCGTGGGAGTGGCTGCAGAACGAAGCCTTCGAGGGCAAGGTGCCGGTCATCGATCACTACTGGCAGACCGAGACCGGCGGTCCCGTCGTCGGGAATCCGTACGGCATCGCGACGCTGCCGATCAAACCGGGCTCCGGCGGTGTGCCGCTGGCAGGGATCGAGGCGGCGGTCGTCGATCAGGACGGCAAGGAGCTCGGGCCGGATGAGAAGGGCATCTTCGTCATCAAGCGCCCGTTCCCCGGTCTCACCGCGCGGCTCTGGGCTGAGCCTGAGCGCTACGCGCGCGATTACTGGGACAAGGTCCCCGGGAAGTCGGTCTACTTCACGGGCGACGCGTCGTCGATCGACAGGGACGGGTACGTGTGGTTCAGCGGCCGCGCCGACGAGATCATCAAGATCGCCGACCATCGCATCGGCACGATCGAGGTCGAGACCGCGTTCCTCCGGCACCCCGCGGTCACGGAGGCCGGGGTCACCGGACGCCCCGACGAGCTCCGCGGGCAGGTGATCTCGGCGTTCGTCGTGCTGAAGCAGGGTCGCGAGCCGTCGGAGGAGCTCAAAAAGGAGCTTCTCGCCACCGTGCGAAACGACCTCGGCCCGCTCGCGGTGATCGGCGAGCTCAACTTCGTCGACATGTTGCCTAAGACCCGAAGCGGAAAGATCATGCGGCGCGTGCTGAAGGCCGTGATCCTCGACAAGGACCCGGGCGACATCTCGACCATCGAAGACGAAGGGTCGGTCGAGGAAGCCCGTGAGTCCTGGCAGCAGATGAAATCCAGTGTCGCGGCAGGGCGCTGAGCCGAAGCCGCCCTGGTCCGCGGTCCCGGGAGACATCAAGGACGAGGTGGCAAAGATCCTCGGGTCTCGCGTCGTGCGCGCCGAGCGCGTGTACGGCGGCTATGCGCCCTCGGCCACGTTCCGTCTAAAGCTCGCAAACGGCAAGCGCGGGTTCTTCAAGGCGAGCTACCCCGCGCCGAAGGGAAGCGGCGTGCGGTGGTTCATGGATCGCGAGGCGCAGAACTACCGGAAGCTCGAAAAGCTCATCGCGCCCTGGGCGCCGAAGCTCTACGGCTCGTTCGGATACGAGGGCTGGCACATTCTTCTGCTCGAAGACCTCGGTCCGCGCTCCGTCCCGCCGTGGACGCCGGCGAAAGCGCGCACTGCCGCTCGGTCCTACGCGCGCTTTCATCGAAAGACTCGAGGCAAGCGGCTCCCGCGATCGCTGCCGCGGACGAGTTACCTCGAGCACGCCTCGTTCTGGCGCAGGCTCCGCAGGACTGGTGAGCTCGCGCGCACCGCGGCCCTCGCGGGGAAGCGCGTGGACGAGGCTATGGAGTGGCTGCACGTTGCGCTCCCGATATTGGTGGCGCACGAGCGCGCTCTCGAGAAGGCGCGGCCGCCTTTCGCTCTCCTTCACTTCGACACGCGGTCGGACAACGTACGCATTCACGGCGACCGGTTACGGATCTTCGACTGGCCATTCGCGAGCGCCGGGCCGGCCGAGTTCGACGTCGTCGCGTTCTGCCAGGCCGTCGCCGCAGAGGGCGGTCCCGCACCGGAACGGGTGGTGGGCTGGTACGAAGAAGTGTTGCGGTTGCGGGCGGATATGGTCGACGCGGCGCTCGCGGGAGTCGCGGGCTATTTCGCTGACCGCTCCTGGCGCCCGCCGATCGAAGGGCTGCCACGGGTGCGCCGGTGGCAGCGGACGCAGCTCAAGGAATGCCTCCGCTGGACGGCGCGCCGGTTCAATCTCCCCGAGCCGCGGTGGCTGGACGCGGTGGCCGGCTAGTGCCGGAGTGGCCCGATCTCCACGTCGTCCGCGGCCGCCTCGAGAAGGCGCTCGTCGGACGCGAGATCGTCCTGGTGCGCGTCGGCGACCCGCTCGTGCTGCGCGTGACGCGGCCGATCGAAGAGGCGCTCGCGCATCGACGCTTCACTGGCGTGCGTCATCGAGGGAAGTTCCTCGTCTTCGACCTCGACAAGGGCACCATCGTCGTGAACCCGATGCTGGCCGGAGTCTTCGAGATCGCCGACGCGGAGGACAAGCTGACGCGGACCACTGCGCTTTCGCTCGTGCTCGACGACGGGAAGGATCTCCGCTATCGCGACGACAAGCGCATGGGCAAGGTCCACGTTCTCGACGAAGGTGAAGGCATGAGCTCGGTCCACGGCTTCGAGGAGCTCGGACCGGAGGCCGGTGATTTCCCCTGGAGCGAGCGGGAGTTCGCCGCGCGCGCGCGCGCGACGCGGCGCGAGGTGCGCAACCTTCTGCAAGACCAGACGTTCCTCGCGGGCATCGGCAACGCGTACGCCGACGAGATCCTCTGGGAAGCGCAGCTGCATCCGAAGCGCCGCGTCGCAACGTTGTCCGATGAGGAAATGTCGCGCTTCTATCGCGCGCTAAAGGATGTGATCGCCCGCGGCGTCCGAAAGGTGGAGGAGCACCTGCCGCCGGAGCTCGGGACGAAGATCCGCGACCACATGAAGGTGCGCGGCCACAAGGGCAAACCGTGCCCGCGCTGCGGGACGGCGATCATCAAGACGCGCCACGGCCTCGACGACATGTATCTCTGCCCGCGCTGCCAGCCGCCGCCGAAAGGACAGCTCCGGTAGGCGCCGAACCAATGCGCCCCACGCGCGACGAGCTCCAGGCGGCTTACGGGAAGGCCATTCCGGATGTCATCGCGCCGGGCCTCGACATCCTGTTCGTCGGCATCAACCCGAGCCTCTGGTCGGGCGCGGTCGGTCTGCATTTCGCACGGCCGGGCAACCGCTTCTGGCGCGCGTTGCACGATGCCGGCTTCACCGATCGGCTTCTGGCGCCCCATGAAAGTCGTCAGCTGCTCACGCGTCGGATCGGCGTCACCAATCTGGTCAACCGCGCGACCGCGAGCGCCGACGAGCTCGAGATCGCCGATTTTCAGCGAGGCGCGCGTCGCATCAGGGCGAAGATCCGCCGATACCGGCCCAGGGTCGTCGCGTTCGTGGGCATGGGCGCGTACCGCGTGGCGTTCGGCCGGCCGCGCGCGCGCGGCGGACGGCAGGAGGAGCGCCTCGCGGGTGCCGACATCTGGGTCCTGCCGAACCCAAGCGGCCGGACCGCGGGTTACCAGATGCCCGCGCTCGCGCGCGCCTTTCGCGAACTGCGCCGATCGCTTCCAGGCGGCACACTTTCGGGACCGGGGAGGTGAGCATGTCCAACACAGTCATCACCACGAGAGAAGAGCCGATCGCGACGGTGCAGATCAACCGCCCCGACGTCCTGAACGCGCTGAACGAGGAGGTCCTCGACGGGCTCGTGAAGGAACTCACCGCGCTCGACGACGACGACGCGATCCGTTGCATCGTCCTGACGGGAAACGAGCGCGCGTTCGCGGCTGGCGCCGATATCAAGGAAGCGTTCGTGACGGCGACGCCCATCTCGATGCTGAGGCAGGACCTGACATCGAAGTGGGAAGCGATCCGACGGATCCGCACGCCGATCATCGCCGCGGTGTCCGGGTACGCGCTCGGCGGCGGCTGCGAGCTCGCGATGATCTGCGACATCATCGTCGCATCCGAGACGGCGCAGTTCGGCCAGCCCGAGATCAACCTCGGCATCATCCCCGGCGCCGGCGGGACGCAGCGCCTCACGCGCGCGGTGGGGAAGTACCGCGCGAACGAGATGATTCTCACCGGACGTCGCATCAAGGCGGACGAGGCGAAGGCCATCGGTCTGGCCGCGCAGGTCTATCCCGCCGCGTCGTGGCTCGACGACGCGAAGGCCCTCGCGCGCACGATCGCCGAAAAGCCGCCGGTCGCCGCGCGACTTGCCACCGAGGCAGTCGATCTCGCATGGAACTCGACGTTGGACGCGGGTCTCGAGTTCGAGCGAAAGGCCTTCTATCTGCTCTTCGCGACGGAAGATAAGAAGGAGGGGGTCGACGCGTTCGTGAACAAGCGCAAGGCGGTTTTCAAAGGAAAGTGACGAGCCTTTCGCCGCTGCGCGTCGAACGCGACGGGGCGGTCACTGTGCTCACTCTGAACCGACCCGACGTGCTGAACGCGTTCGACGAGCCGCTCACCGAAGCCCTGAACGCGTCGCTCGCTGATTGCGCCGCGGATTCCGCAATCCGCGCGGTGGTCATCACCGGCGCCGGGCGCGCGTTCTCGGCGGGGCAGGATCTCGCCGATCGCCTCGCCATGATCGAGAAGGGCGGAGACGTGCACCTCGGCAACGAGCTCCGCCGCCGCTACCACCCGGCGATCGCGGCGATACGCGAGATGCGGAAGCCCGTGATCGCTGCCGTGAACGGCGTGGTCGCCGGAGCGGGGCTCGGCGTCGCCATCGCGTGCGATATCCGGGTGGCGGCCTCGTCTGCGAGCTTCCGTCCGGCGTGGGGCCGCGTCGGGCTCGTGCCGGATGCGGGCTCGGCGTTCTTCCTCCCGCGCCTGGTGGGCTGGGGACGCGCAGTCGACATGGTCCTGACGGGAGAACCCGTCGCTGCGGACGAAGCGCTTCGCATCGGGCTCGTGACGCGAGCGTGGCCTGACGACGAGTTCGCGGCGAAATGGCGCGAGCTCGCGCAGACGCTCGCGCGCGGCGCCACGGAAGCGTTCGCGCTCACGAAGGAGGGCCTCAACGCCGCGATGGCGCGCGGATTCGACGAGTTCCTCGATCACGAAGCCGAGCTCCAGGACCGCGCGGGCCGCACCCACGACTACGCTGAGGGCGTGAGGGCCTTCAGTGAAAAGCGCCCTGCGAAGATGGAAGGGCGTTGAACCGAGCGAGGAGCGGCTTTGCCGCGACGAGTGAGGGGGCAGGGGCCCCCGTTAGCCGAGCGCAGCGAGGCGTGGCCAGCCTTGAGCGGGTCTCCTCGGCGGAGCCGAGAGATTGAGCAGGAGCAGACATCCGCGCGACGCTGTGATCCTCGGTTACCTGCGGACGCCGTTCGGCCGTTACGGCGGCGCTCTCGCATCCCTCCGGCCGGACGATCTCGCTTCGCACATCATCCGCGCCGTCCTCGAGCACACCGACATCGGAGACGCCGAGATCGATGAGGTCGTGTTCGGCGCGTCGAACCAAGCCGGTGAGGACAACCGCAACGTCGGCCGAATGGCGTCGCTTCTCGCGGGCCTGCCGGAGACGGTGCCGGGCGTCACCGTGAACCGCCTCTGCGGCAGCGGACTCGAAGCGGTCAACGATGCCGCGCGACGCATCCGCGCGGGCGAAGCCGACCTCGTCATCGCGGGCGGCGTCGAGAGCATGACGCGCGCGCCGCTCGTCACGCTGAAACCATCTGAGGCGTTCCCGCGCGGCGAGCGCGTCCTCGCAGACACGACGCTCGGGTGGCGTCTGGTGAATCCGCGGATGGCCGACCTGGGCTATCACCCGATCTCGCTCGGCGAGACGGCGGAGAACGTTTCCACAAAGGAGCACGTCGGGCGGGCTGAGCAGGATAGCTATGCGGCGCGCAGCCAGGACCGCTACGCACGCGCGAAAAAGGATGGTTTCTTCGCCGATGAGATCCAGCCGGTGCACAACGGCAAGGAGCTCGTCAGCGAGGACGAGCATCCGCGCGGGGACAGCACCATCGAGAAGCTCGGGAAGCTCAAGCCCGCGTTCAAGGAGAACGGTACTGTGACGGCCGGCAACTCGTCGGGCATCAACGACGGTGCGGCCGCGCTTTTGATCGCGGCACGCGAAAAAGCCGAATCGCTCGGACTCCGTTCGCTCGGACGCGTGGTGGCGAGCGCGTCGGCCGGCGTGCACCCCGATTACATGGGGCTTGGTCCGATCCCCGCCGTGCGCAAGCTGGTCGAGCGGACCGGCGTATCGCCGAAGGAATGCGATGCGATCGAGCTGAACGAGGCGTTCGCGGCGCAGGTGATCCCGTGCATCCGCGCCCTGGGCCTGCCCGACGACCGCACCAACCCGAACGGCGGTGCCATCGCGATCGGCCATCCGATCGGAGCCTCTGGTGCGCGCCTCGCGGGGACGCTCCTTCGCGAGCTCGAGAGGCGCCAGGGCAGGTACGGCATCGCGACCATGTGTATCGGCGTGGGGCAGGGACTGGCGACCCTTTTCGAGCGGGAGTCCTGACCGGCGGCATACTTACGCCGGTCTGACGAGCGGGAGAGGTGCAATGGGCGGATTCGTAAAGAACGAGCGTGCCGAAAAGCGTGGGTACACCTACCGACTGACGCGGCGCCAGCTCCTCGTCGCGAGCTCCGCGGCCGCGCTCGCGGCGTGCGCGCCGGGTGCGGTCACGCCGAGCTCATCGTCGAGCGTCGCACCGGGTAAGGCGCTCAAGATCGGCCTCCTTCTGCCGTTCAGCGGCGTGTACGCGGAGCTCGGCAACTCGATGCGACGGGCGACGGAGCTCTACCTGAAGCAGAACGACACCAAGCTCGCGAATCGGCCGGTGACCACGGTCTATGCGGACGATGCCAACGTCACCGCCACGGGGATCGCGGCGACCCAGAAATTCATCGACCAGGACCAGGTCGACGTGATGATGGGCGTCGTGCCGACGCCACTCGCGTACGCCATCCGCAACGCGGTCCACGCGGCGAAGCTGATCTTCATCGATACGAACGCCGGAGGCAACGCGCTGACGCGCGACACTACGAACTGCACGCCCTCGTGCAAGAGCCCGTACATCTTCCGGGCGTCGTTCTCGTCCTATCAGATCTCATACCCGATCGGTGACTACCTCTCGGCGAAGGGGACGAAGGAGTTCTTCCTCGCGTACGCGAACTACGGGTTCGGCACCGAGTCGGCAGCCGACTTCACGACCGGCCTCAA
>DATCPK010000088.1:0-2161 GCA_036570125.1 Candidatus Limnocylindria bacterium
GGACGCGCTCCATGTCGCGCAGCCGGTCGGGCCGCGTCTCCGAGAGCACGAACGTGAGCACGATTCCGGCGCCGATCCAGACGAGCGCCGCCCAGTTCGCGTACTTGACCGGGTACGTGGGCGGCGCCTTGTAGTACTGGAAGTAGAGCGGGAAGCAGAACAGGATCGCGCCCGCCAGCGGCAGGACGAAGTGGAGGAACGCGTTGAACTCGCTGCGCCGCTTCGTCCAGTAGTGCCAGATGCAGCCGAAGCAGATCAGGATGTAGACGATCACCACGACGATCACCGCGAGCGTGGCGATGAAGAAGAAGCCGATCAGCGGGCCCCACTTCCAGCCAAGGAGCAGCGACGACACGAGCGCGAACGCGGTCATCCAGATGATCGCGATGTGCGGCGTCTTGAAGCGCGGGTGGGTCCGCGCAAGCGGGCGTGGCGCGAGCCCGTTCCGCGCCAGCGCGTAGAACACCCGCGTCGCGGCGTTGACGGCCGCATTCGAGTTCGCGGCGATCGAGTTCACGATCGCGGCGAAGACGAGGATCCAGCCCGTGCCCCAGAAGACCTTCCCGAGGTTCCGCCAGGGATCCGCGCCCGTCGCCTGGTCGACGAAGTTGTTGAACCCCGCCCCGAAGACCCACGCGTACGAGCAGAGCACGTAGAAGAGCCCGATGGCGAGCGACGAGCCGACGACCGCGAGCGGAATCGTGCGCCGTGGATGCTTGGCCTCCTCGCCGAGCGGCGCGGCAGCCTCGAATCCGATAAAGGCGAGGATCGCGAACACCATGCCTCTGCCGATCCCGCTCCACCCCCCGTTGGCGTTGTGCGGGTTGAACGGCTGGAGGTTCAGGTCGCCTGCGTTCGAGAGCAACATCCAGATCGCCAACGCCCCGAAGACCGCGATCTCGAAGGCGCCGAGTACCACGCCCGCGGTGGTCGAGAGGCGGATGTCCCGATAGGTCAGCAGGAAGACGACGGCGGTCATGACGAAGACCCAGATCCACCACTGGCCGCTGTAGCTCCAGACCCCTTCGGTGCTCATCACCTCGTGCATCGCCCAGCCGAACTCGAGATACAGGAAGGGCGCGACGAGGGGCTCGAACAGGATGAAGAGCCACGCGATGAGGAATCCGGCCCAGGGTCCGAGCGAGTTCGCGGCGTACGCGTAGAGGCCGCCGGCTGACGGAGTCAGCTTCGCGAGCTGGCCGATCGCAGTCGCCGCACAAAGACAGGCGACGAGCGCGAGCGCGACGGCAAGAGGCAGGGCCTGCCGTGCGTCCGGAACCGAGATGTAGATCGAGTACGCCACGGCCGCGCCCGGGGCCATGTGCGTGATCGACTGGAACAGCACCTGGGGCAGGCCGATCGAGTGCTCTCGCAGACGATCGAAAGAACCGCCCTGCGCCGCATTCGCTTCCACGGCAAACCTCCCGAAGTTGCGTTACCCCGAGGGACGATGCTTTCGGATTTGAAGCGGCGTTGCAACCCCCGCGTGGGTCAGTCCCACGGCGGTCCGTTATGCGTCCAGCGGCCCGCGCACATCGCCGCGACTACGTGGACGTCCCGGAGCTCCTCCGGTTCGCACTCGAATGGGTCACGGTCGAGCACGACCAAATCGGCGGCGAAGCCGGGGATCAGCTTGCCGCGCCGGCGCTCGTCGCGCGCCAACCACGCGGGCGTGACGCACGTCGCGTACAGCGCCTGCTCGAGCGTGACGCACTGCTCTGGATGCCAGGCCTCGCGGCCGTCGATCGTGCGCAGCACGCCTGCGCAGACGCCGGCCCACGGCTCGAGCTCCTCGATCGGAGCGTCCGAGCCGTTTGCCAGCACTGCGCCCGAGTCGAGGAGCGAGCGGAACGCATAGGCGCCGTCGATCTTCGCCGCCCAGAAGCGGTCGGCGAGGTCGCGGTCCGACGGCGCGTGGCTGAACTGGACGGACGCCGCGACGCCGAGCTCCGCGAAGCGGGGGAGATCCTCCGGCGCAAGCAGCTGCGCGTGCTCGATCCGCGGGCGCAGGTCGCGCGCTGACCAAACGTCGCGCGTCGCCTCGAACGCGTCGAGCGCGTCGCGGTTCGCCTTGTCGCCGATTGCGTGCACCGCGACCGGAAAGCCCGCCGCGGCACCGCGCAGGATCACGTCGCGCAGCTCCTCGCCGCTCGTGATCTCG
>DATCPK010000089.1:0-12708 GCA_036570125.1 Candidatus Limnocylindria bacterium
AAACGGGACATACGACCCTCCTAGGTCTGATTCGATATGGGTCACGAGGCAGGAGGGTCTAGATCCGGGGCGGGCCGAGGAGAAGAGGCGCGCTCCAGAGCGCGCGTGAAATGAGCGGTGTGGGTATATCGGCCGTCGGCCGCCGCGTCGGCCGCGGTAGGCGGGGCCACGCGAACACGAGAAGGCCCATGGCCATCGCGGCAAGGCTCGTCGCGAGCGGCCAGTCCATCGTCAGCTTCGGAGTGCCTGCGTACAGCTGCTGAAGATGCATCAGGAATATGGGGAAGCGGTACGCGGCGAGGACGTGGTCGTGGAATGCCGGCGTGCCGGGCGGGTCGACGTGCGGTGCCACGACGAGGCCGGCACCCGCGAGGGTCGAACCGGTCGCGGCGAGCGAGAAGATCGCTATCGCGAGAAGGCGGCGCACCTTTGAAGAGGATACGGCTCGCCTTTGCGTACGGATGGTTTCAGGCCCTAGAAATCCGTCGCCGCCTTCCGGTCGGCCTCGCTCGTCGGTGGGGTGCCGCTGAACTCCACGACCTTGCCGGTCACCTCATAGACGGCCCGCTCGCAGATGTTCTGGATGCGATCGCCCATCCGCTCGAGGTTGTGCGCCACCCACAGAAGCCAGGTCGCGCGGTCGATCGTCGCCGGGTCATTGAGCATGTAGGTGAGGAGCTCGCGGTAGATCTGGTCGTAGAGGCGGTCGATCTCGTCGTCCTGCGAGGCGATGGCCCGCGCCAGGAACTCGTTCTTCGTGATGAGCGCGTCGAGGCTCGTGCGGAGACCCTGGCGCACCAGCGCGGCCATGCGCGGGATGTCCACGAGCGGCTTGAGCAGCGGTCGGCCCTCGTGCAAGAGGACGATCTTGCCGATACCGACGCAGTAGTCGCCGATCCGCTCGAGCTCGCTCACGACGGCGAGCACCGCGATGATGAACCGCAGGTCGGACGCGATCGGCTGCTGTGTCGCGATGAGGTGCACCGCATCCTGCTCGATCGAGTAGCGCAGCTGGTTCACCGCCGCGTCTTCGGCGATGACCTGCCGGGCAGCTCGCTCGTCGAGACGAGCGAGCGACGCGACGCTCCGGTCGATCGCCACGTCGACCAGGCTCGCGAGACGCCGAAGGTCGGTCCGGAGCCGCTCGATGCTTTCGTCGAGCGATGCGCGCGAGCGTCCGGTGTGCTGCACCGCGCTCATCCGAACCGCCCGGTGATGTAGGCCTCGGTGCGCTCGTCGCGCGGTGTCGTGAAGAGCTCGTCGGTCTTCCCGTACTCGACGAGCCGCCCGACGCCGTCCTCGCCCGCGAGCATGAAGGCGGTGCGCGCGGACACGCGCGAGGCCTGCTGCATGTTGTGCGTCACGATGACGATGGTCAGGTCGTCGGCGAGCTCGCGGACCAGCTCTTCGATCTTGTACGTCGCGATCGGATCGAGCGCGGAGGCCGGCTCGTCCATGAGCAGGATCGCAGGGTCGGTCGCCAGCGCACGCGCGATGCAAAGGCGTTGCTGCTGTCCGCCCGAGAGCGCGGCGCCCGAGCGGCGAAGCTTGTCCTTCACCTCGTCCCACAGCGCGGCGCGCCGCAGGTTGCGTTCGACCATTTCGTCCATCTCCGCTCGGGTTCGCTTCCAGCCGCGAAGGCGCGGGCCCGCCGCGACGTTCTCGTAGACCGACATCATCGGGAAGGGATTCGGCCGCTGGAAGACCATGCCGACCCGCCCGCGGACCTCGACGGCGTCGATGCCCCGCCAGTAGATGTCTTCGTTACCGAGGAAGACCTGGCCCGCGACGCGCGCGCCCGGCGTGATCTCGTGCATGCGGTTGAGGCAGCGCAGGAGCGTCGACTTCCCGCAGCCGGAAGGGCCGATGATCGCGGTCACCGAGCGTCCAGGTATTTCGAGCGTGACGTCGCCGACGGCATGGGTCGTCCCGTACCACGCGTTGAGCCGCTCGGTCCGGATCGCCGGGCCTTCGGTCGACCTCGGCTCGGGCGCGGCGGACTGCGGTGCTGCCGGGGTCGTCCTGCGCGTCACCGTCATGGTCATCGCGGCGCCCTCGGCGCGACCGCGCGAAGGGCCAAGCTCACGGCGGCGATCACGGCCACGAGGATGAGCGACGCGCCCCAGGCCTTCGCGTGCCAGTCGTCGTACGGCGAGGCGGCGTACTGGTAGATCTGCAGCGGCAGCGCGGCGATCGGCCGCAGCAGGTCGGTGCTGAAGAAGAGGTTCCCGAGCGCTGTAAGAAGGAGAGGCGCGGTCTCACCGGCCGCGCGCGCGAGCGCGAGCACCGCGGCCGTCGCCACGCCGGCGCGCGCCGTCGGAAGCACCACCCGCATCACAACGCGCCAGCGCGGCGCGCCCAGAGCGAGCGCGGCCTCACGCAGCGATCCCGGCACGAGCCGAAGCACCTCCTCGGTCGTGCGGGCGACGATCGGGATCATGATGATCGCGAGCGCAACCGCGCCTGCGATCGCGCTGTACTTGCCAAGCAGTCCGCGCACGAGGAACGACCACACGAAGACGCCGACCGCGATCGAGGGCAGCCCGGCGATGAGCTCCGCCGCGAAGCGGACGATCCCGCCCCAGCGGCCAGGACGCAGCTCGGTCACGAAGATCGCGGCCGCGATGCCGATGGGGATCGCGATGAGTCCCGCGACCGCCGAAACGATGAGCGTGCCGACGATCGCCGGCCCGACCCCTCCGCCCTCCACGCCGAACGGCTTCGGTCGTTCCGTGAAGAACGCGAGGTTGAGCGCGGGCAGGCCATTGACGATGAGGTAGCCGAGGATGAGAAGGAGTAGCCCGACCGAGATCGCCGTCGCCGCCGTCAGCAGGACGGCCATGACGGTGTCCGCGACGCGGCGCCGCCGGCGCACGCGCCACGACGGACTCGCGATCGCCGCGGCGCTCATATCGCGAACCCCTGCGGCGTTCCGGCCACGCGGCGGATGAGTAGGCGCGCGAGCGTGTTCACGATGAGTGCGACCAAGAGCAGCAGGACCGCGATCTCCACGATCGCGCTGAAGTACAGCTTGCCGGACGCCTCGACGAACTGGTTCGCGATCGCCGAGGCCATCGTGTACCCGGGGACGAAGAGCGATGACGTGATCGCGGTCGAGCTGTTCCCGATGACGAGCGTTACGGCCATCGTCTCGCCGAATGCGCGCGCGACACCGAGGACGACCGCGCCCACGATGCCGATCCGCGCGTAGGGGAGGACCGCGCCGCGGACCATCTCCCACTTCGTGGCGCCGATGCCGAGCATGCCCTCGCGCTGCGCGGTCGGGACCGCCGCGATCACCTCGCGCGAGACCGCGACGAGGAGCGGCAGGATCATGATCGCGAGGATCACGCCGCCGACGAGAAGGTCGCGGCCCCCGATCGCGCCATCGAATAGTCCGCCGACGACCGGAACGACGCCGAGGGTCGCCTGGAGGAAGGGCTCGACGTTCTCGCGAAAGAGCGGGACGAGCACGAAGAGGCCCCAGAGCCCGTAGACGATGCTCGGGATGTACGCGAGGACCTCTATGAGGAACGAGAGCGTTCCGGCGACGCGCCGTGGTGCGTACTCCACGAGGAAGATCGCGGCACCAACGGCGACTGGAGCGGCGAGGACGACGGCGATCGCCGTCGTGACGATCGTGCCGTAGAGGTACGCGGCTGCGCCGAAGACCTCCTTGACCGGATCCCAGGTCGAGCTCGTGAGAAATCCGAGCCCGTACGTGGTGATAGCCGGCCACGCGGCTTCAACCATGAGAAGCGTGATGCCGGCGAGCGTGAGCGGGACGATGAGCGCGAGTCCCGTCACGCCGCCGGCGAATATGCGATCCCCGCGGCCAGAGCGCATCCGGCGGACTACTTGGCGGGAAGGACCGGCGTGCCGCCGCTCGTGATCGAGTGGATCTTCGCCTCGGCCTTAGTCAGCACGTCGGCGGGCAGTGGCGCGTAGCCGAGGTCCTTCGTGAAGTTCTGGCCGTCATGCGTGCCCCACCAGAAGTAGCGGGCCATCGCGAGAGCCTTCGCATGGTCGGAGACGTCCTGGTAGGTGAGGAGGAACGTGAAGGTCGAGATCGGCCACGCGTCCGCGTTCGGCGAGTTCGTGATCGAGACGCGAAGGTCGTCGGGGTAGGTCACGCCGACCGCGGCCTTGCTCACGGCGTCGAGCGTCGGGTCGATGAACTTGCCGCTCGCGTTCCGGAGCGACGCGGCGCCGAGCTTCTGCTGGATGGCGTAGATGAGCTCGACGTAGCCGATCGAGTTCGGCGTGGACTTGACCACGCCGGCGACGCCGTCGTTGCCCTTGCCGCCGACGCCGGCCGGGAAGGTCACGGCGGTCCCGGCTCCGACCGTCGACTTGAAGTCAGGGCTGACCTTCGCGAGATAGTCCGTGAACGCGAACGTCGTCCCCGAGCTGTCCGAACGGAAGACCGGTGTGATGCTGGTGCTCGGGAAGGTCACGCCGGGGTTATCCGCGGCGAGCTTCGGGTCGTTCCAGGTCTTGATCGTGCCGAGGTAGATGCCCGCGAGGGTGTCGGGGGTCAGGTTGAGCTTCGTCACGCCGGGGACGTTGAACGTCGGGACGACGGCGCCCATGACCGTCGGGATGTGCAGGATGGCGGAGCTCGCGGCGGCGAGCTGCGCGTCGGTCATCGGGGCGTCGCTCCCCGCGAAGTCGACGGTCTTCTCGGTGATCGCCTTGATGCCGCCGCCCGACCCGATCGCCTGGTAGTTCACCTGGACGCCGGTCGCCTTGTAGTACTCGTCGACCCACTTCGTGTAGATGACCGCGGGAAAGGTAGCGCCGGAGGCCGTGAGCAGCTGCGCTTCATCAGGGCACTGTCCCTTTACCGGGAAGCACGGATTCGCACTCGTCGAGGGACTCGGTGTGGAGGCCCCTCCGCATGCCGCGATGAGCGTGGCGATGGCGAGCGCACTCGCCGCGAGATGAAACTTCATCTTCTTGTCTTCTCCCAACATTTCCTGCGTCGAGCATCGCGGTCCAAGTTGTTCGGGTCGTGAGGCGTATGTGTTGGGACGGTGAAGAGCGTGTCGGAGGCGTCCATTGCAACGTGTCGTGACGCATCATCGATGGCGTGGAACGACCTCGCGTTCTCTTCCTCTGCGTGCACAACTCCGCGCGATCGCAGATCGCCGAGGGGCTTCTTCGGTCGATGGCGGGCGATGGCGTCGTCGTCCGGAGCGCAGGGATCGAGGCGGGACGGCTACGTCCGGAAGCGATCGCGGTGATGAGCGAGCTTGGCCTCGACATCTCCGCTCAGCGGAGCAAGTCCGTCGACGATCTCGCCGGAGAACACTTCGACCTCGTCGTCACCACCTGCGACGAGGCGAAGGAGGCGTGTCCACTCTTTCCCGGCGCGTTCGAGACGCTGCACTGGGGCATCCCCGATCCGGCCGCGGTCGAGGGCGACGAGGAAACGAGGCTGGACGCATTCCGTGAGGCCCGCGACGAGCTGTGGGCTCACGTCGCCGACCTCTCACGCGATCTCGAGCGGACTCAGTTCGCCTCTTCGCGAAAGCGGTAACCGACCCCGCGCACGGTCTCGATCCATCGCGGTCGCTCGGCTTCGTCGGACAATCGCTCGCGCAGCGTCTTCACGTGCGTGTCGACGGTGCGTGGATCGCCCGCGTAGTCGAGACCCCAGACCGACGCGAGGAGCTGCTCGCGCGTGAAGACGCGGCCCGGTGAGCCCGCGAGATGCGCGAGGAGATCGAACTCGCGCGGCTTGAGGTCGACCTCGGTGCCTTCGACCGTGACGCGCCGGCGTGCGACGTCGATCGCGAGGCCGCGAAGCTCGACGCGCTCAGGCGGCGCGCCATGACGAGGCGCGGCGCGTCGAAGCATCGCGCGGATGCGCGCGATGAGCTCGACCATCGAGAAGGGCTTCGTGAGGTAATCGTCCGCGCCGACCTCGAGGCCGACGACCGTGTCGAGCTCGGTGTCGCGCGCGGTGAGCATGATCACCGGGACGTCGCTCTCGCGGCGGATCGCGCGGCACACGGCCAGGCCGTCCATCCGCGGGAGCATGAGATCGAGGATCACCAGGTCAGGCTTCGTCGCGCGGAATACCTCGAGACCCTTCTCGCCGTCCTCGGCGGTGGCGACCTCGTGTCCCTCACGCCGCAGCGCATAGCTCACGGTGTGACGAAGGTTCGTCTCGTCGTCGACAAGCAGGATGCGACTCATGCCGCTCCGGACTTGGCGGCCGGCAGCGTGAACGTGAACGTCGCGCCACGGCCCGGCCCGGGGCTCGCTGCGCGGATCACGCCGCCGTGCGCCTCGACGATGTGCTTCGCGATCGAGAGTCCGAGACCGCTGCCGCCGTCGGCACGCGACCGATCGCTCTTGTAGAAGCGTTCGAAGATCCGATCCACGTCGCCCGCCGCGATGCCATCGCCGGTGTCGCGCACCGTGAACGCGACGGCTTTGCCGTCCGGTGCGGCGGAAAGGCGAATTTCCCCGCCCGTCGGCGTGTGCTTCGTCGCGTTGTGAACGAGGTTGGCGAACACCTGGCCGATGCGCTCGGGGTCGGCGACCACCATCGGAACGGGCTCGGGCCGATCCACGACGAGCCTGACATGCGCGCGCTCGGCGAGCGGGCCGAGCCGCTCGCGAGCTCCGTCGAGCAGCGCCGCCGCCGACACGAGAGTTGGCGTGACCACCGGCTGTCCCGACTCGAGCCGGCCGATGAGGAGGAGCTCCTCGACGAGCCGCGCGAGGTCATCGATCTCCGTGCCCATCCGGCGCACGAAGTCTCGCGCCGCTGTGGGGTCGTCGATCGCGCCCGCCTCAAGGGTTTCGGCCATCGCCTTCAGCGACGCGAGCGGCGTGCGCAGCTCGTGCGAGACGTTCGCGACGAAATCGCGACGCACCGTCTGCAGGCGACGCAGGTTCGTGAGGTCCTGTATGACCAGAAGGAGCTCGCCGTCGGCGAGGCGCCGCGCCACGACCCGTTGAAACCGCGGAGGGTCGGTCCGCTCGATCTGGGCGACGCTGTCCGCATCGGAGCGCGCTCTGGCGATCGCATCGATCGCCTCGTGGTCGCGGACGACATCCATCAGACGCCGACCCGCGACTGCTCCGAGGAGCTCGTTCGCCGCGCGGTTCGCGCGCTCGATCTCGCCGTCGGCGTTCGCGATGAGGATCGCGTCGCCAAGCTCGTCGATCAGGATCGCCAGGCGATCCCGTTCGGACTCGGCGTCATGTCGCTCCCCCGTGATGCGATCGGACATCGTGCGGAGCGCATCGCCGAGGCGCCGCGTCTCGTCCGGTCCTCCGGCCTCGAAGCGCGCGGAGCCGCCGCCGGCGACCGTTTCCGCGCTCCGCGTCAACGCGCCGATCGGACCGGTGACCGCGCGCGACAAGAGGACGACGACCGCGAGGGCGACGATCGTGGCAAGAGCCCCGGCGAGCGCGATCGACCCGCCGAGACGCGAAGCGAACGACTCGAGCGTCGTCACCGGCAGCGCGATGCGGGCGACTCCGATGATCTGGCTCGCGTCGCGCACCGGGACCGCGACGTAGAGCAGGTCGCGCTGTACCGTCGCGGAGACCCGGATCGAGCTCCCTTCGTTGCCGGCGAGCGCCGCGGCGACCTCGGGCCGCGTGGCGTGGTTGCCCATCGTCGTGCGATCTTCATCGGACTCCCCGAGCACGACTCCGGTCGGGTCGATGAACGTGACGCGTATGCCCGCGCTCGTCGCGACGCGGTGGGCGAGCGGATCGAGCACGCTCGGATCGCGCGCGCGCAAGCCGTCGCGCGCCAGATCGCCCGCGAGGCGCGCCTCGCTGCCGAGCCAGGCCTGGAGGGTCTCGGCGTCGTGACGGTCGGCAAGGCCCGGTGCGGCGAGCGCGAGGACGACGATCCCCGCGAGAAGTCCGGCCAGAGCCGCAAGCGCCGCGCGGCGCGGGATGGTGCGGACTAGAGCGCGCACTCGCGGCAGATCCCGACGATGGCCGAGTGGGCGAGGTCGGCACGGAAACCCTGCTCCGCCCGCAAACGCCGTCCGAGCGGCTCGAGCGTGCGCAGCGGGATCTCCTGCTCAGAGCCGCAGCGGCGGCACACGAGGTGGCCGTGGCGCTCGACGTCCGCGCGATGCCAACGCGTGACGCGATCGTCGAGATGGGTGTGGGTCACGTAGCCAAGATCCTCGAGGGCCTCGAGATTGCGATAGACGGTCGAGGGGTCGATCTGCGGATGGCGCGACCGCACCTGGCGCGCGATCTCCTCCGCCGTCGTGTGGTGACGCGCGCGCTGGAGCGCGTCGAGCACCAGTCGGCGCTGCACCGTCATCCGCTTGCCCTTCGAGCGGATCTCGTCGGCGACGGTCACATCGCGAGAGTGCGGCAATCGCAAGCGGCTTGCAAGAGTCACTATTGCGGCAACTTGCGATAACCTCGGCAGGTACTCATGGACCTCAGCCTCGTCGTTCTGCTCCTCGGTATGGCCGCCCTCGGCTTTCGGCATGGCTTCGACTGGGACCACATCGCGGCGATCACCGACATCACCAGCACGACCAGCGCGAGCCACAGCGAGGCGAACGTCCCGGCGAGGTCACCGATGCCGTCGCACGGTCATGAGCCCGCGGAGCTGCGTGGCCACGAGCACGAGCACTCGAAAGCTGGGCCGGGCGCGATGCACGCGCTCGGCGAGTCGCGATTCGCGCACGAGGAGCGTCACGCCATCGGACTCGCGACCCTCTACGCGCTCGGTCATGCGACGGTCGTGCTGATCCTCGGTATCGCCGCGCTCCTGCTGGGCGCGGTCCTCCCTGCGTGGGTCGATCCGATCCTCGAGAAGGTCGTCGGCGTGACGCTCGTGCTCCTCGGCGCGTGGGTGCTCTTCTCCGTCTATCAGTACCTCCGCGGCAAGGGCGAGTTCCGCCTGCGCAGCCGCTGGATGCTCGTCTTCGATTTCGTGCGTTACGGCTGGGGCGCTCTGCAGGCGCGCATCCACGGCCACGAGCACACCCCCTCGGTCCATGCGACGCAGTACGGCCCGAAGACGGCGTTCGGCGTTGGGATGATCCACGGGGTCGGCGCCGAGACCGGCTCGCAAGCGCTGCTCCTCGCCGGCATCGCCGGTGTCACGGGCGTAACTGGGATCGTGATCCTGCTCGCGTTCGTGGTCGGTCTGCTCGTGTCGAACACGCTCGTCGCCGTGGTCAGCGCGTCGGGATTCATCGGCGCGCAGCGTCTGCGCGTCGTCTACGTGGTGGTCGGCTTCGTCGCGGGCCTCGGGAGTCTCGTCATCGGCATCCTCTTTATCAGCGGACTCGGGACGGCGCTCCCGGATCTGCAGGAGGTCCTCTTCGGCGCTCATACCTAATACCCTCAGTGCGTGAAGCGTCTTTCGGCGCTCCTCGCCGTCGTCGTCCTCGTTTCGTGCGGGTCCGCGCCGGCGGTACGGACGGCGCCGCCGGTCAGCGATGTCGTGGTCCCGACCACCGTGCCGAACGGAAAAGTCGAGGTCATCGTCAAGGCCACGTACAGGGTGGGCGACACGATCCAGGCGACCGTTCGGCTCAGCCCGACGACCGGAACCATGCGGGGCCCGCTCGATGCGTTCATTCAGGCGAGCGGATTTCACGGGACCGCGACGGTGCGACACCTCGCCGTGGACCCGATCAGCGTCAGCGCGGGAGCGGCCGAGGTCGTGGTGCTCTGGGACATGCGCGACGACGCTGGAGCCGCCGTCGGCAGCGACGACTACAGCCTGGTCTTCAACGTGGTCGACGACGCCGGGCGGATGACGACGGTCGGCGCGACTCTGCAGGTGCGCTGAACGCGGACGTCGAATAGCGGAATGGCCCTGTGGTGCCCCGCAATGACCCCCTGATGGGGGCATGACAGCGACAAGGGCGGAGGCCATGCTCTGGGCGATGGCCCGGTCGAGGGAGTCGTTCATTACGACGGTCTGTTTGCTGGCCGTCGCCGCGATCTGGTTCACGGACAGGTTCACGAGCGAAGACTTCCGGTTCGGCTTCGTGTACATGTTCCCCCTCGCCGCGGGCGCTTGGTGGGGGACGCGTCGCGCCGCGCTGATCTGCGCCGCGGCGGCGTCGATGGCGCTCGTCGCCAATGACGTCGCGCTCCGGCCGGCGCCTGCTCTGCTGTCGAACGTCTGGAACGAATTCACCCGCGTTACGACCTTCTTCGCGGTCGCGTTGCTCATCTCGCTGGTTAAGGAGTCGGCTGCACGAACTCGCGCTGAGTCCGAACGCGTATTCCGGCTTGCCGTGACTGATCAGCTGACCGGTTTGTACAACCGGCGTTATCTCATGGAGCAGTTGCAGCACATCCATCCGGCTGCGGCACGCTACCGACGACCGTACGCGCTGCTGGCCATCGATCTGGATGGCTTCAAGCAGATCAACGACAGTTTCGGTCACGCCGCCGGAGACACCGCGCTCACCGCCTTCGCGACGTATCTCAAGAGTGCCGTACGCGCAGAAGACATCGCCGTGCGGCTCGGCGGAGATGAATTCTTGGTCCTGCTTCCCGGCGCTCGCTGCGCTGAGGCCGCAGTCTTAGGCGAACGCATTCTCAAGCGCCTCCGTGAATCGAGCGACCGCCACGGAGTGCGCGGCGCGAGCGCCGGGGTGATCGCCTGGAGGCCATATACGACGGCCGAAGACCTCATCGCGGAGGCGGATCGCCTCGTATACGAGAGCAAGCGCGCTGGCGGCGGGCGGATCACCACCGCACCCGAAGCCGCGTCGGCCTGACCCTCCGGACGCCGGCGATCTTGCGTTCCGCGAAGGGGCCTCAGCGCACGCCGCAGCCGCATCCGTAAGATGCCTCCGTGTCTGCGGCGGCGTTGCTCGCGATCGGTATCGGCGTCGGATCGTTCGGAACGCTCGTGGGTGCGGGGGGCGGATTTCTCCTCGTCCCCCTTCTCGCGCTGCTCGATCCGTCCATGTCCCCACGATCAGTGACCGCGGTCTCTCTCGCGGTCGTGGCGATGAACGCGACCTCGGGAGCGCTCGCCTATTACCGACAGCGTCGGATCGATCTCCACTCAGGCGTCCCTTTCGCGCTCGCCACGCTGCCGGGCAGCATTGCTGGCGTTCTTCTGACGCGCTTCGTCTCTCGCACCGTCTTCGATGGCATCTTCGCGGTCCTGCTGATCGCGCTCGCCGTCTTCGTCGTTTTAGCTCACGAGGATGAGCCGACGAGCGCGCCGGAGGGCGGTGGATGGGGACACGTCCTCCGTCGGCTGACCGATGCCTCGGGTGCGGACTACCGCTACCGGGTCAACGTGCCGTTGGGCATAGGGATTTCGCTTCTGGTCGGGCTGGCGTCGAGCTTTCTGGGTATTGGCGGCGGGGTGATCCACGTTCCCGCGCTGGTCGGCGTACTCGGCTTTCCCGCGCATATTGCAACGGCCACTTCGCACTTCGTGCTTGCGATCATGGCGAGTGCGGGGACGGTGACGCATGTCGTGAGCGGCGATCTCGACGGGCTTTACGGGCAGACGGCGATCCTCGGTGCCGGCGCTATCGTCGGGGCCCAGATCGGGGCGCGGTTATCGACTCGCGTACATGGCGTCGTGATCATCCGCGTGCTCGCGATCTCGCTCATGTTCGTCGGTGCCAGGCTTGGTCTTCAAGCTCTGACCGGCGGCTAGGCTTTCACACCCGACACAGCCGACATCCCTTTCGACGTCCCGATTCGCGGGCCGAGCGCTTGGCTTCCGATGGGCCGGGGGAACGCGAGCTGCGACGCCAGCGATCCCGGATCACGGGGTGCGCGACCGAGACGGCGGCTAGCGTGTTTGCTCCTCGATGATCGATACGCGGCTCCCGGTGAGCACGAGGCTCCCGGCCGGTGGGCTTTCCCCAACTACCGCATCTCCGATTGATTTCTCGATCACGGAAAGACCAACGGCGCGGAGGTCCCGTAATGCGTCAGCCCGTGACTCGCCAACGACGTTGGGCATGCGCTCCGCGGTGAGTGCGAAGAGGAGGACGAAGAACGCGACGACGATTAGCAGAGCTGCCAGTCGGATCCGGTTCGGAAACGCCTGCGGACTCTGCTTCATAGGCTCGACGACCGTAGCATGACCTGACGTGACCACGGGGGACGGCGATCGTCTCGGCCCGAAGGCGAATCACGAACAGCTCGTCTTCACGGGGCGACCGGCGTACTGATCCATAGTTTGCGTGCGACCGTCAACGGCACCGACCGCCGTGATAGCCCCGCTTGGCGATGCCGGCGGCAAGACGAAACGGGACGCACGGTTGCTGCGACCGCGGCGGTCCGCTGATCGTGGTTCGCCACGTTGTTCTCGTCGCAGCCTGTGTGGCGGCGATCGCGGCATGCGGCGATCCGAACACGGGCGTCGGGATCGAGGTCATCGATGGACACGTTTTGCAGGTCCTCGCGTCGGGTGACCACGAGGGCGCCAAGTACCAGCGTCTCGCCGTTCAGCTCGACGGATCCCTCTATCGAGGCGAGGTGGTCGAGCTCGAGTGGGACGGCCGGCGTGCCCTGAATGAGAACGGCTTTCTCTCACCGGGCGATCGTGTCCTGCTCACGCTCAGCCGCGACGGGAACACCCGGACGTACACGATCTCCGAGGTCGTGCGGCTTCCTTCGCTCTGGCCGCTCGTCGTGCTCCTTGCGGCCGCGCTCGTGGTCGTCGGACGCTGGAAGGGCGTCGCGTCGCTCGCGGGTCTGGGCGCGAGC
>DATCPK010000090.1:0-2744 GCA_036570125.1 Candidatus Limnocylindria bacterium
CTCGGCGGCGCCTTCGTCGTGGTGGCTATTTCTCGAGCTCCTTTTGCACGCGCTCCCAGTCGTCGCGCAGGACCTCGCCCATCCAGACGTCGTGCCAGCGACCGTCGCGGTAAAACTCTTCGCGGAGCACGCCGGACTGCCGATAGCCGGCCTTTTGAAGCGCGCGCTTCGAGCCTTCGTTCTCCATGTACGTGCGCGATCGGACCTTGTGCAGGTTCAGCTCACGGAACGCGAAGCGGGTTCGCAAGGCGATGGCCTCGGATGCGATGCCTTTGCGCCAGAGCGATTTCTCGCCGATGACGATCCCGCTCTCGCCGGTGCCGTGGCGATGGTCGATCCCGTGTATGCCCGTCGTTCCGACCGCGCGTCCGTCGACCTCGATCGCCCACGTGACGCCGCTCGGATCCTCACCCGCACGTTTGAACCACGCTTCCTCCTGCGCATCGGAGAACGGGCCTATCCCCGGGAGGAAGCGCATGACGTCGACGTCTTCGAACCATCGTTGGTACGTCGTGAGGTCTTCCTTTCGCGGCGGCCGGAGCGTGCATTTCTCGCCGCGAAGCACCGGTCCGAGCATGCCCGCGACTCTAACGAAGGATCGCGCTCCGCGGATTGGCGGGCCGCTACCTCAGAACAGCGTCGAGCCGTCGTGCGAGGTAGCCGGTGTCGTACCAACGACTTACAAACTGCCGAAGCAGTCGAACTCCGATCGTCCTTGAGACTTCGTCGAGGAACGCGTCGCGCTTGCGTCTCTCTGAACGGAAGTGGGAAGGGTCATCCAATTCGACAATGAGCACCGGCCTCAGGTTCTCTGGGTCGCACAGGACGAAGTCAACATGCTTCGAGACAACCTGGTTGAAGGCGGCCGCGTTCTCGCGTTTCTCGACCTTGGCACAGAGGTCGATCAACCGGACCTTCGCCATGACCGCATATCGGTGGCCGATGACGTCACACAAGGCCTTGTAGAAGCTGAGTTCCGCGTCCGTGACAAGTGAAGGCGTGCGACGATAGGGATAAATGGCCTTGGACGAGGCCGGTGCAAGCGCTCCCATGTGGCGCAACTTACGCGGCTGCCGGTCCCAGCGAACAGCAGTACGAGAGGGCTAATCAGTGTTGCGGAGAGGTAGCTGCGAGATAGCCCGGACCGGGACGCTGCAGCCGCCCGGTCTTGATGAGATCCGCGAGGAGCGGCCATTCGACGGGCCAGCTGAACCACTTCCCCACTTCGTCCTGGTGCGCGAGCACCGCAGCGCGAACGCCGATGAGCACGAGCTCCGCGAGCGCCTGCTCCTGATTCGCCTTCCACGGCTTGTTCCACACCTGGTCCCAGCGCGCGAGCTCGCTGGTGTGCGTGTGGATGCCCTTGCCGCCGGGAATGGGGATGTCGCGCGAGACGATCGCCGCGACGGACTCGAGCCTCTCGCGCACCTTGCGCAGCGCCGTTGCCTCGATTCCGAGCGCGTCCTTCACGTCGTCGAGCTTCGACGGTCCCGCCGATTTCAAATGCCGCACCAGACGCGAGCCGTCGTCGCCCGCGGCGTCAGCCTCGGCGAGCGCGGCGCGAGCGAGCGGATCGATCGCGCGCGTCGCCGCCTGATGGCAGAGCAGCACCTTGCCGCGATGCACCTTGAGCGCGAGCACGCCGGGCCGGTGCGCGAGCTCGCTCTTGTAGGCCTCCTCGTGCGTCGCCGCGAAGAGGCTCGGCAACGCGGAATCCTGCGTGAGCGTGAGCACGCCGCGGTCGACGAGAAAAGCCTCCGCCTCCTCGATCGTCGCGAGCTTGCGATCCGCCGTGAGACGGCAGTCGCGCAGTCGCTTCTGGCGCAGCTCAGCGACGGAGTTCACGTGCGCGAGCGTAGCCATCGCTCAATCACCAGGCATCCGAGCGCGGAGGCGTGCAGTAGCGGCGCAACTGCCTTTACCCTCAAACCGTGCTTTCCCCCACGCGCACGCTCGCGCGAGAGCGCCTGCGCGTCATCGCCATCATCGCCCTCGCGTTCCTCCCTCTCGTTCTCATCGAGACCGCCATCATCGGCCAACAGGCGCAAGCCGGCCGCGAGAGTATCCAAGCCGGGCGGTTGGCGCTGGTGCGGTCCGCGGCGGGCGCCGCAGACGGATTCGTGACGGGCAACCTCCTGACGCTCCATGCCCTCACGCAGACCCGGTCCATCCGCGGCGCCGATGCCAACACCGTGAACGCCGTCCTCAAACCGATCATCCAGAACGACCAGAACTGGCTCACGATCGCCCTGTCCGCGGCCGACGGCTGGAACCTGTCGAGCCTCACCACGACCGCGCACAGCGTGAACATCGCCGACCGCGACTACTTCCAGGCCGCGCTCGCGGGCAACGACGGCGTCGGCTCGGTCCTGGTCACGCGCGGCACGCTCCGGGCAAAGACGATCGTCCTCGCGGTGCCTGTCACCTTAGACAACGGAACAAAGGGCGTGCTCTCGGGCGCGCTCTCGCTCGCGAACATCGAGAAGCAGCTCAATGACGTCGTCCCCGGGACTGCGATCGATCTGCGCGTGATCGACCGCCTCGGCCACCAGTTCATCGGTCCAGGCAGCGACGCCGACACGCTTCCCGATCAAAACGCGCTCCCCGAAGTCCAGCAGGGCATCGCGGGGGTGTCGAACGCGATCCTCTCGAAAGACACCGCCGGCCGCGACAGTCTCATCGCCTTCGCGCCTGCGCTGCGCGCCGGATGGGTCGTCGTGCTTTCGGAGCCCACGTCATCCGCG
>DATCPK010000091.1:0-1624 GCA_036570125.1 Candidatus Limnocylindria bacterium
CACCGTCTGCGGGACGAGCGCGTGCTCCGGTCGAATGCGCGCGATCGCGAGGGTCGCGAGCGCGGTGGTCGCGGTGCTCGAGAGGAACGAGCCGCGCTTGTCTATCGCGTCCTCCCAGTGATTGCCGTTCGCGCTCGGGATCGTGGCGCCCGCGAGATCGTCGAAGAGCGCGCGGACCTGCGCATCGGTGTTCGTCGCGCCGCTCTCGGTGAGTGCGAGAAGGAGGTATGCGCGTCCCCAGTTCCCGAGCTGGGCGCGTTGCTGCTCGAAGAGAGCGCGCGCGGGTACCGCGGCGGCATCGCGGCCGCCGGCGGCCGCGAGCGCGTAGAGAAGGAACGCTTTCTGGTTGATGTCGGCCGGATGCGCGATGTCGGTCGAGCGGTTCACGAAGCTGAACACGTACGCGGTCGAGCTGCGAACGACCCCGGAGTCGATCGCGATGCCGTCGCGCTGGGCTTCGCCGAGCGCGATGAGCGCCCAGCCGGTCACATTCGGGTCCGTCTGGCAGTTGGGCTGATCGCACCACGGCCATCCGCCGTCGGGGCGTTGCCGGCCGATGAGGCCGGCGACGTCGCTCGCGATCCGGCCGTCGCGATTGCTCGACACGCCGGCGCTCTTCTCGGCGCGGCGCACCGCGAGCGTGGCGATGAGCCGGCTCGCCACATACTCAGCTCCCTCGTAGGGACTTGGCGCGAGATATCCGAGCTCGTCGCTCATCGCGCCGGTCAGCGCCGATTGCACCGAGACCGAGAGCGAGCCGTGCTTCGTATCGGCGAAGCTCGGTAGGTAGACGGCCTCGAGCTGGCCGTCCTTCGTGACGATCCCGCCCGTCGCGGTGGTCTCAGGGGTCATGTCGATGAGCACGGGGAGCGTTTGCTCGACCGCATCGGAGAGGTCGGCCGGTCCGGTCGCGGTGAAGGTGAGCTTCGCGGTTCCCTCGACCTCGACCTTCGCGGGCCAGGTGACGACGACCGATTCGCTCGGGTGGATCGTCACGTTCTGCGTCAGCGCACCGCTCACCGTGACGCCCTCCGCCTTGAGGGACACGCTCACGGCGGCGTCGCTCTTCGTCGCGTTGCGCACGAGCGCGCGGAGATCGACCGCGTCGCCGACGCGCAAAGCGCGCGGCAGCGCGGGACGCAGCAGAAGAGGCTGCGTCGCGACGAGCTCGTTCGTGCCTTCGCCGACCAGCGTGTCGCCGCTTATGGCGCGCGCCTGCATGCGCCACGTGGTCAGGTTGTCGGGCATCTTCACGTCGACGCTCGCCGTGCCGTCGGCCTTCGTGACCACCTGGGCGCTCCAGTACGCGGTGTTGCGGAAGTCCTGCCGCACCTGCTGACCGACCAGACCGCTGCCGCCCTTGCCCTGTCGCGGCGCTTCGGCAATTACGTCGTTCCATCGATCGACCGAGACGGCCATCGACGATCCGGTCGTCACGCCCAGTCCGCGCTCGTCCTGCAGCGAGAGGACCGCCTTGTCGACGACGGCGAGCGAGACCTCGGACCGCACGCCGTTACCGGCCCTGTCGGTGACCTTGATGTCGTACCGGACTGTGTCGCCCGGCTTCGCCTGATCGCGATCGGGACGAACGCTCACGTTGAGGACGCGCGTCGTGGTGGATACC
>DATCPK010000092.1:0-11079 GCA_036570125.1 Candidatus Limnocylindria bacterium
TTCGATCTCGGAATCGGGGATGTCGTCTATGTCCTGGCGATCTTTCATGAGCGGCCACGCCGCAGGACGCGTGCCGGAATGGCGCTAGGTGGCGGCGAGGTACTCGAAGAAGAGCGCCTCCGCGAGCGTGGAGCGCTCGAGATCCTTCAGGTCGACGCTCTCGTCCTCGGAGTGCGCGTTCGAGAACGGGTCGCCCGCACCGGTGAGGAGAAGCGTGGCCTTCGGGAACGCCTTCGCGAAGTCGGCGACGAACGGGATGGTCCCGCCAGCGCCCATGAAGACAGGGTCGCGATCGAATGCTTCTTTCATCGCACGGCGCATCGCGTCGTAAGCGGCTCCCTTGCCCTCGAGCTTGTACGGCTTGCCGGACCCGCGCGGCGTGATCGAAACTTCCGCGCCCCACGGCACGTGCGTCCGCAGATGCTCGGCGAGCGCCTTGAGGGCCGCATCCGCGTCCTGACCGGGCGGAATGCGCATGGAGACGCGAGCCTTCGCAGACGGCACGAGCTGATTCGTGGACTCGGTGAGCTTGGGCGCATCGATGCCGAGGATGGAAATCGAGGGCTTCATCCACATGCGGTCGGTGATCCCGCCTTCGCCGATCAGCTTGGTGCCCGGGCGCAGACCGACCTGCTTGCGGAGCTCGTCCTCTTCGAGGTCGAGCGGGTCGGCCTTGCCACGCGCGATGCCCGCGACCGCGACGTTGCCCTTGTCGTCGTGCAGCGTCGCCAGCGTCTTCGCAAGCACGGTGAGCGCATCCGGCACGGGCCCGCCGAATTCTCCCGAGTGCACCGCGTGGTCGAGCGTGCGCACTTCGATGTCGCACGCGACGATCCCGCGCAACGAAGTCGTGAGACCAGGCTGCCCGGTTCGCCAGTTTCCGGAGTCGGCGAGGATCACAGCATCGGCGCGCAGCTCGCTGCCGTATTCCTCGAGGAACTTCCCGAGGTTGGGCGAACCCCATTCCTCCTCGCCTTCGACGAACACGGTCACGCCGATCGGAGGACGCGAGTCGTGCGCGCGTAGCGCGCCCGCGTGCATGACGATCCCGCACTTGTCGTCGGACGTGCCGCGACCGTAGAGCCGACCGTTCTTTTCGATCGGCTCGAACGGATCGGAATGCCACAGGTCACGGCCGCCGGTGGGCTGAACGTCGTGGTGCGCGTAGAGGAGAACGGTCGGCGCGCCGGCCGGCGCCGCGACATGTCCGATGACCGCAGGCACGCCCTCGATCTCGACGATTTTTGTCTCGCAGCCAGCCTCGCGCAGGATCTTCGCGGTCGCCTCTGCGGATCTGCGCAGCTGTGAGGGATCGTGACCGGGGTGGCTGATCGAGGGAATGCGGACGAGCGTCTCGAGCTCCGCGCGTATGCGCGGCATGTCCTCGCTGACACGATCGCCCAGCGTCGCCGAATCGGCCTGCGTCTTCATGAAGAAAAGGAGACTACTCCGCTCGGGATCCGGCCGCGTAAGGCACAACGGAGGAGGATCGATTCCGTTGCGACCGGACTTGGTACCCGCGCGACATTGACCCAAACGCGCCGCCCAAATTGAATGCACCCCATGAAGAACCCCACTTGGCCGAAAACCCTAGCGTTCATTGGCTTCGCGATCTTCGGGCTCGCACTCGCGTACTACTCAACGGCGATCGCGACCGCCGGTGTGGCGGCGGGGCGTCTTGGGTCAGACCAAAATGGTGACTGGCTCACGACGGGTAGCGCCGTCCTCCTGGTCGGCATCGCGGCCGCCGCTGCGTTCGGCTTCCTCGCGCTCTCGAACGCGCGCGCCCTCATGCGTCGCGGCTAGGCCTCTCTTTCAGCTCGGGTGCCGGAGATCGATAGGAGACGACCTCCGGCGCCCAGAGCGCGACGCCGACGACGCTGAGCAGGGTGATGAGCCCGCCTGACACGACCGAGAACATCGGGGACACAACATCTGCCACAACCCCTGATTCGACCTGACCGAGATATGGCCCGCCCAGAAAGAACATCGAGCTGATCGCGACAAGGCGTCCCCGTAGATGGTCCGGCACGACCGTGAGCAGGATGGTGCTTCGGAAGATCGAGCTGATCGTGTCGGCGCCCTGCGCGATCGCGATGAAGACGAGCGCGGGGATGAACAATCCATCGTTCATCAAGCCGAAGGCGGCGATCGCAAGGCCCCACGCCGCGACTGAAAAAAGCACCGCCACTCCCTGACGCCGCACTCGTCTGGTCCATCCGGACGTGAGCGCGGCGATGAGCGAGCCGATCCCCGGAGCCGCGAACAGGAGGCCGAGGCCCTGGGGCCCGACGGCGAAGACGCGGTCGGCGTAGAACGGGAAGAGCGCTCGCGGCGACCCGAAGAATGTCGCGAGGAAGTCCAGCAGCATCGTGCCGAAGAGGATCCGGCTGGCCCGGAAATGTGCGAGTCCCTCGACGAGCGCGCGGCCGACCGGCAGGTGGACGCGCACTTCGCGTGGCGGCGCGACGAGGGAGATCACGGCGACGATCGCCACGGCGAACGAGACGACGTCGATCCAGTACGCGCCCGCGATGCCGAACGAGAGGATCACGACGCCCGCGACAGCGGGCCCCGCGATCGCGGCGGTCTGGAAAAGGACCTGGTTCAGCGCCATCGCGGCCGGCAGCTGGTGGCGCTCGACGAGGCTTGGCGTGAGCGCTCCGCGCGCGGGGCCGTCCAGGGCCGAGAAGGCGGCCCCGATCGCGGTGAAGGCGTAGAGGTACAGCACGTTCGCGAATCCGAGCTGCGTTCCGATCGCGAGCCCGGCGGAGCACGCCGCGAGCCCGATCTGCGTGACGATGAGCAACCGTCGCCGGTCGACGCGATCGGCGATGACCCCACCGAAGAGCGCCAGCGATATGAGGGGGATCGCCTGGAACAGGCCGATGAGTCCGACGTCCAGAGACGAGCCCGTGAGCAGATAGATCTGGTAGGGGATGGCCACGAGGCGCAGTTGCGTCCCGGAGAGGGACACGAGCTGGCCGAACCACAGCAGCCGAAACGAGCGCGATTCGCGGAGCGGCGAGATGTCGATCAAGCGGTTTTAGATGAAGCGGTCGTTCTGCTCGTCCCACCGGTGCAGAAGTCGGAGCTTCGGTCGTCGGTTCTCGACGCGTTCGACGGCGTGGACCGATTGGACGACGCGGCGGGTGGGTTCCTCCCAACGCCCGAGCGAACGGAGGTGCACGGCATACCGGATCTTCGATGCCTCGGCGTCCGGCACGCCACAGCCCTGGCAGATCTGCGTGAACGCGTCCTCCGGTCCGTCCGCGTGAAGCGTCGCGGCAAGCGAGACGCCGTCCTTCGCCGACTTGAAGATCCGGCGCACGTCCTCGCCCCAGATGTACCCGGGCATGGCCGCGCCCTGCGCGATCTCGGGTATGACGAGATAGCCGCCAGCGCTCTTCTTGATCAGTGCGTCGACGTCCTGCCCATCCTCAGCGAGCGTCACCACAGGAGCTCCGGCTGGGCGCTCGGCGAGGATGGCGCGCAGCACCGTGGTCTTACCCGCAAGGCGCGGGACGGCGAAGGTGATGAACGACCGCCTCTCGCGCGCGACGTCGCGCAGCGTCACCGCGATGTCAGGAGACATCGTTCGATTCGCGACCAGGTCGTCGAGGCGGATCTCGCTTGCGATGGCCCGGATGCTAGTGGGACGGTCTGGCATACGGCGTGCCCTTGTCCGCTCAGGACCAAGGACTCGATGGGCAACCTGTTCACGTCGCGCGACGAGATGGCGCTGATGCGTGGCGAAGTCGCGGATCTGCGGCACGGGCGCGGCAGCGCCGCCCCGACCTGGGTCGACAAGTACGCGGGCGCGCTCTGCGCGGCCGACTCCGCGTACGTCCTCGAGCGGACCGATCCGGCGCTCGGCGTGACGCAGGATGACTTGAACGCTCAATTCCAGCGGTTGCATGACAACGATCTCGACTGCACGAGCGTTCGCTATCTCGGATCCGTCGGGACGAATCAGTTCGTTTTCGTGCTCCATCACGGACCGAAGGACGTCTGGTACGTCCTCACGCTCTCGGAGGACGGGCAGACAATCGCGAAGGTCGAGTGACCCGCACAAGCTAGCCTTCGGGCTATGCGACCGGTCGAGCTCGTGATGGTCGGGGCGGGGAATCGTGGCTATCTCGCCTACGGCGCATTTGCGGAGCGCAATCCAGATGCAGCGAAGTTCGTCGCCGTCGTCGAGCCGGACGATGGTCGTCGCGCGCGTTTCGCGAACGCGCATGGCATACCCGGCGAGCGTCAGTTCCGATCCTGGGAAGACATCGCGGGCCGTTCGCCGCTCGCCCCGGCGCTGATCAACGCGACGCTCGAGCGTCAGCACCACGCGAGCACGCTCGGACTGCTCGCGGCGGGCTACGACATGCTCCTCGAAAAGCCGATCGCCCCGACCGCCGCCGAGTGCCTGGAGATCGCGAGCGCGGCCGAGTCGCACGGGCGGCTCTTACAGATCGCCCACGTCCTGCGCTACGCACCGTTCTTCCTCGGGCTGCGCGAGGTCATCACCTCGGGTCGTCTCGGTGCGATCGTCTCCGTCGACTGGCGAGAGAATCTCGTGTACTGGCACTTCGCGCACAGCTACGTTCGCGGCAACTGGGGAAACACCACGCGATCCGCTCCGATGATCCTGACGAAGTGCTGCCACGACCTCGACCTTCTCGTGTGGATCTTCGGCCGGTGCGAATGGCTCTCGTCGTCGGGTTCGCTCACGCACTTCACGAAAGACGCGGTCGGTCCCGAGATACCCGAACGCTGCACCGATGGCTGTCCCATCGCGGAGGCATGCCCGTACTTCGCGCCGCGCGTATACCTCGATCGCCTGCGCGAGAATCCCGCGAGCTTCTCCATCGCCGCGGTCACCCTCGACCGGACTCCCGAAGGCGTGATGCGCGCGCTCGAGACGGGGCCGTATGGTCGGTGCGTGTACCGCTCGGACAACGACGCCGTGGACCATCAGGTCGTGCTCATGCACTTCGCGGGCGGGCTCTCCGTGAGCCTGACGATGCAGGGTTCGTCGCACCTCGAAGGGCGCACCATCCGCATAGACGGAACGCGCGCGACGCTTCTGGCCAACGAGGCCCGCGCCGAAATGGAGATCCACGATCACCGTACGGCGACGATGGAGCGCATCGCCACGCGCAAGGGCGTCGGCGGCCACGGCGGCGGGGACGAGGGGTTGATGCGCGCGTTCGTCGGTGCCATTCAGGGCGATCGCGCGGCCGTGCTCACGTCGGCGCGCGAATCGGTCGCGAGCCATCTCATGGCATTCGCCGCCGAGCGGGCGCGGCTCCACCATGAGGCGGTCGACATGGAAGCCTTCCGGAGGTCGGTATGAAGATCGGTCCGATCGAGGTCCCGGCGGCGGGACAGCGCAGCACGGGCACGTTCACGTTCGCGGGCGACGAGGGCCTGGAGAAATACCAATGGCCGTACATCGCGATCGCCGGGCTCATGGCAGGGCCGACGGTCTTGATCACCGCGGGAATCCACGCCGCCGAGTACACCGGCATCGAGGCGGCCATCCGGCTTGGACGGACGATCTCGCCCGACGCCGTGCGCGGAACGATCCTGATCATTCCGCTCCTCAACCGTCCCGGGTTCTACGAACGCAGCATCTACGTGAATCCCGAGGACAACGACAACCTCAACCGGCTCTTTCCCGGCAAAGCGGACGGCACTTGGGGCGAGCGGTTCGCGCATCGTCTTCTCACGGAGATCATCACCAAGTGCGACAACGCGATCGATCTTCACGCCGGAGACCTGATCGAGGATCTCGTCCCCTTCGTGATCTACCGCGAGACAGGGAACGCGGCGCTCGACGGGCGGATCGAGGCCATGGCGAACGCGTACGGCATGCGGTGGGCGGTGAAGAGCGCCCCAACAGGTGAGCGCCCCGGCACGCTGATGGCCGTGGCTGCGCAGAACGGCGTCGCGGCGATGCTCGCCGAGTCCGGTGGCCGCGGTCAGCTCGTCGAAGAGGACGTGGCCCGGCATGTCACCGGCGTCACCAACATCCTGCGCACGATCGGGGCGGTCAGCGGCCGTCCCGAGCGCGTCGCCCCACCGACGGTCGTGAAGAGCTTCGACTGGCTGCGTTCGCCTGTCGAAGGGATCTTCCACTGCCACGTGCGAGTCGATCAAGTGGTGAAGGCGCGCGAGCTCGTCGGCGAGATGACCGATCTCGTCGGCGATCCGATCGCCGCGCTGACCGCGCCCGTGAGCGGAGTCGTCCTGTTCACGGTCACGAGCCCCGCGATCAAGAAGGGCGGGCTGCTCCTCGCGATCGGTGCGCTCTAGAAGGTTGGAGGCGCAGCGGCGCCTCGCGGCGGTCGGGATCGCGTCACTCGTCGCGCTGACCGCGTGCGTGTCGCCGCCGAGCGACGCGACGCGCACCCCAACGCCGATCCGGTCATCGGGCGCGCCCGTCGCGCAGCGCGGCGCCGGGGGCGACCTGCGAATCCTGTACTGGCAGGCGCCGTCCACGCTGAACCCGCATTTGGCGACCGGTCCGAAGGACAGCGACGCCGCTCGTCTGGTCCTCGAGCCGCTCGCGTCCCTCGGCAAGGACGGCCAGCCCATCGCGAACGGCCTCGCGGCCGAGATCCCGACTCTCGCGAACGGCGAGATCGCGAAGGACTTCACGAGCGTGACGTGGAAGCTCCGCTCGGGCGTGAAGTGGTCGGACGGCTCTGGGTTCTCGGCCGACGACGTGGCGTTCACCTATCAGTACCAGTGCGATCCGCTGACGGGGGCGTCGACGTTCGATCGCTGCGACGGGGTCCAGAGCGTCGTGGCGCGCGACGCGAACACCGTCGTGGTCACATATCGCTCGCCGCACCCGTTCGTGTTCCAGTGGGGCGTCGGCGCGGAAGGCGCCATCCTGAACAAAGCCCAGTACACGGCTTGCCTCGGGACGAATGCCGCGAGCTGCGAGGCGGACCGGAAGCCCATCGGCACCGGTCCGTACAAGGTCCGCGAGTTCAAGGGAAGCGATGTCGTCACGTACGACCTGAACGAGAACTTCCGCGATCCGAACAAGCCCTTCTTCAAATCGGTGACGTTCAAGGGAGGTGGCGATCCCGAGACCTCTGCGCGCGGCGTCTTTCAGACCGGGGACGTCGACTACGCGTGGAGCCTTCAGATGGACGCCAACACGCTGCGGACCATGGCGACAAACTCGCAAAGCGGCAGCCTCGTGACCGTGCTCGGTTCGAGCGTCGAGCGCGTCGAGCTCAACTTCTCGAACCCCGCCGCGTCGCTCGGAGACAAGCGCAGCGAGCCCGGCACGACGCACCCGTTCTTCTCGGACAAGGCCGTCCGCCGTGCGCTCGCGATGGCCACGAACCGCGATGCGATCGCGCAAAAGCTTTACGGCGATGGGGTCTTCGGCAAGGCGACCTGCAACGTCATCGCCGCGCCCGAGGCGATGAGCTCGCCGAATACGAAAGGACTCGACGTCTGCAAATTCGATCTCGCCGCCGCCAACGCCGAGCTCGATCGCGCCGGCTGGGTCAAAGGCACCGACGGCGTCCGAGCCAAGGGCGGGGTCAAGCTGGCGATCCTCTTTCAGACCAACGTCAACGCGCGCCGGGAAAGCACGGAGGCCATGCTCCAGAAGGACTGGGCGAGCGTCGGCTTTCAGGTCGAGATCCGATCGGAGCCGTTCAGCACGTTCTTCCTGAGCAGCTCGCCAGGTGGCGCGAATCGCTTCTGGGCCGACGCGCAGACCTATGCCGACGGCGGCGACCCCGATCCGACGGCGTATCTCACCGGCAGCTGGACCGCGGGGCAGATGGCGTCGAAAGCCAACAACTGGCTGCTGGGGAACCGCGGGCGCTACTCCAATAAGGACTTCGACGCGATCGTCGCGCAGCTTCGCACCGAGACCGACGCGGCCAAGCGCGCGCAGCTCGTCGTACAGGCGAACGACGTGTTGGTCCAGGATGTGGCCGTGATCCCGCTCGTCCAGCGGGCGGCCGTGACGAGCGGGGTCATCAAAACTCTCAAAGGCGTCGATCCGTCGCCGTGGGACTCCGAGATGTACAACGTCGCCGACTGGAGCAAATAGTTAGGACGCGGTCTTGCTCCGCTCACGTTCGGCGAGCTCGCGGCGAAGGATCTTCCCCGACGCGGTGCGCGGCACCTTCTCGATGAACTCGACCTCGCGCACGCGCTTGTAGTCGGAGATCCGCTCCTTCACGAACGCGATGAGCTCCTCCGCGGTCGCCTGCGCGTTCGGGCGAAGCTGCACGAACGCCTTCGGGATCTCGCCGGCCTCGTCGTTCGCTTTCCCGATGACGCCGGCGTCCGCGACCGCGGGATGCTCGCAGAGCACCGCCTCGACCTCGGCCGGTCCGACGCCGAAGCCCTTGTATTTGATGAACTCCTTCTTGCGATCGACGATGAAGACGTAGCCCTTCTCGTCACGACGCCCGACGTCGCCGGTGTGGAACCACCCGTCGCGGATGACGTCCGCCGTGTCCTGCGGCTTGTTCCAGTAACCGAGCATCACCTGCGGGCCGCGAACGCAGATTTCGCCGACCTCGCCGTCTTGCAAGGTCTTCGTCCCGGTCTCGAGATCGACGATCTTGTCTTCGGTGCCCGGGACGACCTTTCCGATCGACTCGAGCACGGCCGCGTCCATGGGATTCGCGTGCGTGACGGGCGAGGTTTCGGTGAGCCCGTAGCCCTGGATGATCGGCTTCCCGATCCGCTGCACCATTCGGCGCGCGGGGTCGGGCGCGAGCGGCGCCGCGCCGCTGAAGAAGAAGCGCACCGAAGAGAAGTCGTGCTTCTCTACCTCCGGGCTCATCGCGAGGCCGAGCACGATCGGCGGGACGATGAAGCACACGGTCGCGCGGTGGCGCTCCACGAGGGTGCAGTACTCGACCATGTCGAAGCGCGACATGATCACCTGCGTTGCCCCAAGGCTGATCGCGCCGGTCATCAGCAGGTTGAGTGCGTAGATATGGAAGTAGGGGAGCACGTTGAGGAAGACGTCGTCGCGGCGAACGGGTACGGCGGCGAAGAACTGCTGCTGGTTCGCGGTGAGGTTCGCGTGCGTGAGCATCACGCCCTTCGGGAATCCGGTGGTGCCGCTCGTGTAGGGGAGCGCGGCGAGGTCGTTCATGGAGACGCGGACCGAAGCGGTCCCCGGTTCGGCGGCGAGGTCGTCGAATCGTTCGACTCCGCTCGGGGCCGTCTTCCCGGTCACCGCGAACACGCGGACTTTCGCGAGGTCGGAGCGCACCGCGTCGACGACCGGAGCCAAGGCCTCGTGATAGAGGACCGCCGTCGCGCCCGAATCGTCGACCTGGAAACGGACCTCACGTTCCTTGGACTGGGCGTTGATAGGGTTCACGACCGCGCCGGCCTTGAGCGTTCCGTAGAAGGCGACGACGAACTCGACCGAGTTCGGCATGAAGATCGTCACGCGGTCGCCGGGCCGGACGCCGCGTTTCGCGAGCGCCGCGGCGAGCTGGTCGCTCAGCCGATCGATCTCGCGGAAGCTGACGCTGCGATCGCCCATGAGGAGCGCCGGCTTGTCGCCGACCTCGCGCGCGACCTCGCGGAGGCGGTCCTGCAGAGTGACCTCGCGGTAGGTGAAGTCCGTCGTGGGCTTTTCCGTCGAAATGGCCATGGTGCCCTCCCCGTGCCTTCGCGCCCGGCGCGATTCTAGGCTTCGATCGGCGCCGCGAACTATCGTTGCCCCGTGATCCCGAGCGCCCCATTCGGAAGCACCGGACACGAGAGCCGGCGGACGATCTTCGGCGCCGCCGCGCTGGGCAGCGTTACGGAGGCCCAGGCCGACCGAGCCCTCGAGCTCGTGCTTCGCTACGACCTGAACCACCTCGACACGGCCGCGAGCTACGGCGATTCCGAGCTGCACATCGCGCCGTGGCTCAAACGCGAGGGCCGCGACCGCTTCTTCCTCGCGACGAAGACGGGCAAGCGCACCTACGCCGAGGCCCGTGACCAGATCCGCGAATCGCTTCGCCGCCTCGGCGTCGACCACGTCGACCTCATCCAGCTGCACAACCTCGTGGACCAGAAGGAATGGGACGTCGCCATGGGGAAGGACGGCGCGCTCCGCGCCGCCGTCGAGGCGCGCGCCGCCGGGCTCACGCGCTTCATCGGAGTCACCGGGCACGGCCTCGAGGTCGCGAAGCGGCATCGCGAAAGCCTCGAGCGCTTTCCCTTCGACAGCGTGCTGTTCCCATACAACGCGACGCAGCTGGGCGGCGAGGAGTACGCGCGCGATGCCGAAGCTCTGATCGCGCTCTGCGAGAAACGCGGGGTCGCGATCCAGACGATCAAGGCGATCACGCTCGGGCCATGGCCGGGCGAACGGCCTGCGGCACCGACGACCTGGTACCAGCCGCTCACCGAGCAGCGCGACATCGACCTCGCGGTGCGGTTCGTGCTCGCTCGACCGGGGATCTTCCTGAACACGGCGAGCGACATCGATCTCCTCGCGAAGATCCTGGACGCCGCGGACCGCGGCGGACCGGCGCCGGCCGTGGACGAAATGAACGATCTGATCCGACGTCGCGAGATGGCGCCGCTTTTCGCCTAGCCCGGAAGCCATGATTCGTCACTACAACGAGCTCGCGGGCCGTCGCCTCGACCGCATCGCCGCGCTGTCCGACGGCGTGTTTGCGATCGCGATGACCCTGATCGTCCTAGAGATTCGCGTGCCCGACCCGGGACCGATCGTCACCGAGCAGGACCTCTGGAACGCAATGCTCACTCTCGGGCCGCGTCTCCTGACTTACCTCTTGAGCTTCCTAACGCTGGGCATCTTCTGGAGCGCCCAGCAGACGCAGCTCAACCTATTCGCGACCGCCGATCGCGATCTCAGCTGGCTGCAGCTCCTGTTCCTCGCGACCGTGGCGCTGATGCCGTTCTCGACTTCGCTTCTCGCGGAGTTCATCACATTCCGCCTCGCTCTCGTCGCGTATTGGGCGAACATCTTCCTGCTCGGCGTGATCGTCTACCTCGCCTTGATCTACGCCGAAAGGCACGGCCTCCTGAACAAAGACACAACAGCGGAGAGGACGAGAG
>DATCPK010000093.1:0-25763 GCA_036570125.1 Candidatus Limnocylindria bacterium
GACTGGGATAGGGTGCGCGAGCGGGGGCGGGCCGCTCCCCGAGACAGGACCCGCCGTGTGCCGGCAGCGCGGTTCACTCGACGGTCACGGCTTTCGCCAAGTTGCGGGGCTGATCCACATCGTTCCCTCGTCGGTCGGCTATGTGATACGCGAGCAGCTGCAGCGGCACGACTGCCAACACCGGTGACAGCAGCTCTTCGACGGCTGGGATGCGGATGATCTCGTCTGCCTTGCCGGTGATCTCGTCGTCCCCGTCGGTTGCGACGGCGATCACGACGCCCGCACGCGCCCGCACTTCTTCCATGTTGCTGCGGATCTTCTTGTAGACCGAATCTTTGAGGGCGATCGCGACGACCGGCAGGTCCTCGTCGATCAGCGCATTCGTGCCGTGCTTCATCTCGCCGGCGGCCGTGCCCTCGGCGTGGATGTACGAGAGCTCCTTCAGCTTGAGCGCGCCCTCGAGCGCGGTCGGGTAATTCACGCCGCGGCCGAGGAAGAGAAAGTTGCGCGCGGTGTGGTAGCGATACGCGAGCGCGCGCACCTTCGGCTCCTCCTGGAGCACCGCGTCGACGAGCGTCGGCAGGTGGAACGCCTCCGCGAGCAGCTTGCGCGACCGCTCCGCGTCGATGGTCCCGCGCCGCTGTCCGAGGAAGATCGCGAACAAGTAGAGGTCAACGAGCATCGCCGCGTATGCCTTCGTCGACGCGACGCTGATCTCCGGCCCCGCGTGGAGATAGATGACGTCGTCGGAGGCGCGGCTGGCCTGGCTGCCGACGACGTTCACGACGGAGAGGAGCCGCGCGCCCTGCTTTTTCGCCTCCTCCATCGCCGCGAGCGTGTCGACGGTCTCGCCGGACTGGGTCACCGCGATGACGAGCTGACCCTTCGTCACGGCGGGCTGCCGGTACCGGTACTCGCTCGCGATCTCGACGTCGCACGGAATGCGCGCCAGTCGCTCGATCAGGTACTTGCCGACGAGCGCGGCGTACGAGGCGGTCCCGCACGCGACGAAGCTGATCCGCGGTATGCCGCGCACGAACGCGTCGTCCATCTTCAGGTTGTCGTCGAAGACGACGCGCCCACTCGATCGCTCGACGCGACCGAGCAGCGTGTCCGAGATCGCGCGCGGCTGCTCGTTGATCTCCTTCAGCAGGAAGTGCTTGTAGCCGGACTTCGCGGCCGCGATCGGGTCCCACGTGATCGTCTCGATCTTCTTTTCGATCTTCTCGCCCGTGATCGCGCGGAAGGTGACCGAGTCCTTCGTCACGATCGCGACCTCCCCGTGATCGAGAAAGCTCACCTTGCGCGTGTGCTCGAGGAGCGCCGGGGCGTCCGAAGCGATGAAGTTCTCGCCATTGCCGTACCCGATCAGCACGCCGCCCGCATTGGAGATCCGCGCGGCGACGATCTTCCCGGGATCCTTTGCGGAGATGAATGCGAGCGCGGCCGCGCCCTCGAGCTGAGGGAGCACGGCGAGCGCCGCCTCGTCGAGCGTGCGGCCCTTGGCGAGCTCGTCTTCGAGGAGGTGCACCGCGACCTCGGTGTCCGTCTCGCTCGTGAAGCGGTGGCCCTTCGCGACGAGCGGCGCTTTGAGGGCTTCGAAGTTCTCGATGATCCCGTTGTGGATCACCGCGGTCACGCCCCCGCAGTCGACATGGGGGTGCGCGTTCTGCTCGTTCGGCCGCCCGTGCGTCGCCCAGCGCGTGTGTCCGATCCCGGTGTGTCCGGGCGCCGGATGGGTCGTCACGACCGCAGCGAGGTTGTCTAGCTTGCCCTCGGCGCGCAGGACCTCGAGCGTCCCGTCTTGCTGCACGGCGACGCCGGCCGAGTCGTAGCCCCGGTACTCGAGACGCCGCAAACCACTCATGAGGAGAGGCAGCGCCTCGCGCGGACCCACGTAGCCGACGATTCCGCACATGGCTAGACGAGCTCCTTCGCCGCGACGCGTGCCAGCTCGTCCGCCGTGCTGGACGCGACGGTCTGGACCTGCGCCTCGACCGTAATGCGGAGCACCGGCTCGGTGCCGGAGGGCCGGACGAGCAGACGGCCAGTCGAACCAAGCTTCGCCTCTGCGCTTTCCTTCGCCGCTCGGAAGACATCGTTCTCCTGCCACTCGCGGCGGCGCGCGGCCTTCACGTTCTTCGTCACCTGCGGCCAGAACGACATCTCGTCGGCGAGCTCGGCGAGCGTGCGTCGTTCGGCGCGCATGAGGTGCAGTACCTCGAGCGCCGTGAAGATCCCATCGCCGGTCGTCGAGTACTCGCGGAAGATCACGTGCCCGGACGATTCGCCGCCAAACTGGGCGCCGAGGCGCTCCATGGCCTCCCACACGTAGCGATCGCCGACCTGCGTGCGCTCGAGGCGAACGCCTTCTTTCGCGAGCATGTGCTCGAGACCGCCGTTCGTCATGACCGTGCCGACCACGATCTTCGGGTTCAGCTTGCCGTGACGAATGAAGTGACGCGCCACGAGCGCGAGGACGAAGTCGCCGTTGTGCGCGCGGCCGCGTTCGTCGATGACGATGACGCGATCGCCGTCGCCGTCGAACGCGAAGCCGGCGTCAGCCTTGTTGTCCACGACGAGGCGCTGCAACGCCTCCGGCGCCGTCGCGCCGCAGCCCTCGTTGATGTTCTGTCCATCAGGCTTGTCGAAGTACGAGAGCACCTCCGCGCCCGTCTGCGCGAACACCGCCGGCGCGACGCGATAGGTCGCGCCATTCGCGCAGTCGAGCGCGATGCGCATGCCCGCGAGCCGGGGCGCCTTCGAGACGAGGAAGGACTCGTATTCCTTCACCAGACCGCGCGAGTCGCCGACGAGTCCGATCCCACCTTCGGTCGGGCGAGGCAACGTGTCGTCCCCGGTCATGAGCGCCTCGATCCGGTCCTCGACGCTGTCCGGGAGCTTCTGCGCGCGGTGATCGAAGAACTTGATGCCGTTGTCGGGCGCCGGGTTGTGCGACGCGCTGATCACGGCGCCGGCGACGAACTGATCGGTCTTCGCGAGGAAGGCGAGCCCCGGGGTCGGAACGTGCCCGACCAGGCGCACCTCCATGCCGACCGAGCAGAGCCCCGCGGCGAGCGCGCTCTCGAGCATCCGGCCACTTCGGCGCGTGTCGCGGCCGATGACGACCGAGTGGCCCGGCCCGCCGAGGACGTGCCCAGCCGCTCGCCCGAGCCGAAGCGCGAGCTCCGGCGTGAGGTCGAGGTTCGCGACGCCTCTGATGCCGTCCGTGCCGAAAAGCCTGGTCAATCGGCTCCTAACTACCTCGTTCGAATGGTGAGCGTCACGCGGGTCGGTTGCACGCTTTGGGCCGTGGTCCCCGCGGGCGTCCGGACGACCACATCGACGGGGTACGTGCCCGGTCCCTTGCCTGTCGCGTCGACCGTCGCGACGACCTGGCCCGCCGTGATCCCCGAGAGTGCCGGTACGGGGCCCGCAACGACGACGCTGATGGTCGGCGGATCGAACTCCGCGACGAAACCGCTACCCAGCCCCGATGCCTGCACCGCGACGACGGGGAACGAACGGCTTCCGGTGAGCGGCGCGACGGAGACCGTTACGGTCGCCTGAGCCGCTTTCACGATCGAGGTCCCCTCGGCAGGTAACAGCAACGGGACCTGGAAGGTCTTGTCGGCGCCGAGCCCGCTCACATCGATCAGCGCGGTCGTGACCTGCTCGATCGTGCTCAACGCGGCGCCTTCCCCGCGCACCGTGACGACGGTCGGATCGCTCGTGACGCGCGTGATCCAGTAGCCGGGAGCGACAGCGCCGCGCACCGCCGGAACGACCGGCACCGTGCGCGTCGTCGCGGTCGGAAGGACGGGCACGGTGAGCTGAACGACCGCGGGATCCACGGTGAGCCCATCGATCGTCGCGCCCGACGCATCGACGGCCCTCGGCTGCACGCTCTGCACGAGATCGGTCACCGCGTCGCCGAAGCCCACGGTCGCGTAAAGCGCGGCGATGCGCGCGACCTCACTCGCTGCGCCGCTCACGCGGACCTGACTCGGCGTGATCGCCGGATCGCCCGCGAATGTGCCCGACGGCGGACTGTTCGCGAACCGCGCCTGCACCGCGAGGTCGCGCGACGTGATCGGCTCGATGCGCACGGTCACCGTGGCCGGTGCGTAGCTCTCGACTTCGACGTCGGCCGTCGCGACCACGACGCGGACGGGCACGTCCTGCGGGTCGGAGTTGTGAATGTCAGGAAGGTCGAGCGTCGCGTGAAGGTCGGACGCGACGACGTTCGCGAGCGCGGCCGGCGTGCCGCGAAGTCGGACGCCGACGTCTCCGAGCTGCCCCTGAAGCACGTAGCCCGCCGGAACGGAGTCCGGGCGCTCCACGGCGACACGACCGCCGTAGTCCTGAACGATCTCGGTCGGCGGAGCGCTCACGATCGTGACGACCCAGAAGATGAGCGCGATGAGCACGGCGGTGAGCTTCAGCGGAAGGTCGGCGGTCGCGATACGCCGGAGGTCGATGCGCCGCCGCTGCAGGAGCGGCCGGGCCGGCGCGGGAACACGCGCCACGGCTAGGAGGCCTTGCTGCGGAACGGAAGTGGCTGCGCCCGACTGCGGAGAAGCGACGAGAGGACGCGCCGCAGTCGCTCCTCGTCGAGGGCGCCGATGATCCGGCCACCCGCGGCGATCGAGATCGCCTGCGTCTCTTCGGAGACCACGACGACGATCGCGTCGGTCTGCGCGCTGATCGATAGCGCAGCACGGTGGCGCATCCCGTATCGGTGCGCCCCGCGGTCCGTGTTCTCTTCGAGCGGAAGAAGGCACGCGGCGGCAAGGATCTGTCCGCCGCGCACGATCACGGCCCCGTCATGGAGTGGCGAGCGGGTCATAAAGATCGACGCGAGCAGCTCCGCGGTGAGCTTGCCGTTCACCGGGACGCCCGTCTCGCTGTAGTCCTGAAGGCCCGTCGTCCGTTCGAGGACCATCAGCGCGCCGTGCTTCGCCTCGCTGATGAGAAGTGCGGCGCGCACCAGCTCGTCGACGATCCCCTCGAGCTCTTCCTCGCTCCCCGGCGCGAGAAGGCGATTGAGCGGACCGAGCTGACCGATCTGGCCGAGGGCACGCCGCAGCTCAGGCTGAAAGACGACGACGAGCGCGACAAGGGCGACGGCGAAGAGGGCCTGCAGAAGGAGCGTGGTCAGGGTGAGGTGCAGGGACGTCGCGACGAAGTAGATGAGGACCAGGACCATCACACCGATGAGGAGCTGCACCGCTCTCGTTCCGCGGATGAGGAGCAGCACGTAGTAGATGAAGACGGCGACGATGAGGACGTCGAGAACGTTGTTCCAACCGAACGGCTGCCCCCTCGTGAGGATGTTCAGGAAATCGCTGATCCACCTCTGGATGACGTCCATCAGTCAGTCAGCGCCAGGGCCTCGACCTCCGCGGCAAGGTCGTTTCGCCCGACAAGCACGAGCGCCCGCGCGAGCAGCTGGCACTTCGTCTTCGCGACCTCGCGTTTGCCGAGCGTGCGGACGACGTCGACGAGGAGGCGCTGCGCATCGTGAGTGGCGACCCCGGCCGCGATCAGCTGCAGAAGCAGGTCGGACGCCGAGTCCACGTTGCCCTCTTTGATGTAGTGCCGTGCGGCCTCGAGGGCCATGCCTGCCGCGCGCGGGTCCTTCGTCGCGAGATAACGTGCTGCTGCCGCTTCCACTGCGACGGGGTCGACGTCGGCTTTGGGTTCGCCGTTTTGAGGCGCGGCCATCCACGTGTCCGGAACGGGCTCGGGCTCCAACTCGGGCTCAGGCTCAGGAGCGGCGGCCTCTTCGACCACCGGCTCCGCGACCTCGGGCTCGGCGACGGCCTCGACTCGTTCGTCTGTCTCGTCGGCCATCTGATGGTCGCTCGTCCAGCTGCGGAGCGACGGCGTCGGGATCGTCGCCCACGGATCGTTCTCGAGCGTTATCTCTCGCACCTGCTTTTCGGAGGAGGTGCTCCGGGATGGCGTCACCGGAGGCGGCGCCGCCCATGGGTCGTCGGACGTCGCCGGACGCGACGCCGCCGGTGGTGAAGTGAACGACCGCGGCGGTTCCGGTCTCGGCGCGGCCCACTGATCGGCCACTTGCGGTCGGAGCGCAGTGCCACCCTCGCGCTCGGAGAAACGCGTCGTCTCTTCGGCGGGCTCCTCGGCCTCGGCCGGCTCGTCGCGTTTCGTCGGCGCTTCGTCCGCGATCGCGTCGAGCGTGGAGACGCCCTTCACACCACGCAGCTGTCCCTTCGCCCACGCGATCTCGTTCTTCGCGCGCTCGGTCTCGCCGTTGTCGCGAAGGTCGCGAATGAAGCGCGCGTACTCCTGGACCGAAGCATCGGTGTCACCGGCGAGCGCGAGCGCGGCGGCGAGCTTGCGGTGCGTGCCGAGATCGCGCGGATCGAGGGCGACCGCTTGGCGCAGAAGACCGATCGCCGCGGAGCGTTCGCCCGATTTGGTGAGAGCGCCGGCGCCGTCGCGGAGCACGCGCAGTGCACCCGCGCGGTCCTCCTGCTCGAAGTGGACCTTCGCGAGGCCGCGATAGCCGCCCTCGGCGCCCGGGAATTTGTCGACCAGGTACTTGAAGCTCTGCTCGGCCTGACGCAGACGCCCCTGTTCGAGGCTCTTGAGACCTTCTTTGAGCGCGACCTGGTAGTTGAAGTCCTTCGAAGCCATCGCTCTAGTCTGCGCTCCGGCCGCGCATCGCGGCTAGCGCTTCGTGAACTGAGGCGCCTTTCGGGCGCGCTTGAGACCTGGCTTCTTCCGCTCCTTGGCGCGCGGGTCGCGCGTCAAGAGGCCGGCCTTGCGCAGCAGAGGCAGGTGCTCTCGGTCCACCTGGAGGAGCGCGCGGGAGATGCCGTGCGCGATCGCGCCGATCTGGCCGCTCACCCCGCCGCCTTCCACCTTGATCATCGCGTTGAACCGCCGCATGGTGCTCGTCACCGTGAACGGCAGCAGGGCCTGGTCGGTCGCGCCGTCTCGGGCGAAGTAATCGTCGAGCGGCTTTCCGTTCACGACGACTGCGCCTTCACCGGGGACGAGCCGGACGCGAGCGATCGATGTCTTGCGACGCCCGGTGCCCTGGAAATATGGCAGCGCCTTCATGATTCGGACTCCTTACGCATCGGCTCGGGTTTCTGCGCGGCGTGCGGATGCTCGGCGCCGGCATACACGTGAAGCTTTCGCGACATCTGCTCGCCGAGCCGGTTCCGCGGGAGCATGCCGCGCACCGCCCGGCGCACGACTTCCTCGGGTCGGCGGGCGAGGAGCTGCTCGAGCGTCTCCGACCGCAGGCCGCCGGGGTAGCCCGAGTGCCGCACGTAGTTCTTCGCCTTCAGCTTGTTGCCGGTCACGCGCACCTTCGCCGCGTTCACGACGATCACCGGATCGCCGGTGTCGAGATGCGGCGAGAAGATCGTCTTGTGCTTCCCGCGAAGGATCGCGGCGACTTCCGTCGCGAGGCGGCCCAAAGTCGCGCCGTCCGCGTCGACGACGCGCCAGCTCCGCGTGACCTCGCTCTGCTTCGTTGCGTACGTTTTCATTTCTTATTCATCCGCCTCGTCAAGCTCTCGTCTTTCTCGTCTCTCGCCGTACTCCACGGCTAAGAGGCACAGCCCGTTCGCCGGTGCGCTCGGACCCGCCATCGCGCGGTCGTTGCCATCAACGATCTTCCCGAACGTGACGGCGTCGATCTTCCCACGTCCGACCCAGAGAAGCGTCCCGACGATCGCCCGGACCATTCCACGAAGGAAGGCGTCCGCCGTGATCTCGAAACGCAGATCTGGGCCTCGCTCGCACCACGTCGCGCTCCGCACGGAGCGAACTCCGCCCGGCCCGGCCGCGAACGACGAAAAGTCCTTGCGGCCCACCAACCGTTCGCTGGCGTCCCGCATGGCCGCGACGTCGAGCGGCCCGGCGATATGCAGCTCGCGGCGCCGCTCGAGCGGGTCGCGCTCCGCGGCGTGCCGGATCCGATATTCATATGTCCGCCCCGACGCACTGAACCTGGCGTGGAAGTCCTCCCCCGCCGGCTCGGGCGCCAAGACCGCGATGTCCTCCGGCAGGAGGGCGTTGACCCCCCGGCCGATCGTCGATCCGTCCAGCGCGCTCGCCGTCCGGAAGTCGATCACCTGCCCGCTCGCGTGAACTCCGGCGTCGGTCCTTCCCGCACCGGTGACCCTCACCGCCTCGTCGCACACCTTTGAGATTGCCCGCTCGAGCTCCCCCTGGACGGTGTGCGCATTCGGTTGCACCTGAAAGCCCGCGTAGGCCGTGCCGTCATACGCCACGCGCGCTTTCCAGTGCGGCGTTTTAGGTCGCTGCTCCCTTCGCCGTCTTCTTCTTCTTGGTCGCGGTCGTCTTCGCCGCGGCCTTGGCGTTCGTCTCAGCTTTGGACTCGTCGCTCTTCGCCGCCGCGCGCCTGCGCGGAAGCGCGAGCCTGCGACGAGGCTTGGTCTCCTCGGCCGCGTCGGCCTTGTCAGCCGTCGGCTTATCCGGAGCGGGCACGAGCTCGAGCAACATCTGCGGCGCCGAGTCACCGACGCGGCGGCCGAGATGCGTCATCCGAACGTATCCCGACCCGCGATCGGGCCACCGGACCGCGAGATCGGTGAAGACCTTCTCGACGATCACCGGCTCGGGAAGCCACGCGAGCGCGCTACGACGCGAGCTGAGCGACCCTTCCTTGCCGAGGTTGATCATCTTGTCCACGAAGCGGCGAACCTCTTTGGCCTTCGCCTCGGTCGTCTTCACGCGCTCGTAGCGCAGCACCGAAAGGGTCAGGTTGCGGAGCATTCCGCGCCTGGCCCCGGTACGTCGCCCGAACTTCCGCTCGTGAACTTGATGAGGCACTAGCTCAATCTCCGGCTGCCGCCGGAGACACGCCTCCGGCAGGCTGGACTCGCTCGTCGTCGGCAGGGGCAGGGGCCCAGGGGGCAGGGGCCCCCGGACGCGTAGCGGAGCGCGAAGCGCGCCGCTCCTCGCTCAACCTTGAGCACTAACCGATTCGCTCCTCGCCGTCGTCGCCGTCGTTCAGGTTCGGCTCGTTCGTTTCGTTCGTGTCATTCGCCTCGTTCGTCTCGTTCGTGTCCGTGTCAGTCTCGTCCTCGGTGAGAGGCTCGTCGGTGCCGATCGCGGACTCGTCGCGGACCGGCGCCTCGATGAGACCACGCGCCGCCAGGCGCTCCTTGATCTCGTCGAGCGACTTCTTACCGAAGTTGCGCATGCGCAGGAGCTCGTCGTCAGGCGTCTGGAGGAGCTGGCCGACCTTGGTGATGCCGTGCCGCTTCAGCGAGTTGAAGGCGCGCTGCGGCAGGTCGAGGTCCTCGATGGGCATGTCCGCGATGGCGGCCGGCAACGCCGACCCGTTCGTCCGCTCCGGCTGCGCGAGCGCGGTCTGCGACCGCGTGAGCCCGGCAAAGAGCGAGAACTGCTGCACGAGGATCTGCGAGCCCTGGGCGACCGCGTCGTCGGGGGTCGTCGTGCCGTCGGTCCACACCTCGAGGATGAGCCGGTCGTAGTTCGTGACCTGGCCCACGCGGGTGCTCTCGACGCCGAAGTTCACCTTCTTGACGGGGCTGTAGAGCGCGTCGATCGGAATCACGCCGATCGGCAGGCCCTCGCGGCGGTCGGCCGAATGGAAACCGCGTCCGGTCTCGACCGTCAGCTCGAGCCACAGAGATGAATCGGGCTCGAGCGTCGCGATCTTGGCTTCGGGGTTGACGATCTCGATCTCGCTCGTGGTCATGATGTCCGCGGCGGTCGCCTCGCCGGGACCGGCCTTCTCGAGCGTGAGCGTCACCGGCTCGCTCGCGAACGAGCGGAGGCGGATCTGCTTCAGATTGAGGACGAGCTGTACGACGTCCTCCTTCACGCCCGGGATCGTGGAGAACTCGTGGGCAACGCCGCGCACGCGCGCGGCGGTGATCGCGGCGCCGGGCAGCGAGCTCAGGAGCACGCGCCGCAGCGAGTTTCCAAGGGTCGTGCCGTATCCCGGCGGGAGCGGCTCGCACGCGAACTTCGCGTAGCGCTCGTCGCCTTCGATTCGCTCGATCTTGGGGTACTCAAGCTCTACTAGGGTCATGGCTTCGGTTCCTTCCTGCGGGGCTAGCGCGAGTAATGCTCGACGATGAGCTGGGTGTTGAGCTGGGCTTCGATCTGATCGCGGCTTGGCGCCGCGAGCACCTTGGCTGTGTACGCGTCAGGGTCGACCTCAAGCCAGCCCGGGCGGGTCTGCGTCTTTGCCCAGGCCGTCATTTCCTTGAAGTAGTTCGAGCCTCGGCTCTTCTCGGTGACGGCAATGGCATCGCCCGCCTTCACCGTGAAGCTCGGGGTCTTCGTCTCGCGGCCGTTCACCGTGATGTGGCCGTGGGTCACGAGCTGCCGCGCCTGCGAGCGCGACTTCGCGAAGCCGGAGCGGTAGACCGTGTTGTCGAGGCGAGTCTCGAGGTTGATGAGAAGCGTCTCGCCCGTGGCGCCCGTTACTTCGGCCGCGCGGTCGAACGTGTTCTTCATCTGACGCTCGAGCACGCCGTACATGCGCCGCGCCTTCTGCTTCTCGCGAAGCTGGAGCGCGAAGTCGCTCACCTTGCGGCGGCGCTGCTGGTGCATGCCGGGCGGCGACGAGCGCTTCTCGAACGTGCATTTGGTGAAGCACTTCTCGCCCTTGAGGAAGAGCTTCATGCTCTCGCGGCGGCAGAGCCGGCAGACCGGGCCGGTATAGCGGGCCATTAGACGCGCCTCCGCTTCGGCGGCCGGCAGCCGTTGTGAGGGATCGGCGTGACGTCGGTGATCGCGGTCACCTCGAGGCCGGTCGCCTCGAGCGCGCGGATCGCCGCCTCACGCCCCGCGCCGGGGCCGCGCACGAACACCTCGACGACCTTGAGGCCGAGATCGAGCGCTTTGCGTGCGGCGGTCTCCGCCGCGACCTGCGCCGCGTAGGGCGTGCTCTTGCGCGAGCCCTTCCAGCCGGCGGCGCCGGCCGAGGACCACGCGATCACGTTCCCCGCGGGATCGGTCAGCGAGACGATCGTGTTGTTGAACGATGCCTTCACGTGCGCGGCCCCGCGTGGGACGACGCGCTTCTCGCGACGGCGACGCGGCTTCGCCTCGGCAGTGCCCGCGGCGTCGGCCTCGGGCTTCTCCGCCTTGTCCGCGCCCTTCTCGGGCCGCTCCTGCTTCTCTTGCCTTCGCTCTTGCGCCATTAGGTCTTAGACACCGCCTTCTTCCTTCCGGCTACCGTCTTGCGCGTTCCGCGGCGCGTGCGCGCGTTGGTGCGCGTGCGCTGCCCGCGAACCGGCAGGTTGCGCCGGTGACGGAGACCGCGGTAGCTGCCGATCTCCTGCAGGCGCTTGATGTTCAGTGCGATCTCGCGGCGGAGGTCACCCTCCACCGTGAAGCCGCGATCGATGATCTCTCTGATCTTCGCGACTTGAGGCTCGGTGAGGTCGCGCACCCGCGTGGCGCCCTCGATCCGCGCCTGCTCGAGCACCTCGCGCGCGGTCGTCTCACCGATGCCGAAGATGTAGCGAAGGGACACGTCGACGCGTTTTTCGCGCGGGATGTCGACGCCAGCGATTCGAGCCATAGCCCTAACCCTGCCTTTGCTTGTGCTTCGGCTCGGAGCAGATCACGAGGATCTGCCGCTCGCGCCGGATGATCTTGCATTTGTCGCAACGCTTTTTGACTGACGCGCGGACCTTCACTAGTACCTCACTCGCCTTGTAATTCGTCCCCGTTTTAGGTCGTATGGCGACAGCTCCACGAGGACCTTGTCGCCTGGCACGACCCGGATGAAGTTCATCCGCATCTTGCCGCTGATGTGTGCCAAGACCGCATGCCCGTTCTGGAGCTCGACCTTGAACATCGCATTCGGAAGGGCTTCAGCGACCGTCCCCTCCACCTCGATGACCTCTTTGTTGCTCGGTTTACTCGCCATCTTCTCCAGACACAGGTTCACCCGCGGCATCAGCCCACGGGAGGTAACAGTGTACCAAGACCGGCCAGTTCCTTTCAATCATCGTCGTCACGCCGCCACCGCGGCGCCCTCTCCGGCGCGAGTCAGCACGACCGGCCCGGCGGCTGTGCACGCCAGGGTGTGCTCGAAGTGCGCCGAAAGGCTGCGGTCTGCGGTCACGACGGTCCATTGGTCGCCGAGCGTCCGAGTCTCCGGGCCACCGATGTTGACCATGGGTTCGATCGCGATGCAGAGGCCCTCGCTGATCGGCGGGTTGGGCTGCCCCTTCGTCGGGCGGTAGTTCGGGACCTGAGGCTCCTCGTGCATGGCGCGGCCGATCCCGTGCCCGACGTAGTTGTGGACCACGCTGAAGCCCTGGGCAAGGACGAACTCCTCCACGGCGGCGCCGATGTCGCCGATCCGCGCACCCACCCTCGCGGAGGCGATCCCGATCCGCAGCGCCTCCTCCGTGACGTGGATTAGCTTCGCCGCGTCCGCGGAGACCTTCCCGACCGGGACGGTGATCGCGGCGTCGGCGTGCCATCCGTCGACGATCGCGCCCGCGTCGATCCCGACGATGTCACCCTCCTGCAGCTTGCGCTTCGGCGAGGGGATGCCGTGGACGATCTCGTTGTTCACCGACGTGCAGATCGTCGCGGGATACGGTGGGGTGCTGTAGCCGAGGAACGAGCTCTGGGCGCCGACCCTTCTCAACACTTCGGCTGCGGCGCGATCGAGCTCCGCCGTCGTGACGCCCGGGCGCACCGACGCGCGGCACGCCTCGAGCATCGCCGCGACCACGAGACCGGCCTCGCGCATCTTCGCCATCTGCGCCGGCGTCTTCAACGTGATCATTCGGCGGCCTCGCGAAGCCGCGCCGTGATCTCCCGGACGGTCCCGACGCCGCTCACGCGCTTCACGAGCCCGCGGTCCTCGTAATACGAGATCACCGGACGCGTCTGCTCTTCGTAGACCTCGAGGCGATTCGCGATGATCTCCGGTGTGTCGTCGGCGCGATGTTCGGCGGTCGCGCGCCCGTTCAGTCGCGCCACGAGCTCTTCGCGCGGCGCGTCGAGCAGGAGCACCGCGCCGACCTGGCGGCCCATCTCCTCGAAGAGCCGGTCGAGAGCCTTGGCTTGCTCGACGGTGCGCGGAAATCCATCGAAGAGGACACGGGTCGAGGGCGAGATGTCCTCGAGCTTCGCGCGCACCATCCGGATCGTGACGTCATCGGGAACGTATTCCCCACGAGCGAGATAGTCCTTCACGCGCCGTCCGAGGTCGGTCCCCCGGCGGATGTGGTCGCGGAAAACTTCGCCGGTCGAGAGCTGGACCCACCCGTTCTCCTGGGCGAGCGCCTTCGCCTGCGTTCCCTTCCCTACCCCCGGGGGACCCATGATGATCAGATCACCACCGGTGCCGCGGGTATTCGTGAGGTCAGCGGCGGACACGCTCTCCGTCACTAACGGATGAATCCCTCGTAGCTTCTCTGCAGCAGCTGCGCCTCGAGCTGCTTCATCGTTTCGACGACGACGCCCACCACGATGAGGATGCTCGTGCCGCCAAGCCGCAGAGTCTGGACCGATGTGATGTCACCGATGAGTGTCGGCATCACGGCGACGAAGCCGAGGAACAGCGCGCCCGCGATGGTGATGCGCGTCACGACCCGCGACAGGAACTCGGCAGTCGGCCGCCCGGGCCGGATGCCCGGGATGAACCCGCCGTATCGCTTGATGTTGTCGGCCACGTCGTTCGGCACGAAGGTGAACGCGGTGTAGAAGAACGTGAAGGCCACGACGAGCACGAAGTAGAGCGAGTTGTAGATGAACGGGTTCTGGAATGCGGCCACGATGGCCGTCGAGAGGTTGCGCAGCCACTCGGTGTCGCTCGTCGTGAAGTACTGCGCGATCTGGCTCGGCAGCAGCAGGATCGAGATCGCGAAGATGATCGGGATGACGCCGGCGCTGTTCACGCGGAGCGGGATGAAGGTGCTGCCACCGGAGTACATCCGCGTACCGCGAACGCGCTTGGCGTACTGCACCGGGATCCGCCGCTGGCCTTCCTGGATGAAGATGATCGCGGCGATCACGAGGACCGCGATCACGGCGATCGAGACAAGCGCGAGCACGTTCTGCTGCACCTGCAGGGTCTGCTCGACCGTGTTCGGGAGCCGGCCGACGATGCCCGCGAAGATGATGAAGCTGATGCCGTTGCCGATGCCGCGCTCGCTGATGAGCTCGCCGAGCCACATGAGGACGATCGTGCCGGCGGTGAGCGACGCCAGGATCGAGAGCGTCGGCGCGAGGTCGCCCGGCCCGAACGCGTTCAGCACGCCCTGACGCTGCATGAAGACCGCGACGCCGATGCCCTGGAGCAGCGCGAGCGGCACGGTCAGGATGCGCGTGTACTGGTTGATCTTGTTGCGGCCGTACTCGCCTTCCTTGGAGAGGCGCTCGAGGGCCGGAATGGTCTGGTTGAGGAGCGTCATGATGATCGACGCGTTGATGTAGGGGTTCACGCCGAGGGCGACGATCGAGAAGCGAGCCAGACCGCCGCCCGAGAACAGGTCGAGCAGGTTGATGAGCTGGTTGTTCTGAAGGAGCAGGTTCAGCTGGTCCTGGTTCACGCCCGGCAGCGGCACGTGCGCGAGGAACCGGAAGACGAGGATCATCCCGAGCGTGAAGAGGATCTTGTTCCGCAGATCTGGAGTGCGGAGCGCGTCGACGAGTGCTTGGAACATGCCCATGCGCTAGACGCTCGGAGCGATGATGACGATGGAGCCGCCGGCGGACTCGATCTTCTGGCGCGCCGTCGCGGACACCGAATGCGCGTGCACTTCGAGCTTCGTGTCGATCACGCCATCGCCCAGCACCTTGATGCGGGCGTCCTTATCTATGAGGCCCTTCGCCGCGAGCGTGTCGGGTGAGACCTTTCCGTCAGCTGCGAAGTCACCGAGACGACCGACGTTGACGGCGACGAAGGTCTTCCGGAAGCGGTTCTTGAAGCCGCGGAGCTTCGGAACGCGCATGTGCAGTGGGGTCTGGCCGCCCTCGAACCAGCCCGGGATCCCCGGACCGTTGCGTGCAAGCTGGCCCTTCGTGCCGCGCCCCGCGGTCTTGCCCTGGCCTTGCGACGTACCGCGACCGAGTCGGCGAGGCAGCTTGCGCGAGCCGCGCGGCTTGGCGATCTCGTGCTGGCGCATCAGCTCGGCTCCTTGTCGTCGGTGACATGGACGAGGTGAGCGACGCGGCGAATCATCCCGCGAAGCGACGGCGAGTCGTCGTGGGACACCACATGGCCGGGACGGCGGAGGCCGAGCGCGGCAAGAGTCTGCCTCGCGCCCTTCTTCTCGCCGATCGCACTCTTGTGCTGCCGGATCTCGAGACGCGTCACGACGCCGCCTCGGCTGGCTGACGGGGCTCGCGCGGCGGTAGGCCACGCATCTGCCGAATGGTCTCAGCGGAACGCAGCATCGAGAGAGCCTTGATCGTCGCCCTCACAACGTTCACCGGGTTGGTGCTCCCGAGCGACTTCGAGAGGATGTCGCTGATCCCGGCAGATTCCACGACGGCGCGCACCGACCCGCCGGCGATGACGCCGGTGCCCTTCGACGCCGGACGCAGAACGACCCGGGCCGCGCCGAAGTCGGCGACGACCTGATGCGGGATCGTGCGATCGACGAGCGGCACGAGCATCACGTGCTTCTTCGCGTCCTCGCGGCCCTTGTTGATGGCGCCCGGGACCTCGTCGGCCTTGCCCAAACCAGCGCCGACGTGGCCGCGGCCGTCGCCAACGACGACGATCGCGGAGAAGGAGAAGCGCCGACCGCCCTTCACGACCTTCGACACGCGGTTTATCTGCACCACGCGCTCGGTCAGCTCCAGCCGGTTCGCGTCGATCTTTGCCATTAAAACCTCAACCCCGCGCTTCGGGCTGCGTCGCCCAGCGCTTTGACTCGCCCGTGATAGCGGTAGCCGCCGCGATCGAAGACGGCATCGGCGATGCCCTTGGCCTTCGCCTTCTCGCCGAGCGCCGCGCCGACCGCCTTCGCCTGGTCGCTCTTCTTGCCCTTGCCGTCTTTCGCCTCGACGCTCGACGCGGCGACGAGCGTCTTGCCCGAGTCGTCGTCGATGAGCTGCGCGTAGATGTGCGTGATCGAGCGGAACACAGCGAGACGCGGACGGCCCGCGCTGCCGCGGATCTTCTCGCGTACGCGCGAGTGGCGCCGAGTTCTGCTCTGGAGTCTCGTCTGCTTTGGCATCTTTAAGCCTTCGCCGCCCCGACCTTGCCGGCTTTGCCCGCCTTGCGGCGGATGTATTCGCCCGCGTACTTCACGCCCTTCGCCTTATACGGGTCGGGCTCACGCAATTGACGGATTTTCGCCGCGACCTCGCCCACCGCTTCCTTGTCGATGCCCGAGACCTTCAGCTTCTGGGGCGTCTCGACCGTGAAGGTGACCCCGGGAGGCGGGTCGATCTCGATCGGGTGCGAGAACCCGAGCGCCATCGTGAGCTTCTTGCCCTGCAGCACCGCCCGGTAACCGGTCCCGCTGATCTCGAGGTCCTTTGCGAATCCGGTCGTGACGCCGGTGACCATGTTCGCGATCAGCGTTCGAGTGAGGCCGTGGAGCGCGCGGTTCTGCTGCGAGTCGTCGGGACGCTGCACGGCGATCTTTCCATCCTCGCGCTCGATCTTCATGTTGCCGTGGAACGTGCGCGTGAGCTGGCCTTTCGGGCCTTTCACGTTCACGGTCTGTCCGTCGATCTTCACATCTACCCCGCTCGGGACGATCACGGGGAGCCGTCCGATCCTGCTCATGCCTTACCCCTACCAGACCTGATCAATCTGTCGGACTTCGCCGACGAGACGCGCTCACGGCTGGTCGACTCGTTCCTCACGGCAAAGCCGCTCGTCGCTCGGTTACCAGACATAAGCCAGGACCTCGCCACCGAGGCCCTTGCGCTCCGCTTCGCGACCGGTCATGAGGCCAGACGAGGTCGAGACGATGGCGACGCCGAGACCGCCGAGCACGCGCGGCATCTCGTCCTTCCGCGCGTACACACGAAGACCCGGCTTCGAGATGCGGCGCAGACCGGCGACCGCCGAGGTCTTGCCCAGGTACTTCAGGCGCAGGACGAGCTCGCGGGCGTTGGGCTGCTCGAACCCGGAGATGTAGCCCTCGTCGCGCAGGATGCGCGCCACCTCGGCCTTCATCCGGCTCGTCGGGATGGAGACGGTGTCGTGGCGCGCGACGGCTGCGTTTCGGACGCGCGTGAGGAGGTCGGCCACCGGGTCGTTCGGCATTCCGATGCCCTTCGGGCGGACCTTCTTCGGCGCCGCGGGCTTGCGCGCCGGCCGCTCGGAGCCCGCCCCGGTCTCCGGAGCCTGTTCGCGCACCGCGGTCATTTCTTCTGTCAACACCAAACCTCCTGTTACCAGCTCGACTTCGTGACGCCCGGCAGCTCGCCGATCAGCGCGCGCTCGCGGAAGCAGATCCGGCAGAGGCCGAACTTACGCAGATACCCGCGCGGTCGCCCGCACACCTGGCATCGGCTGTGGCTGCGCACCTTGAACTTCGGGGTGCGCTGCTGCTTCAGGATGAGGCTTTTCTTCGCCATCTAATACCTCTCAGGACGCAGTGCGGAACGGCATCCCGAGGCTGCGCAGCAGCGCGCGCGCCTCTTCGTCCGTCCTCGCCGTCGTGCAGATCGTGATCTCCATGCCGCGCAGGCGGTCGATCTTGTCGTACTCGATCTCCGGGAACACGAGCTGCTCCTTGAGACCGAGCGAGTAGTTACCGCGTCCGTCGAAGCTCTTGTCCGGCACTCCCTGAAAGTCGCGGATGCGCGGGAGCGCGACCGTGACGAGCTTCTCGAGGAAGTGCCACATGCGCTCGCCGCGCAGCGTGACCTTGAGGCCAATCGGCATGCCGATGCGGAGCCGGAAGTTCGAGATCGCTTTCTTCGACTTCGTCACGATCGGCCGCTGCCCGGTGATCTTCGCGAGATCGCCGGCCGCCGCGTCCATCGCTTTGGCGTTGCCGATTGCCTCGCCCATGCCGATGTTCAGGACGATCTTCTCGACCTTCGGGATCTGCATGACGTTGCCATAGCTGAACTGCTTGCGCAGATCTTCGCGGACGGTCGTGTCGTAGCGCTCCTTCAAGAATGCGGTCACTTCGGCTCCTCCACGACGATCGCCTCGCCGCAGCGCTTGCACACGCGCTCCTTCGAGTCCTCGTCGGTCCGGTGGGCGACGCGGGTCGGTTTCCCGCAGTGCGGGCAGATGACCATGACCTTCCCGAGCCCGAGCGGCATGGGCTGCTCGATGATCCCGCCCTTCTGGTTCTTGGCGGGATTCGCCTTGGTGTGATGCTTGGCGATGTTCAAGCCGGCGACGATCACGGTCAGGTCGCGCGGACGCACTTCCTGCACGCGGCCGCGCTTTCCACGGTCCTTGCCTGCGATCACCATGACCTCATCGCCTTTGCGAAGGCGCATGCCTGCCATTAAAGGACCTCCGGCGCGAGCGAGACGATCTTCATGAAGTTCCGCTCGCGAAGCTCGCGCGCGACGGGCCCGAAGATGCGCGTTCCGCGCGGCTGGTTCTGCGGGTTCAGCAGCACCGCCGCGTTGTCGTCGAAGCGGATGTACGAACCATCGGTACGGCGGTACTCCTTGGTCTGGCGCACGACGACCGCGCGCACGACCTCGCCTTTCTTCACTCCGGAGTTCGGGATCGCGTTCTTCACGGCGGCGATGAAGACGTCGCCGATCTCGGCGGTCGTCCCGGTGGACGACGCCAGCACACGGATCACCGAGAGCTCGCGCGCTCCGGTGTTATCCGCGCAACGGACCCGCGTGTACGGTCGGATCACTCTTCCGCTTTCTCCTCTGTCTCCTGCTCGTCCTCTTCACGCTCGGGCGTGAGGATGTCGGTGACGCCCTCCTGCTGCTCGAGCGCCTTCGAGATGTCGGCGACGCGCGGCGCGGCCGCACCGGCCTCTCCTGCACGCGAGATCACCTCGACCAGCCGCCAGCGCTTCGTCGCGCTGAAGGGCCGGCTCTCCTGGATGCGCACGAGGTCGCCCGCCTTCGCCTCGCCGGCCTCGTCGTGTGCCGCGAAGCGCTTACGGAGCCGGATCATCTTCTTGTATAGCGGGTGCTCTCGGAAGCGACCGACCTCGACGACGATCGTCTTGGCCATCTTCGCAGAGACCACGACGCCGACCTTCGTCTTGCGACGGAAGCGGCGCCAGGTGAACTGCTCTTTCTCGCCAGCGGGCGTCGCGGCAGGCGCCGCGCGCTTGCGAGCGACGGTCCGCTTTCCGACCGGGCGCGCGATCACCGCCGCTTTCGCGGGGGCTTTCGCGGGCGCCTTCGCCGCTGGTGCGGCGGCCGCGCGCGTCGAGGCAGCCTTCGCCGGCGCCTTCGCGCGCGTCGTCGTCGCCTTGGTCGTCGTCTTCTTCTCTTTCTCTGTCTTCTCAGCCATTGGCCTGTGTCTCCTCGGTACGTTCACGCATCACCGTGAGGAGGCGGGCGATCTTTCGCCGCGCCGCCGGCATGGTGCGGAAGTTCTTCAGCTGGCGCGTGGCGAGCTTGAACTTCGCGTCGAACAGTTCCTCGCGCGCGCCGCGCAGCTGGTCAGCGATCTCGTTATCAGACAGCCGCCGCATGTCCTTCATCCGCCCCAGCCTCCTCTCTCGCCACGAATTGCGTTCTGATCGGTAGCTTGTAGGCCGCGAGCCGGAGCGCCTCTTTTGCGAGCGCACGGCTGACGCCGCCCACCTCGAGGATCACCCGACCCGGGCGCACCACGGCGACCCAGTGATCGGGCGCGCCCTTGCCGGAGCCCATCCGCACTTCGGCAGGCTTCTTCGTCACGGGCTTGTCCGGGAACACGTTGATCCAGACCGCGCCACCACGTTTGAAGTGGTGCGTGACCGCGCGCCGCGCGGCCTCGATCTGGCGCGCCGTCATCCAGCAGGGCTCCATCGCCTTGAGGGCGAAGTCCCCTTTCGTGATCCGGTTGCCGCGCTGCGCGGCGCCCTTCATCCGGCCACGCTGGAACTTGCGGTGCTTGAGGCGTTTTGGCTGCAGCACTAGGTGGCCCTCGCCGGCTGGGGTGCGGGTGCGGGCGCGGGTGGAGCGGGTGGCGCCGGCGGACGCTGCGCGGCTGCCGAGGGCGCGTTCGTCTGCGTGACCTGGCGCGGCGCGGGCTCGATCTCGCCTTTGTAGACCCACGCCTTGACGCCGATGGTCCCGTACGTCGTTTTCGCCGTGGCGCGACCGAACTCGATGTCGCCGCGGAGCGTGTGCAGAGGGACGCGTCCCTCGCGCTCCCACTCGCGGCGGCTCATCTCGGCGCCGCCGAGGCGGCCGGAGACGGCGACGCGAACGCCTTTCGCGCCGGACTTCATCGAACGCTGCACGGTCTGCTTGAGCACCTTGCGGAACGAGACGCGCCGCTCGAGCTGCTGCGCCACGTTCTCGGCGATGAGGTAGGCGTCGAGCTCGGGGTAGCGGATCTCGAAGATGTTCACTTTGACCATCTTCCCGGTCATCTTGCCGAGCACCTGACGGAGCTCCTCGACCTTCGCGCCGCCCTTACCGATGACCACGCCCGGTTTCGCGGTTTGGATCGTCACGGTCACCTGGTTGGCCGAGCGCTCGATGTCGATGCGCGCGATCGCGGCGTCACGAAGCCGTCCGCGGATCGCGTTGCGGATCCCGATGTCCTCCTTGAGGAGGATCGGATAGTTCTTCTTGTTCGCGAACCACTTCGCGTTCCACGTCTTCGTGAAACCGAGACGGAACCCGATCGGATGTGTTTTCTGACCCACGGGCTAGCTTCCTCTCTCGTCGAGCACGACTTCGAGGTGCGCCATGCGGTGCACCTTGAGATCGCGACGACCGCGACCGCGGTACCACACGCGCTTCATGCGCGGGCCCTCGTTCGCGATGGCGTTCTTCACGTACAGGTTCTCGAGCGTCAGGTTGAAGTTGTTCTCGGCGTTGGCGATGGCCGACCGCACGACGCGCCCGAGCGGCACCGCCGTCGACTTCGGCAGGTTCTCGAGTATCGAGATCGCTTCCTCCGCGCTCTTGCCCTTGATGAGGTCGGTCACCAGACGCGCCTTCCTCGGGGAGAGCCGCAGAAAACGAGCGGACGCCTTCACTTCCACCTCAAGCACCCGCCCGCACGTTGGTCGAGCGCTCCGGCGCGCCGCCGCCCGCGGCCGCACCCGGGGCCGGTGCCGCGGTCGCGCTGGCCGCCTCGGCCGCCGCGATCGCGCGGCCGTGTCCGCGGAAGCTCCGCGTCGCCGCGAACTCGCCGAGGCGGTGTCCGACCATGTTCTCGGTGATGAAGACCGGCACGTGACGCCGGCCGTCGTGCACCGCGATGGTGTGGCCGACCATGATCGGCAGGATCGTCGACGGACGCGACCAGGTCTTCACGACCTTCTTCTCGTTGAGCGAGTTCAGGATCTCGATCTTCTCTTTGAGGGACTTCTCGACGAAGGGGCCCTTCTTTACTGATCTACTCATTACTTCGACTTCCTCTTCGGCGGCCGCTCGGTGACGAAGCGATCGGTTCGCGGGTTGTTGCGCGTCTTGAGACCCATCGCCGGCTTGCCCCACGGCGTCTGCGCCTGTCCACCCACTGGCGACTTGGCCTCGCCGCCGCCGTGCGGATGGTCGCGCGGCGACATCACGACGCCGCGGACGGCGGGGCGCCAACCCATGTGGCGCTTGTGGCCGGCGCCGCCGACCTTCTGGTTCTCGTGCTCGACGTTGCCGATCTGTCCGATCGTCGCGCGGCAGCGGACGTGTACGACGCGGATGCCGCCCGATGGCAGGCGGATCTGGGCGTACTCGCCTTCTTTCGCGACGAGCTGCGCCGCGCCGCCGGCCGCGCGCACCATCTGCGCGCCGCGGCCTGGTTGAAGCTCGATGCCGTGGATCTGCGTGCCGGTCGGGATGTGCTCGAGCGGCAGGCAGTTCCCGACACGCGCCTCTGCATCCGCTCCGGACACGACCGAGTCGCCGACCCGAAGGTCGACGGGCGCGATGATGTAGCGCTTCTCGCCGTCCTTATAGAAGAGGAGCGCGAGGCGCGCCGAACGGTTGGGGTCGTACTCGATCGCCTTCACCGTCGCTGGGATCCCGTCCTTGTTTCGCTTGAAGTCGACGATCCGGTAATTCCGCTTCTCGCCGCCGCCGCGGTGGCGCGTGGTCACGCGACCCTGCGCGTTGCGACCGGCATGGCTCAGCTTGCGCTCGGTGAGGCTGCGCTCGGGCTTCTTGCCCTTGGTCAGCTCGTCGAACGAGGCGGACTGGCGGAAGCGCCGCACCGGCGACGTCGCCTTGTATTGCTTCAGCGGCACTTCTTAAACGCCCTCCACGAAGTACTTCTCGATGCGCTGGCCCTCGCCGAGAGTGACGATGGCCTTCTTCCAATCGGGCCGGTGACCGATGCGCCGTCCGAGCCGCCGCGTCTTGCCGGGCACGTGGATGACGTTCACGGCGACGACGTCGACCTTGAACGAATCCGCGACCGCGTCGGCGATGTCACGCTTCGTCGCGCTCTTCGCCACAGCGAACGTGTACCGGCCGGCGTTGGTCTGGCTCATCGAGCGCTCGGTGATGACGGGTCGGATGAGGATGGCGTTCCCCTTGATGCTCATTCCGGGCTCCCCACGGTCGCGCGCGCGGCCAGCTGCTCCAGCGCGGGCCGCAGCACGAGGACCGTCTCCGCTCGGAGCACATCCTCGAGACGGAGCGTTCCCGGCGTGCGCAGGTCGAATTCCTTGAGGTTCGCGGTGGCGCGACCCACGTGGTCGTTGGTCTCCGCCGTCACGAGCACCGCGCGCCCGGTCTCGCCAACGCGAGCGAGCCAGTCCATGACGTCGCGCGCGCGCGGCCGATCGCCGTCGAATTGGATCTCGTCGACGATGAGCATTCGCCCGTTCGCCGCCTGTGCGGCGAGGGCTTCCGCGAACGCCGCGTGGCGCATCTTGGCGGGCATGCGCTGCTTGTAGCGACGCCCGTTCGGACCGAACACGACGCCACCGTGCCGCCATTGCGGCGATCGGGTCGAACCCTGGCGCGCGCGACCGGTGCCTTTCTGGCGCCATGGCTTCGCACCGCCGCCGGCGACCCGTGCGCGGTTCTTCGTCGCGCTCGTGCCCTGCCGCTTGTTGGCGAGCGCCGCGAGCAGCGCCTGAAAGAGCACGCCGCGCCGTTTCGCCGGCGAGACGATCGCGGCCGGGAGCTCTACCGAGCCGTCGGAGCTGCCGTCGGCCTTGATCACCGGTGCGTGGCCGGCGGGTGCCGTCGGGAGCGGACGCGCCTCGACGCGCGGACGCGGAGCGGCAGGCCGCTCCTCCTCGCGCGAGCGCCGTTCTTCACGCTGCGCCTCCGGGCGGACGACGCGCGTGACTGGTCGGGCGACCGCGCGCTTCGCGGGCGCCTTCGCCTTCGTCTTCGCCGCGGCCGGCTTGGCCGCCGCCTTCGCGGTCGTCGCCTTCGCGGTCGACGCGGCCTTCGCCGGGGCGGCTTTCTTCGCCGCCGGCGTGGCCTTCTTGTCCTTCTCTTTGTCTGCCATCAGGCCTTTCTCACCATGACGATGCCGTTCTTGCCCCCGGGCACCGCACCCGCGATGACCAGGAGCGAGCGCGCCGGATCGCTTCGCAGTATTTCGAGGTTCCGAACGGTGACCTTGTCCGCGCCTTGATGTGCCGCCATCCGCAGTCCCTTGAGCACGCGGCCCGGCGTCGTGCCGGAACCCACCGAGCCCTGACGGCGGAGGTGGTCGGAACCATGTGACTTCGGACCGCGCGTGAAGTGGTGCAGGTGAACGGGGCCCTGGAAGCCCTTGCCCTTGGACACTCCGCTGACGTGCACCTTGTCGCCCGGCGTGAACCGGTCGACGCCGATCTCCTGCCCGGTCGCGAACCCGTCGATGTCATCGAGCCGGACCTCGCGCAGGACACGCATCGGCGGGAGGTCCTTCAGGTGTCCGAGCTCCGCCTTCGTCAAGCGCTCGGGCTTCTTCGCGCGCCCGAAGCCGAGCTGGATGGCGCTATAGCCGTCCCGCTCCTTCGTGCGGACCTGCGTGACGACGTTCGCCTCGGCGACGATGATCGTCGCGCCGACGACCGAGCCGTCGTCCTTGAAATGCTGGAGCATGCCGAGCTTGCGGCCAAGGAGCACCGGCTTCTTGAGGGCCGGCGCAGCGTTGGACGTCTCGGCCTGCTCGGCCTTCTCTTCCACATTCGTTTCGTCGCTCATCTTTTCTCTGACGCCTCTTTAGAGCTTGATCTCGATGTCGACGCCCGCGGGAAGGTTCAGCTTCATGAGTGCGTCGACGGTCTTCTGCGATGGGTCGTTGATGTCGATGAGTCGCTTGTGCGTTCGGATCTCGAACTGCTCGCGCGAGTCCTTGTAAATGAACGGGCTCTTGATGACCGTGAACTTCTCGATGCGCGTTGGCAGCGGTACCGGACCGGTGACCGTCGAGCCGGTCCGCTGCGCCGTTTCGACGATCTGCGCCGCGGACTGGTCGATGAGCTTGTGGTCGTACGCCTTGAGGCGGATCCGGATGCGCTGCTTTGCCATTACGCAATTACCTTTGTGACGACACCCGCGCCGACGGTGTGTCCGCCTTCACGGATGGCGAACCGAAGACCCTCTTCGAGGGCGATCGGGGTGATCAAGGTGACCTCGATCTTCGAGTTGTCGCCCGGCATGATCATCTCGGTGCCCTGGGCGAGCTTCGCCTCGCCGGTCACGTCGGTGGTACGCAGATAGAACTGGGGACGGTACCCGGAGAAGAACGGCGTGTGGCGGCCGCCCTCTTCCTTCGAGAGCACGTACACCTCGGCGTTGAAGGTCGTGTGCGGCTTGACCGAGCCGGGCTTGGCGATGACCTGGCCGCGCTCGATGTCCTCGCGCTCCAGTCCACGGAGCAGGAGACCGATGTTGTCGCCGGCCTCGCCCTGATCGAGAAGCTTGCGGAACATCTCGACGCCCGTCACGACGGACTTCTTGGCGTCGCGGATGCCGACGATCTCGATCTCCTCGCCCACCTTCACGATGCCGCGCTCGACGCGGCCGGTCGCCACCGTGCCGCGGCCCTTGATGCCGAAGACATCCTCGATCGGCATCAGGAACGGCTTGTCCTTCGCGCGGACCGGGGTCGGGATGTAGCTGTCGACCGCGTCCATGAGGTCGAAGATCGCCTTGAACTCAGGCGCGTTGACGTCCTTGGAAGTGCTCTCGAGGGCCTTGAGGGCAGAGCCGCGAATGATCGGCGTCTCGTCGCCCTTGTAGCCGTACTTCGTAAGAAGCTCGCGCACTTCCAGCTCGACGAGCTCGAGAAGCTCCTCGTCGTCGACCATGTCGACCTTGTTGAGGAAGACGACGATCTGGGGCACCTCGACCTGACGCGCGAGCAGGATGTGCTCGCGGGTCTGGGGCATCGGGCCGTCGGCCGCGCTCACGACGAGGAACGCGCCGTCCATCTGCGCGGCGCCGGTGATCATGTTCTTGATGTAGTCGGCGTGGCCCGGGCAGTCGACGTGCGCGTAGTGGCGCTTGTCGGTCTCGTACTCCACATGCGCGATGGAGATGGTGATGCCGCGCTCGCGCTCTTCGGGCGCGTTGTCGATCGTGTCGAAGGCGCGGAACTCCGCCCCACCCTTGAGTGAGAGGGTCTTCGTGATCGCCGCGGTGAGCGTGGTCTTGCCGTGGTCGATGTGACCGATCGTCCCCACGTTCACGTGCGGCTTGTTGCGCTCGAACTTCTTCTTTGCCAT
>DATCPK010000094.1:0-22219 GCA_036570125.1 Candidatus Limnocylindria bacterium
CAGGTCGTCGGCATGGGCCGGGCGGTCTACGAGCAGTCGGCGCGCGCCCGCGAGATCTTCGACGAGGCCGACCGCACGGTCGGATACGAGCTGTCGAAGATCTGCTTCGACGGACCGTCGAGTGACCTCGACAACACGACCGTCGCCCAGCCCGCGATCCTCACGACGAGCGTGGCCATCCTGGAGGCGTTCATCGAGTCGGTGAACGCGAAGCTCGGCCGAAACTCGAGCGATGGCGTCGAGCCGCGCGGCGTCGCCGCCCTTCCCGTGTCGCTGCGCCCGCGGTTCGTCGCGGGTCACTCGCTCGGCGAGTTCACGGCGCTCGTAGCGGCAGGCGTGCTCACGTTCCAGGACGCTCTTCGCCTCGTGACCGAGCGCGGCCGCCTCGCCGCGTCGCGCGGCGCGAAGGGAGCGATGGCCGCGATCGTCGGTCTTCCCGCTGAAGAGGTCGATCGCGTGATCAAGGACACGCTGCCCCTCGGGAGCGCCGTAGTGGCGAACGACAACGGGCCCTCGCAGGTCACGATCGCGGGCGACAGCGAGAGCGTCGCGAAGGTGAGCGAGGCGCTGACCCGCCACGGCGCGCGGAAGGTCGTTCCGCTGCGCATCTCCGCGCCGTTCCATTTTCCGGCGATGGGCCGCATCGGTCCCGACCTCGCGGCGTTCATGCGTACGCTGCACTTCCACGAGCCGGTCGTGCCGATCGTCGCCAATGTCAGCGCGATGCCGCACCCATCCGCGTCGGCCATTCCCGACGCGCTCGTCCGTCACCTCTCGAACCGAGTCGAGTGGCTACGTTCGGTCCGCTATATGGCGGAACGCGGGGCCTCGACCTTCGTCGAGATCGGCGCCGGCCAGGTCGTCAACGGCCTCGTGAAGCGGATAGCGGACGTGAAGCTCCTCAACGTGTCGGATCCTCTCTCGATCACCGGAGCGCTGTCGGCCCTGCGGGACCGCGCCGCCGCGCAGCGGTGACTCGCCGCGTTGTGGTCACCGGCCTCGGGGCCGTGACTCCACTCGGCCTCGACGTGACCAGCACCTGGGATTCGCTCGTTCACGGTCGGAGTGGCATCGGCCGGATCACCCGGTTCGATCCCTCGCCATATGAGACGCAGATCGCCGGCGAGGTGAAGGGGTTCGACGCGGCGAAGTACATGGACCGCAAGGAGATGCGGCGTACCGATCGCTTCACTCACTATGCGGTCGCCGCCGCCGCGCAGGCGCTCGAGGATGCGGGTCTGAAGGGTGGCGGGGCCGACCGCGACCGGATCGGCGTTGCGATCGCGACCGGCGTCGGCGGGATCGAAACGCTGATCGACCAAGTGCTCCTCATGAAGGACCGTGGACCGTCTCGCCTCTCGCCGTTCCTTGTTCCGATGCTCATGGCGAACGCCGGCTCGGCGCAGATCTCAATGCAGTTCGACATTCGCGGTCCGAGCCTCACTCACGTCTCGGCCTGCGCGTCGAGCTCGCACTCGATCGGCGAATGCGCGGAGATCATCAGGCGCGGGCAGGCGGATGTCATGGTCACCGGGGGAGCCGAAGCCGCGGTGCTGCCGCTCCCGATCGGCGCGTTCGCGACGATGCACGCGATGAGCCGCCGGAACGACGCGCCCGAGAAAGCGTCGCGGCCGTTCGACAAGGATCGCGACGGCTTCGTTCTTTCGGAAGGTTCGGCCGTTCTCATCCTCGAAGAGCGCGAGCGCGCCCTCGCTCGCAAGGCGAAGATCTACGGCGAGGTCGTCGGGTACGGCGCGACGGCCGATGCGTACCACATCACCTCGCCTTCTCCGGAGGGTGAGGGAAACGCGCGCGCGATGCAGATGGCGCTGGACCAGGCCGGCATGAAGCCGTCCGATATCGAGTACATCAACGCGCACGGCACCTCGACGCAGCCGAACGATCGCGAGGAGACCGCCGCCATCAAGCGCGTCTTCGGCGACCACGCGAAGAAGCTCATGGTCTCGTCGACGAAATCGATGACCGGGCACCTGCTCGGGGCTGCCGGCGCGCTCGAGGCGATGGCCTGCGTGCTCGCCATGCGCGACGGCTGCGTGCCGCCGACGATCAACTACGAGACGCCCGATCCGGCGCTCGACCTTGACTACGTCCCGAACGAGGCGCGCGCGCGGCCGATCAAGACCGCGCTCTCCAACTCAATGGGGTTCGGCGGACACAACGCCTCCTTGATCTTCCGGGCCGCCTAAGAGGTGCCGAAGCCGACCGAGCGACCGCCCGAGGAGTGGAAAAGCGCCGGCGAGCCGATGACCGATTCGCAGGCCTCTTTCCTCAAGCGTCTCACCACGGATGCGGGCGAGGAGTTCGACGCGACCCTGAGCAAAGCCGCCGCCTCGCGGCGCATCGACGAGCTTCTCAATAAGGGGAAGGGCGGTTCGGCGTCCGCAACGTCGACCCGGCGTCCCCGCAAAGCCGCCGCGGCCCGGCCGAAGAAGGCGACGGCCCCAGGCGGGATGAGCGAGGCACAGTCGGCCTACCTGCAGGAGCTCGCTGAAGAGGAAGGCGGCGCTTTCGACCCTGACCTCACGAAGGAGGAAGGCGCACGCCGCATCGGCGAGCTTCTGGTCAAGCAGATGGCGCGTCGTTCGCCGACGGAGCCGCCCTTCTAGACGGAGTCCCTGCTAGTTTCGGCAGCGCATGGCTCTCGAGGGGCGGACCGCACTCATCACCGGCGCAAGTCGCGGGATCGGACGCGCGACCGCCGTCCGACTGGCGCGCGACGGTGTCCGCATCGCGATCAACTACAAGGGAAACGCGGAAGCTGCCGCGGAAGCCAAACGCCTCGTCGAGAAGAGCGGCGGTGAGGCGATCCTCATTCAGGGAGACGTCTCCGTCGACGGTCAGGCGGAAGACATGGTCAAGGCCGCCCTCGCGTTCGGCCGCGGCCGACTCGACATCCTCGTGAACAACGCGGGCATCACGCGGGACAACCTGCTCGTGCGAATGAGCGCCGAGGAATGGGACGAGGTCATCGATCTGAACCTTCGCGGCGCATTCCTCGTGACCAAGGCCGCGATGCGACCGATGATGAAGCAGCGCGGGGGCCGGATCGTGAACGTCTCGTCCGTCGCCGGCGTGGCCGGCAACGCGGGTCAGGCCAACTACGCGTCGGCGAAAGCAGGACTGATCGGATTCACGAAGACGGTCGCGCGCGAGATGGCGAGCCGCAACATCACCTGCAACGCCGTCGCTCCCGGATTCGTGCCCACGGACCTCACGAGCGCACTGCTCAAGCAGATGGAGGAGACGATCCTCAAGCAGATCCCCCTCGGCCGTTTCGGCACGGTCGAAGACGTCGCGAATGCGATCGCATTCCTCACATCCGACGAGGCGAGCTACATCACCGGTCAGGTGCTGGTCGTCGACGGCGGGATGGTGACGGCCTAAGCATGCGACCGTCGCGTTTGCTCCTCGTCGTGGGCGTTGCCGTCGTCGTCTTCGCGGTCGACCGCGTCACGAAGGCGTGGGTGACCGAGAACATCCCGCTCGGCACCGCGCGGCCGGTCATCGGCGACTACGTTCGTATCGTCCACGCCCAGAACACCGGCGCCGCGTTCGGTCTTCTGCCTGAGCGCACGACGCTTCTGTCGGTCCTCTCGGTCGTCGCGGTCCTCGCGATCGTCTACTACTACCGCCAGATCGCGAGCAACTCGGCGCTCGTGTCGGCGACCCTCGGAATGCAGCTCGGTGGGGCCTTCGGGAACCTGCTCGACCGGATCACACAGGGATACGTCGTCGATTTCGTCGATGTCGGTGTCGGCGACATCCGCTTCTGGGCCTTCAACGTCGCGGATTCGTCCATCGTCGTCGGGATCATCCTCGTCACGCTCGCGCTCTGGTACGAGGAGCGCCGCGCTGCAACGCCGAAGCCCGCTTAGTTGGGGGAGCGGATCGAGCTCCGCGTCGACGAGGGCGGGCAGCGCGTGGACCGCTTTCTCGCTGCGCACAGCCTTCTCTCGCGCAGCGCCATCGCGCGGCTCGCTAAGGACGGACGCGTGCTCGTCAACGGCGCCGCGGTCGAGCCCGCATACAAGGTGCGTCTCGGTCAGCAGCTCGTCGTCGACGTTCCGGACGCGGCGCCTGCGCTCTCGCTCGCCGCGGAGAACATTCCGCTCGACGTCATCTACGAAGACGAGGACGTGATCGTCGTGAACAAACCGGCCGGTCTCGTGGTGCATCCCGCGTATGGTCACGCCACGGGAACGCTCGTGAACGCGGTCGTGGGGCGCATCACTGCCGACACCGGGCGGGCCGCGTCCCGGCCCGGGATCGTGCACCGTCTCGACAAGGACACGAGCGGAGTGCTCATCGTCGCGAAGAACGACACGGCCCATCTCGCTCTGTCCCGGCAGATCCAGGCCCAGAAGTTCGGCAAGGAATACCTCGCCCTCGTGTGGGGCGATCCGGGGGCAACGCCGGCGATCGTCGAGGCGCCGCTCCTCCGCGATCCCGACGACAGGCGCCGGATGGCCATTCGCGCTGGGGGCCGCGAGGCGACGACGCGGTTCGAACGGATCGCGACGTGGGCGTCGGGGGCCGAGCGGCGCGCGCTCCTGCACGTCCGACCCGTTACCGGGCGGACCCACCAGATCCGCGCGCACCTCGCCTACGCGCGACTGCCTATCGTTGGCGACCCGGTGTATGGAAAGCGTGGCGACCAGAGCGGCCTCGAACGACAGTTTCTCCACGCGTGGCGCCTGACGGTGCGCCTGCCGCACGGCGGCGAGCGGACCTTCACGGCCCAAATCGCGCCTGAACTGGATGCCTATCTGGAGACGCTCGGGACGCCGGTCACAGCGACTCCGCTCCTGGAGCAGGTTCGCTGAGCATCGACGGCCGCGGCCTGCTCGTGATCATCTCCGCGCCGTCAGGCGCCGGGAAGGACACGGTGATCCATCGCCTGGTCAAGGTGCTCGACGACGCGGTCGTGTATGTCACGGCCACGAGCCGGAAGCCGCGCAAAGGCGAGCAGCACGGCATCGACTACTACTTCTACGAGCCTGAGAAGTTCCGCGCGGAGATCGAGGCCGGCAACTTCCTCGAGTGGTCGATGGTCCACGGCGACTTCAAGGGCGTCCGGAAGGACGCGCTCGCGGACACGCTTCGCGACCACCGGATCGTCATCGTCAAGCCGGAGCCGCAAGGAATGCGGAAGATCAAAGCGAAGCTGCCGGAGGCGTTGACCGTCTTCATCATGCCGCCGTCACTCGAGTCGCTCCGCAAGCGCCTCGTCGATCGCGGCACCGAGACCGACGAGCAGCGCGAGCTGCGCATGCGCAACGCCGAGATCGAGATGGCGGCGGCGCCGGAGTACGACTACGTCGTCGTCAATGAAGACGGGAAGATCGACAAGACCGTGAAGGAGATCGCCGAGATCATTCGAAAGGAGATGACGAAACCGCGACACTACGATCTATGACGGCCAGGACCGCGGAGGTCGCCGTCTTCGCGGGCGTGCGCGGACCTGCGCGCACCTTCAGCTACCTCGTCCCTCTGGGGCTCGACCTTCTCCCGGGACACCTCGTCCGCGTCGGCCTCGGAGCGCGTGCGGTTCCCGGCGTCGTGATGTCGCTCGACGGCGCGGCGGGAGAACGCGAGCTGAAGACCGTCGATGCGCTCGTGCATCCCCTTCCATTGCTTCGGCCGCACCAGCTCGCGCTCGCGGGTTGGATCGCGGCCCGTTACCGGTGCAGCCTCGCCGACGCGGTGCGCGCCATGGTCCCGCCCGCGCTCGCGTCCCGCGCTCGATCGCCCGGCCTCGGCGCGGCCCGCGGCGAGCGCACGGAAGCGGTCTTCGCGCTCGGACCGGCGGGCCGCGACGCGCTCGCTGGAACGGGGAGGGTCGGCGCGAGGCAGCTCGCGACGCTCAGAGCCCTCGCCGGGGGCGCGGTGACGACACGCGATCTTGCCGATGCCGGCGGGTCCGCAGTCGCGGCGCGCGCGCTCGCGAAACGCGGGCTCGTCCTTTTGAGCGCGCGCGCGGTGCGACGCGTGCCCGCCGAATTCGCGTTCCCCGATGAGGACCGCGCCCGGGATCTTCCGGCGACCGGGCCGCAGGCCGTGGCGATCGGCTCCATCACCGGAGCGCTCGGTACGGGACGGGGCTTCCTCCTGCATGGCGTGACCGCGAGCGGAAAGACCGAGGTGTATCTCCGCGCGGCGACGGCGGCGCTCGCACGCGGCGACGGAGTGATCGTCCTCGTGCCGGAGATCATCCTCACCGCGCAGGTCGTCGCGCGGTTCATCGCGCGCTTCGGCGATCGCGTCGCGCTCCTGCACAGCGCCCTTTCGGCCGGCGAGCGTTTCGACGAGTGGCGGCGGATCCTCGATGGAGTGGCCGACGTCGTCGTCGGCTCGCGCTCCGCTCTGTTCGCGCCCCTCGAGCGCGTCGGCCTCATCGTGGTCGACGAAGAACAGGAGCCGTCGTACAAGCAGGAGAGCGACCCCCGCTATCACGCGGTCGACGCCGCGCTCGAGCTCGGTCGCATCACCGGAGCGGCCGTCGTCCTTGGGAGCGCGACGCCGCGCGTCGTCACATACGAGTCCGCGCGAAAAGGCGAGATCACACCGCTGACCCTTCCCGAGCGGGTCGGGGATCTGCCTCTCCCTCCCACGACGGTCATCGACCTCCGTCTTGAGCTGCGGACCGGCAATCGCGGCACGCTCTCGCAGGCGCTGCGCGCGGCACTCCAGCGAACCGTCGCCGCCGGCGATCAGGCGATCCTCTATTTGAATCGCCGCGGGTTCGCGACGGTGGTGCTCTGCCGCGATTGCGGCTATGTCGCGAAGTGCCCGGCCTGCGAGATTCCGTACGCGTATCACTTCGACGGCGCGCTGGTGTGCCACCGCTGCGGCCGTCGCGAGGCGAAGGCACCGGAGGTATGCCCGGCATGCGGCAGCGCGCGGATCAAACAGCTCGGGGTCGGGACGCAGCGTGTCGAAGAAGAGGTGCGTGCCGTGGTCCCGCGGGCGAAGGTGATCCGCCTCGATCGCGATGCCATCCGCGCGAAGGGAGCGCATGCGGCGGCATACGAGCGCATGCGCTCGGGGGATGCGCAGGTGATCGTCGGCACGCAGATGCTCGCGAAGGGGTTCGACCTCCCGCGCGTCACGCTCGTCGGGGTCGTGAACGCGGACACGATCCTCAACCTCCCCGACTTCACCGCCGCGGAACGCACCTTTCAATTGCTCACCCAGGTGCTCGGTCGGTCGGGACGCGGCGAGGCCGGCGGGCGAGGGATCGTGCAGACCTACCTGCCCGAGCATTACGCGATCCGCGCGGCCTCCGCGCACGACTACGTCGCGTTCGCGGAGGCCGAGCTCGAAGGGCGCCGCCGGTTCGGCTACCCGCCGTTCGGGCGGTTGGCGATGCTGTCGACGCAGGCGAAGAAGATCGAGACGGTCGAAAAACGGTCCCGCGAGCTCGCGGCCTGGCTGCGCGAGGCGGCCGGCGACGACGCGGAGGTCCTCGGTCCCGCTCCGGCGTTCGCCGCGAAGCGCGCCGGAAGCTATCGCGCGCAGATCGTCCTGCGCGGCGACCCCGAGAAGGTGCTCGACCGCGTCACTCTGAGCAACGAGTGGACGGTCGACGTGGACCCGGTGACACTTCTCGGATGAGCGAGGACAAACAGCCAAAAGAGCCTGAGCCGCCGCGGCTGCGCGTCGCCAAGGGCACGCCCTGGCGCATCGACGCGGGCCGTCGCGCCAAGTGGTCGGCGCCCGAGTTCGTTTCTGCGAACGCGGTCGACGTCAGGCAGATCGGTGACCCGGTGCTGCACGCCTCGGCGAAGAAGCCACGGCTCAGCCGGGCGGAGCTCGAAGCCCTCGTCGCGCGTATGTTCGCGTCCATGGTGGTCGCGCACGGCATCGGGATCGCGGCCCCGCAGATCGGCGTCGCGCTGCGTGTCGCGATCATGGATGTCGACGAGGCCGGCATCGTCGCGATCGAGCCGACCATCGAGTGGACGAGCGAAGAGAAGGAAGAGACGAGCGAAGGCTGTCTCTCGGTGCGGGGCATGTACGGAATGCTCGAGCGCCCGCTCGCGGCGCGCCTCGTTGCCGACGACGTCGCCGGGAAGCGCTTCACACTCATAGGCGACGAGTTCGGCGCGCAGTGCATGCTCCACGAGACCGATCATCTGAACGGCATTCTGTACGTCGATCGGCTCAAATCGCGAGAGGATCTCCACACGGTCGAGCCTGACGAGGAGGAACGGGTTTCCGCTTAGCACAGCGCGCTCTCTTCTTCGGCACGCCTCAGTTCGCGGTTCGCTCGCTCGAGGCGCTCGACCGTCTTCGCGAGAGCGGCGTCGTCCAGATCGTGGGGGTGATCACGCAACCCGATCGTCCTGCCTCGCGCGGCGTTGTGCGCGAGCCCGCCGTCAAGGTGGCGGCGCGCGCGCTCGGCCTCCCGGTCCGGCAGCCGGCGCGTCTCGACGACAGGGAGGTCGCGGCGATCCTCGCCCTGCGCCCCGAAGTTTTGGTCTGGTCCGCGTACGGGAACAAGATCCCGAAGGCGCTTCTCTCCGCCGTGAGCGGGCGTGCGCTCAACGTGCACGCCTCGCTGCTCCCGCGCTGGCGCGGCGCCGCGCCGATCGCGCACGCGATCCTCGCGGGCGATCCTGAGACCGGCGTCACGTTGATGGAAGGCACGGCTGAGCTCGACGCGGGCCCGATCCTCGCGCAGGCGCGAACGAAGATCGGCGATGAAACCAGAGGCGAGCTCGAGGAGCGTCTCGCGAAGCTCGGCGGCGAGCTTCTCGAGCGGGAGGCACCCCGCTACCTCGCGGGCAAAATGGTGAGGAAGCCGCAGGACCTCAAACAGGTGACGCTCGCCCCAAAGCTCGCGCCGCGCGATGGCGAGCTCCACCTGGCGCATCCGGCGGAGGAGCTCGCGCGCCGAGTGCGCGCGTATACGCCCGATCCCGGCGCGTACCTGACGTTCCGCGGTCAACGCATCGGTGTCCTTCGCGCCACCGTGGCCGGCGGGCGTGGGACCGATCACGGTCGCCTCGAGGTCCGCGACGGCGCGCCCCACGTCGCCGCTGGCGCCGGATGGCTGCGTCTCGAGGAGGTCAAGCCGGCCGGCAAGCGCGCGATGAGCGGCGCGGAGTGGGCACGTGGGCTCAAAGACATGCGACCGGACGAGCGCGTCCCGTCTTGAGTCGCGCCGCTACGCTCGATCCGATGACCGACATCCGTCCCGCCGTCAGCGACCTCACGAAAGAGCAGCTCGTCGCGTGGCTGGGAAAGCATGGCGAGCCGCCGTACCGTGCGAAACAGATCCGCCGGCACGCGACGCACGGCACCGAGGGCGGATTCGAAGACCTGACCGATCTCCCGAGGGCGCTTCGCGACGCGCTCGCGCATTCCTTTCGCTGGTCGTCGGTCGAGCCGGTGCGCGAAGAGGCGAGCGCGGACGGCGAAACGCGCAAAGCGCTGCTCGAGCTGCGCGACGGCCACCACATCGAGAGCGTGCTGATGCCGCATCACGGCGCGCGCAACGCGGTCTGCGTCTCGACTCAGGCGGGCTGCCCGATGGCCTGTGCGTTCTGCGCGACCGGCGAGATGGGTCTGGTCCGCAACCTCACCGCGGGCGAGATCGTCGATCAGATCCGGCACTGGCAGCGCGAGCTCGCACCACGTAAGGAGCGCGTCTCGCACGTCGTGTACATGGGGATGGGGGAGCCGTTCAACAACTACGACGCGACGCTCGCGTCGGTGCGCTCGCTCATCGACCCCGAGGAGTTCGGCGTCAGCCCGCGTCGATTGACGATCTCGACGTGCGGTGTCGTGCCGGGTATCGACGCGCTCGGAGAGGAGGGACTCCCGATCAACCTCGCGGTCTCGCTGCACGCACCGGACGATCCAACGCGCGCGCGGATCATGCCGATCAATCGAAAGTGGGGCGTCGAGGAAGTCCTCGCGGCCGCGGCGCGCTACGTGAAGCGCACGAAGCGACGCGTCACATTCGAGTACGTACTGCTCGCGGGCGTCAACGATTCGGTCGACACGGCGCGCTCGCTCGCCGCGCTGATCACGCGCCACGGGCCAACGAAGGACGCGCACGTGAATCTCATCCCCTACAACCCCGGCGCGGGCGGCTTCAAGCGACCGTCCGTCGAACGGATGGAGGCCTTCACAAAAGTTCTGCAGGAGCAGGGCATCGCCGCGACGCTGCGGATCAGCAAAGGGCAGGACATCGCCGCGGGGTGCGGGCAGCTGAAGGTCGCGGAAGGAAAAGCCGCGACGCCGGCGTGAAGCGCGCCGCGTACATCGTGGCTGGCCGGTTCCCCCCACCGATCAAACGGTTGTTCACTCGATTCGCGAGCGCGAGTTTCCTTATCGGGGTTCTTGGGATCGTTACCGACGAGAACGGCCGTGTTCTCCTATTCCGTCACACCTACAGACCATTCGCGCCTTGGGGGCTCCCGAGCGGCTTCGTCAAGGCGAACGAATCGCCTGCGGAAGCGATCGAGCGCGAGGTGCGCGAAGAGACGGGTCTCGCGATCGAAGTGCTCGAGGTGCTGGACCTGCGAACAGGGGCTCGGCCACAGCGTCTCGACGTTTGGCTGCGATGCCGCTCGCGTGGCGGCTCCGCAAAACCTAGCGCCGAGGTCGACGAAGCGCGTTTCTTCGAGTTCGATGGGCTGCCACCACTGATAGCGGAGCAAGAGCGCTTCCTGCATGACCACCGCTCGCGACTCACCTCCTAAACACGGCTGGTTGCCTCCGAACTGATAGCGGGAGCCTGAAAGCCAGGCGATAGCGTTCCGCGGATGGCCGCGATCTTCTTCGTCACCGCCGCGGCGCTCTTGTTCCAAGTTGCTCAGACCCGTCTCTTCAGTGCTGCGTTCGGCTATCACCTCACGTATCTCGTCATCAGCGTCGCGCTGCTCGGCGTCGGGTGGGGCGCGACGCTCTCCGCGGTCTTCGACGCGCGACCGCGCAGGCCATCGCTCGGGCAGCTCGCGGTCGCCGTCGCGGCGAGCATCATCCTCGCGCTTGGGGTCGAGACCCACGTCGACCCGATGTCGAATCTCGGCCTCGCGGTCGGCGCGGCCTATCTCCTCGGCTTTCCGCCGTTCGCGTTCGCGAGCTGGATCGTCGTCCGCAGCCTCCGCGAGCGGTCGGCGCAAGCCGGCAAGCTGTACGCCGCCGATCTCGCCGGCGCCAGCAGCGGAAGCATCCTCGCGCTCGTCGGACTTCCGTACCTCGGTGCGCCGGGCCTCTATGGCCTCGCCGCGACGCTCGCGGCAGTCAGCGCGTCGTTGTCGCTCCGTGGCCGGTCACGCGTTCTCCCGCTCGTCGCCTGTATCGCGCTGACCGTGGTGCTCACGGGTTGGGGTGACATCGTCGCTCCGCCGCAGGCGGGACCGGAGAAGAGCGCGGTGTACGCGCCGGGCATCGACCATCTCGCGACGCGATGGGATCCATCGTCGCGCGTCGACGTCGTTCAGTACCAGGGCCAGCCGACCGGCTACCAGTACCTCCACTTCGTAGACCCCGCGTACAGCGGGCCGCTGCCCGATGCGCATCTCATGTCGCTCGATCTCTCGGCGGCGACACCGATCCTCGATGGGCGCGGCGACATGAGCGTGCTTCGCCAAACGATCATCGCGGCGCCGTACGAGCTCGTCACGGATCCGTCGGTCCTCGTGATCGGGCCTGGCGGCGGTGTCGACATCCAGAACGCGCTGGTCCACGACGCGCGTTCCGTCGATGCGGTCGAGGTCAACCGCGCGGTCGTGGGACTCATGCGCGGTGAGTTCGCGGATTACAGCGGCAATCTGTACACGGCGCCGCGCGTTCGGGTCGTCGAGGACGAGGCCCGGAGCTATATCCGCCGTTCGAGCGACCGCTACGACCTGATCGCGATGACGGTCGTCGATAGCTGGGCGGCGCTCGCGAGCGGCTCGTACGCGCTCACCGAGAGCTACCTCTATACGTCCGAGGCGTTCCAGGACTATCTCGGCCACCTGAGCCCGGGCGGCGTCCTCGCGGTCGGGCGCTGGTACAGAGATCCGCCGGTAGAGATGCTCCACACCGCGCAGCTCGCGGCGACCGCGCTCCGTTCCGAAGGCGTCGCGAACGTGTCGGACCGAATGGTCGTGCTTCGTTATCTGAACTTCGGCCTGCTCATCGTGCAGCCATCCGCGTTCGACGCGGCGTCCATCGCGAAGATCCGCACGTTCGCGAGCGCGCACCACTTCGCGATCGAATACGACCCGCTCGCGCCGGCCGGTCCGTTCCTCGCCGCGCTCGACGATCGCGGTGTTCCGGCGACCGACGACCGGCCCTTTTTCTTCGCCACCGATCTCGGAAATAACAGCATCCCCACCGCGTACGCGATCCTGTTCGTCGCCCTCGTCCCCGCGGTTCTTCTGTCCTATCTCCTGCTCATACGGCCGCTCCGCCGCGCGATCGGACCCGCGCTCGGGTCCGGCGTCGGCGTCGCGACGACGTTGCGGTCGCTCGCCGTCGGCCTCGGCTTCATCGGCGCGGAGATCGTGCTGCTCCAGCGACTCACGCTCTATCTCGGCCAACCGTCGTTCGCGCTCTCGCTCGGCCTCGCAGCGCTGCTGATCGGCGCCGCGATCGGCTCGAGCCTGTCAGCGAGAGTCCGACTGGACCCCGATCAGGCGTCCGCGATGTGCGCCGTCGCCGTACCTGTTCTGCTCGTGCTCCTGACGTGGGTCGCGTCGGCCACGCTCGCGTGGCCACTCGCGGCGCGCGTCGCGGTGGCCGTCATAGCGTCGGCGGGGCTCGGTGTCCCGCTCGGGGCGGTCTTCCCAAAGATCGTGGCCCAGGCGGGCACCGCGGATCCGCGCCTGGTCAGCTGGGCGTGGGCGATCAACGGCGCCGCATCGGTCATCGGGTCGATCCTCGCGGTGGCGCTGACCATCAACGTCGGATTCACGACGGTGGGCGTCGTCGCCGCGGCCTGCTACCTGGTGCCGGTCATCGCGTCGCGTGCGCAGCGGCTGCGGCGGACCGAACCGGCGATGGGTGAGAGATCTCCGGTGGCTGGCTAGACCGAGCGAGGGCTAGGGGTCGCCAGATCCGCGGCCACGAAGTCCGAAGCCGCACGCAAGCCCGGCACCGGCGAGAAGACCAGAAAAAGCAGCGAGAGCGCCATCCCCGCCCATCCGATCGCGATCCCGCCGCGCACGCCGATCTGCTCTGCGAGGAAGGCGGCGAGGAGGGCGCCCAGCGGATAGCCGACTCCATGCGAGACCACGTCGAGCGTTGCGTTCACGCGACCGAGGAGCCGATCCGCGATGACGCCCTGGATCAGTGACCGCTCGGCCACGCCTTCGATCGTCTGCAGGCCGTCGCCGATGAGCTGCGGCAGGAAGACCATGAGCGCGGCAAGCGCGACTGGCCCTTGCGCCAGCGGGGTGAGGACCCCGAGCGCTGAGGCCGCGATGGCCGTCCCGACGAGCGCGCGGCCGATGCCGAGTGCGTTCACGACGCGAGACGCGAAGAGCGATCCGACGAGTGAACCGACCCCGCCCGCCGAGATGACGATCCCGAGCAGGAATGGGTCGAGGTGCAATTCGCGTAGCAGGTAGATCGAATAGAGCACGCCGTAGAAGGCGCCGAAGACATGCGCGGGTACAGAGCGCGCGGCGAGCGGGAAAACGATCGCGTGACGGCGAACGACGCGGAGTCCCTCGGCGATCTCCTGGACGATTCGCGTCGTCGTTTCGCGGGCCGGCGGCGGCGGCTCCGGCGCGCGGATCAAGAGGAGGGACACCGCCGAGACGACGAACGAGACGGCGTCGACCAGGATCGCGAACGGCGCGCTCACGATCTGCACGAGCGCGCCCGCGAAACCTGGGCCTCCGATCTCCGCGATCGACGAGCTCGTCGCAAGCCGGCTGTTGCCTTCTACGAGACGGTCGCGACCGATCAGCGTCGGCACGTAGGCGGGATATGCGGCGTCGAAGAGCGCGCCGAGGCACGACTCGAGGAACATGACGACGTAGAGCTGCTCGATCCGCAGTGCTCCGAGCGCGTACGCGACGGGGATCGACACCAATAACCCAGCGCGGATGAAGTCATCCCATATGAGCAGCGGACGGCGCAGCAGCCGGTCCACCCACGCACCTGCGAACAGCCCGACCAGCAGGACTCCCAGGCTGCTCACGATCACGAGCACCGCCAGCTCCCATGGACCAGCGCCGAGGACCAGCAGTGCGACGAGCGGCATAGCCGTTCGGGTGACGACGGTACCCAGCTCGGACACGGTCTGACCGACCCAGAGCTTGCGGAAATCCTGGTGTTGCCACAGCGATTGCGTCGACACGAAGAGGGGAGCCTAGCGTCGCGGGGCGGGTCGTTCTAGCGGCGAGCGCGCTCTTTCTTCTTCGCCATCCGCGCGTCCTTCGTCTGTGTCCGGCGGCACCGCGTGCAGACGAGGAGCTTCGCGCCGTCGATGACGGCGGTATGAAGGTTCGCGTCGAAACGACGGTGCGTGTGCACCTTCGAGTGACTGACGTTGTATCCGTACGCGGCAGTCTTGCCGCAGATCGCGCAGGCGCGTGGCATCGCGGCGAACTCCTTAGGGGAACTAACCTCAAATGTTACAGTCGCGACCATCGTTAGGCAATTCGATGGCGCTGCGCTACTGCGCGCGCTCGAGGCCGCGACGGCGCGTCTTGAGGCGGGGGCGGAGGAGGTCAACGCGCTCAATGTCTATCCAGTTCCCGACGGCGACACCGGCACGAACATGCTTCACACGATGCGTGCTGCGGTGAAGCACGCGCGCGATGCCGAGCCGACGATCGACAAAGTCAGCGCCGCCGCGGCATACGGCGCGCTCATGGGCGCGCGCGGTAACAGCGGCGTGATCCTCTCGCAGGTCATCCGCGGCCTGAAGGAAGCGTTCGCCGGCAAAGAGACCGCGGGCGTCGCGGACGTGCGGCGCGCGGCCGAGCTCGCGCGTGAATACGCGTACGAGGCCGTGAGCGCGCCTGCACCGGGAACGATCCTCAGCCTCACCGCGTCGTTCGAGAAATCAGCCGCGGCGGACGCCGACGATGTCGTCGACATGTTCCGCCGCATCGCCACCGATGCGCAGGCCGCTGTGAAGCGGACCCGCGACGAGAACCCGACCAATCGCGCGGCCGGTGTCGTCGACGCGGGGGCGCGCGGCCTGCAGCTGATCCTCGAGGGCGTGCTCTCGAGCTTCACCGGGAAGGAGATCCCGCTCGTTCGCATGGCGCCGGCCGAGCGACCCGCAGGCCAGGCATCGGTTTCCGAAGCTCCATCGTGGGCAGGCGCGTACGACGTTCAGTTCCTGGTGGAAAACCCGACGCGTCCGGTCGCCGCGGTGCGCGAGGAGATGCTGAAGTTCGGCGCGGACTGCGTTCTGGTGGTCGGCGACGAGCAGCTACTCAAGGTGCACGTGCACACGCTCGAGCCCGATCAGATCGTCCGCATCGGGCTTACGGCCGGGCGCATCGCGGACGTGGTCGTCGAAGATCTTGACGCGATGACCGCCGAGCACGAACGCGCGACGGGCATCGTCGTCGCGTCCGCGCCGCGACCGCCGGCCGCAGCCGTGGGCGTCGTCGCGGTCGTTCCGGGAGAGGGCTTCGCCGCGGTCGCGCGGTCGCTCGGCGCGTCACCGCTGCGCGGCGGCCCGACGATGAACCCCTCAACCGAGGAGCTGCTTGCCGCGATCACCGCGGCGAATGCGAAGACGGTGATCGTTCTGCCGAACGACAAGAACGTGATCCTCGCGGCCCAGCAGGCCGCGAAGGTTTCGAGCATCGCGGTGCACGTCGTGCCGACGCGCAACGTCGCGCAGGGCATGGCCGCGCTCGTCGCATTCGATCCGGCGAAGGATCCCGCCGCCAACGCGAAGGCGATGAGCGAGGTCGCGGATCGCGCGCATGGCATCGAGGTCACCCGCGCCGTGCGCGACGCCAACATCGATGGCGAGCACGTCCGAAAGGGCGAGGCCATGGCGCTCATCGATGGCCGCGTCGTCGCGCACGGCGAAGATGAGGAGACCGTTCTCGTCGATGCGGCGAAGCGACTGACCGATTCCGAGATCTTCACGCTGTACAGCGGCGCGGACGTCGACGATGCGCGCGTGCAGCACGCCGCGCAGCGGCTGCGCGCCGCCTGCCCTCGCGTTTCGGTGGAGGTGGCCCACGGTGGCCAGCCGCACTATCCGTTCATCGTTGCGGCGGAATAGTCCCCGGTAGGTACCATCGGGGAGCTGCCGCCAGGCGGACCGTTCGGCCTCCGCGACCTCCGCCTCTTCCAGCGCTGACCGCCGCGCGGCACCATGCTTTGGACGTGACACCAACCGCAGCCCGCACCAGAGCGGCCGACGACGCGCCCGTCACCTCGCTCGATCTGCCGGTCACCCGCATCCCTGGAATCGGGAGCGAGTCCGCGAAGCTGCTCGAGCGGATGAACATCCACTCGATCGACGACTTGCTCTGGCATCTGCCCTCGCGCTTCGACGACTTCTCCAAGTTCGTGCGGCTCCGTCGACTCGTGCCGAATGCGAGCCAAACGGCCGTCGCGACCCTGGGACGGATCTCGCAGCGCCGAACCGCGACCGGCAAGCTGATGACAGAGGCCGAGCTCGCGGAGGAGGACGGGACGCCCACCGACGTGCGCGCGACCTGGTTCGGTCGCGCGTTCGTGAAGGAGACGCATCGCGAGGGCGAGCGCGTGCGTGTCTCAGGAAAGGTCAGGTTCTTCGGGAACAAACTTGTTTTCAGCCAGCCGACGCTCGAGCGCGCCGACGCGGAGGCGGTCCACACCGGACGGCTCGTCCCGATCTATCCGCTGACCGAGGGCATCAAGCCCGGTCAGATGCGCCGCTGGTTGCACACGGCGATCGAGGGCGGTCCGCGGCGCACGGGCCTGGTGAGCGAGGTCCCCGAGCCGCTGCCGCCGGCGGTCCGCGAGCGCCATCACCTTCCGGACATCGCCTCCGCGCTCCGGCAAGTGCATTTCCCAGATGATGAGGAGCGCCTCTTCTCAGCTCGGCGGAGGCTCGCCTTCGACGAGCTGCTCGTCCTTCAGATCGCGCTCGCGCAACGTCGCGCTCGATGGAGGGCGGAGGCGTCCGCGATCGCCCTGAAAACGACGGACGCGAAGCTCGCGAGCTGGATCGGCGATCTGCCCTTCGAGCTGACGGGTTCCCAAAAGACCGCGCTTGATGACATCCGCACCGACCTCGCGAAGACGTCGCCGATGTCGCGCCTGCTCGAGGGCGACGTCGGCTCGGGGAAGACCGTCGTCGCCGCGCTTGCCGCGCGGATCGCGGCCGCCTCGGGCGCGCAGACGGCGCTCATGGCGCCGACCGAGCTCCTCGCCGAGCAGCACGAGCGTTCGCTCGCCGCACTCTTCGCGAACGGCGGCCCGCGTCATGCGCTCCTGACCTCGAGCGTCACCGGCGAGCGGCGGCGCGAAATCCTCGCCGGACTCGCCGACGGCTCCGTCGAGGTCGCCGTCGGTACCCACGCCCTCGTCGAAGAGAACGTGGCGTTCAAACGACTCGGTCTCGCGGTCGTCGACGAGCAGCACCGCTTCGGCGTCCGGCAGCGCGCGACGTTTCGAGAGAAGGGAACGGGCGCCGATCCGCACCTTCTTCTCACCACTGCGACGCCGATCCCGCAAACGCTGAATCAGACGATCTACCGCGACCTCGACATCTCGATCATCAACGAGCTGCCCCTCGGGCGGAAGCCGATCGTCACGCATCTGCGGACGCCGGAGCAACTCCCGAAGGTGTGGGAAGGCGTTCGACTCGCGGTCGAGCGCGGCCAGCAGGCGTTCGTGGTCACGCCACGGATCGACCCCGCCGAGGAGGGTGGCGACGACGTGCCCAGCGCGATCGCGACCGAGAAGGACCTGCGTCAGGAGGAGCTGCGTGGTCTTCGCATCGCGCTCCTGCACGGACGCATGCCGGCGAAGGAACGCGACGCGGTGATGCGGCGCTTCGCCGGTCGCGAGGTCGACGTGCTCGTCGCGACGACGGTCATCGAGGTCGGCATCGACATACCGAACGCGACGGTCATGGTCGTCCTCGGCGCGGAGCGGTTCGGCCTCGCGCAGCTCCACCAGCTTCGGGGACGGATCGGCCGCGGATCGGAGCGCTCGTACTGCGTCCTCGTCTCGGAAGCCTCGGACTCCGAGCGACTCGCCGCGATCACCGCGAAGAAGCGCGACGCGAACGATCGCGAGGTCCCGCTCGACGGCTTTGACCTAGCGCAAAAGGACCTCCTCATTCGCGGTGCCGGCGAATTCCTCGGCGTGCGCCAATCCGGCGTGCCCGAGCTCCGCATCGTCGACCTCGCCGACGTCGACCCCGAGCTCATCAGCGAGACCGCCGAGGAGGCCGATCGGATCTTCGCGGACGATCCCGTACTCGGACGGCCCGACCACGAGGAGCTCGGCCGCGCGGTCAAGAAGCTCTGGCGCCGCTACGGCCCGACCTAGATGCGAGTGATCGCCGGTGAAGCGAAGGGGCGCACGCTCGTGGTCCCGCGCGGCGGTGGCACGCGCTCGGCGACGGATCGGATCCGCGAGACCCTCTTCGCGATAGTCGAGCCCAAGCTCGAAGGAGCGCGGGTCCTCGATCTTTTCGCCGGCGCGGGCACGCTCGGGATCGAGGCGCTGTCGCGCGGCTCCGCGCGCGCGACCTTCGTGGAGCGCGGCGGCGAGGCCGTGAAGGCGCTCCGCCGGAATCTGGCAACGACGAATTTCGGCGCGCGGTCCGAAGTCGTCGTGGCCAACGTGATCGCGTACCTCGATGGCCGGCCGCGTGGACCGTTCGATGTCGTGTTTTGCGACCCCCCGTTCGCCGACGTCGGGATAGCGGAGGCCACGCTGGGTCATGACGGGCTCCGATCCGCCGTCGCCACGGAGGGACTCGTCGTCGCGCGGGCCCACGGCAAGCATCTGCCTGCGCTCCCTGCCTTCGTCCAGGTCGCGCGCGTCAAGGAGATCGGTGAGGAGAAGCTCCTATTCCTGCGGTACATTGGCTCTGCTGCGGGAGGGTGACGTGGACATACAGTTCCTGGTCGAGCGCCTCGAGGCCCTCATTGTCAACGGAAGAAAAGTGCCGATGACCAGCCAGGTCATCCTCGAGCAGGCCGCGGTCCTCGATCTCATCGACCAGCTGCGCGTCGCCATCCCCGAAGAGGTCAAGCAGGCCCGGCGCATCAATCAGGAGAGCGATCGCGTGCTCTCGAAGGCGCGCGAAGAGGCAGAGCAGATCATCGGCGCCGCTCAGGAGCAGGCCGCCCTCCTGCTCCAGGATCAGTCGATCCTCCGCGAGGCGGAGACGCGCTCGCAGGACATGCTCGACAAAGCGCAGGCGAAGGCGGAAGAGACGATGCACGGCGCCGACCAGGACGCCGCGGACGTGCTCGTGCGACTCGACAGCGACCTCGTCAAGACGCTGTCGGTTATCAGGAAGAGCCTCGAAGTTTTAGAGGAGCGACGCGCAGCGCCCACGGAGGGCTAGACCAAAGTGAAGATCAACGTCGCGCCGCTGCTGAAGCAGGCGATAGGCGCGCAAGCCGACTACCAGCTCACCGAATCTCCGATCGACCCGCGCGGCGAGAACGGCGGCCTCACCGAGGCCGGCGCGACGAGCATCGACGCGGAGATCGTCGCCACGCACACCAACCCCGGCGCGTACCTCGAGGGTGAGGCCAGGGCGACCATCTCGGAGGTCTGCAGCCGCTGCCTCCGGCCGATCGAAACGCCGGTCGAATCGCATTTCGCCGAGCAGTACTACTCGACGATCGACGTGGTGAGCGGCGATAACAAGGACGCGGCGCCGCCCGATACCAAGCACATCGGAAGCGACTTCAAGATCGACCTCACGCCGCTCTTACGGGAGGAGCTCATCCTGGCGACGCCGCTCGCGCCGCTCTGCAAACCCGACTGCAAAGGACTCTGCCTGGAGTGCGGGCGCGACCTGAACGAAGATCCTCACAACCACGATGCGCTGGTGGATGAGCGCTGGAGCAAGCTTGCCAAGCTCAAAGAGTTCCACCCGGAGCGGTGACGCGGGGCTCGCGCCACTAGAATCAACGAAACCCCTCTAGGAGAACGCTTTGGCAGGCCAACCCAAGAAACGTATTCCGCGCGCGGCTCAGGGCGAGCGCCGCAGTCATCTCGCGCTGCGCAAGATGAACCTCGCTCCGTGTCCTCAGTGCAAGACCATGAAGCCGCCGCACCAGGCGTGCCCGAGCTGCGGGACGTTCCGCGGCCGCCAGGTCATACCGATCAAGGCGAAGCGGACGCCGGCTTAAGAGACGGCGCGCCAGTGAACATCGCCGTCGACGCAATGGGCGGCGACCACGCCCCGGACGAGATAGTCCGGGGCGCTCTGTTGTACCGGCAAGAGGGCGGCGCGTCCGACCTAGTGCTCGTCGGCCGCGAGGACGCGATCCGCAAGATCGTCGGTGCCCAGGTCCCGCCGGGCATCACGATCCGCGACGCGAAGGACGTGGTCGGTATGGACGAGCATCCCGCTACCGCCCTCCGCCGTCGCGCGGACACGTCGATCGGTGTCGCCACCTCGATGGTCAAGCACGGCGAGGCGGACGCGGTCGTCTCGGCAGGCAACACGGGCGCGACGATGGCGGCGGCGCTCCTCGTGCTCGGCCGAATCCGCGGCATCGATCGTCCCGCGCTCTGCGGGATGTTGCCGACGACGAAGGGAAAACCAGCCTGCCTCCTCGACGCGGGCGCGACGATGGACGCCGACGAGCACAACATCCTCCAGTTCGCGCGGATGGCGTCCCGTTTCATGGAGAAGGTCCACGGCGTGGATCGTCCGTTGATCGGCCTTATCAATGTCGGTGAGGAGCCGGAGAAGGGCGGTCGCATGCAGCTCGCGGCGCACGCGCTCCTGGAGGGCGCCGAGGATCTGAACTTCTACGGGAATATCGAGGGCCGCGACGTGATGCGCGGCATCACCGACATCTGCGTCACCGACGGGTTCACCGGCAACGTGCTCGCGAAGGGCATGGAGGGCGTCGTTGACGTCTTCGTCGACGGCATTCGCCACGACATTTTCGGGGGGCCGCTCGGGAAGGTCGCGGGGCTATTCGCGCTCGGAGGCCTTTCGAAGTTCCGGAGCCGGATGGATTACGACCCCTACGTCTCCGCGCCGCTTCTCGGCGTCGCGGGGATCTCGGTGGTCACGCACGGCCGCGCGAAGGCGAACATGATGCGCCGCGCGATCGAGGTCGCCGAGCGCGCCGTCTCCACACGACTTCTCGACGCGCTCGGTGAGGGCGTCGCATCAGCAGCGTGAGCGAGAGGCCGGCGCGCGGCGGTCGCCATCCCGCGCGACGCCTCGCGCTGCAGACGCTCTTCGAGATCGACTTCAATCGCGCCGACGCGAAGGAGACCTGGCAGCGGGGCGCATTTCGCGCGGGACTCACCGAGGAGGCAGCCACATTCGCGTGGGATCTGGTCGAAGGTGTTCTGAAGCATCGCAAGGATCTCGACACCGAGATCGCGCAGCTCGCGCCGGAGTTCCCGATCGACCAGATGGCGCGGATCGATCGCAACGTGCTGCGTATCGCGCTCTACGAGCTGCGGGTCTCCGGTGATGCGCCAGCCGGAGTCGTGATCGACGAGGCCGTGGAGCTCGCGAAGATGTTCGGCTCCGAGGCCTCGCCGAAGTTCGTCAACGGTGTGCTAGCGACCGCCGTCGGCGGTCCGAAGGAGCGATCGACCTAGCGGACCGCCAGCGGGATCTGCACCACGCCCTGCGCGCTGCCGTCCCTGGCGCTTGCTTCGTAGAGCTCGAGCGTGAGGTTGCCGCGAACGTTGGCCGGCATGGGGATCTTCGTGTTGAAGGTTCCCCACACGGCGCTCGATCCGAGGCTCGAAAGGAAGTGGCCGTTCGCGACGACCTTGCCCGCCGAGTCGAGGACGCGCCACACGACGTTCGCTTCGAAGACGCGCGCCGAGCCGGTGACGGTGAGGTCGGCGCCGGAGTTCGCGATGTCGTCGGGCTTGGGCGCGGTCACGGCGATTCGGTCGCTCGTCGCGCGCGGGTCGCCGCCGATCTCGATGACGAGCTGCGATGCGCTCGGCATGTACGCGCGCCAGGGGCGTGCGTCATCGAGCTCGATCCGGAAGACATTGTTGCCGTTCGTCGTTACGACGCGGAGAGGCGTCTGGTCGTAGACGGTCA
>DATCPK010000095.1:0-16612 GCA_036570125.1 Candidatus Limnocylindria bacterium
GCCGCGTGGTGGGTCCCCGGGGCACCCGCGGCTCGCGCACAACCCGCTCGCCGGTGCCACCCGCAGCCCACGCGTGCGTCTCTCATTGAACGGGATTGGCGTCGCTCTTTCTTATCTGCTTTTCATTCCGGCATGTCGCATGCGGAGTAATACGAGTCACATGGCTAAATACGATGAAGCGAGAGTCCCACGGGGCACATCTCGGCGGTGGGAAGTCCTCATCTCCGAGGATCCCATGAGTTCGCGCCCGGACATCGAGCGGCGCACGGCGAAGGACGTCCGGACCGAGCATCGCGTGCTGCTGTCCTTCGCTGACGGCGACCTCAGCAAGATGCCTCTCGTCCCAGAAGGGACGCGCCTCGCGCGCGGCGGCTGGTACATGGACCTCCACAACCCGGCAAAGGCCGACTTCCCCGCCACCGGCGACGAGACCGTCGAGCCAGGGCAGCACATGCTCGCCCGAAGAGAAATCTCCACAGAGCTATGGGACGAGCTCCGCCAAGCATGCGATGGAGTTCTCGGTCGCCCCTCGATGCGGCGCCTGCGACCCGCCGTCTAGCCGAATACCCGTAGACAAACAGATCGGCCCGGCTTTCGCCGGGCCGATCGCCATTTCCAGCAGAGGGCGAGTTAGGTGAGGTTGTTGCCGATGTTGCTGAAGATGTTCTGGAGCTGACCGCGCAGGAAGATCATGGCGACGATGACAGCGATGGCAATAACGGCAATGATGAGGGCGTACTCCACCAGTCCCTGGCCTTCGTCGTCACGGAAGAATGCGAGCATTTCAAGTTCCTCCTTTCTTCCATGTCCGGCGGGCGGACTGCCAGCCGATCTGAAGCAAGAATAGGAGCGTTCCTAAGCCCCACCAGTCCCCCGGCGGTACTCCCCCATTCGAGTGGTACCTACCGGAAATCGGGGTGTCCGCGGCGTCGAACGCGGTCCCTCAGTGCTTCTAAGGGACTGCGCGGGCGGGAAGGTTTGACTGCATCCGCGCCAAGTGTCGCGGCGACAGCATCTCGCAGCTGCTCCAGCGAACACCCGAAGATCTCGCCGCTCGTCTCGAACTCCGCTCTGAGTCGAAGGAACCCGAAGCGGTTATGGCGGGAGACGTCGAGTCCCGAGACAAGCTCTTCGAGCAGCACGTAAAGCTCGCGCCGCGAGTCCTTCGAAAGGCTTCCAAGCCAGGCGTCGAGCGCCACCGTTGAGCGGTCATCCACGATCGCACCACGCTGACACGCGGGCGGCTATCCCGTCGAGTGGCAAATGCTCGGTGCGCGCGTCGGGCAGAGAGCCGAGCAGGACCTCCCCGTAATCGCGCGTGACGACACGGCGGTCGAGGAGCACGACGGCGCCATAGTCGGTCTTCGTGCGGATCAGCCGGCCGAAGCCCTGGCGGAGTCGAAGCGCCGCCTGCGGCAGCTGGAATTGGGCGAAGGGATCCTCGTAGCGCTCGGCTCGACCCTGGATCAGCGGGTCGTCGGGCACGCTGAAGGGGAGCCGCGCGATCACGACGCAGCGGAGGATGTCACCGGGCAGGTCGACGCCCTCCCAGAACGATTGCGTGCCGAGCAGAACGGCTCGGCCCTGCGTGAAGCGCTCGAGAAGCGCGCGGCGCGAGCCGTCGATGCCCTGCGTCAGCACGGCGAGCCCTTCGCTTTCGAGCGCCCCGAGGCGCGCGGCCGCATCGCGCAAGCTCGCGTGCGAGGTGAAGAGCACGAGCGTTCGTCCGTCGAGGGTTCGCGCCACATCCTCGATGAGACGCGCCGCCTCTTCGATGAAACGGTCCTCGCTCGGCAGCACGATGTCGGTCGGCAGAACGAGGAGCGCTTGACGCTGATGATCGAAAGGCGAGCCGACGGCGAGTGTTTCCGCGACGTCGGCGATCCCGAATCTGTCGAGAGCGAAATCGAACGAGCCGGCGACCGCGAGCGTCGCCGATGTGAATACGACCGCGCGATGGGTGTCGACGATCGTCCGGCGGATGATGCCGCCGAGGTGCGACTGCGCGACGTGCAGCGCGAGAGCGCCATCGTTGTCGCGGTCGAGCCACACGATGTCGCTCGACCGCGGATCGTGAAGGCCACGCGTGATCGCGGTGCGTGCGGCGGAGAGCTCGCCCATCGCGGCTTCGAGCTCCGCGAGCTCGTCTTCGTCGCCGCCGAGGTTCCGGATCCGTTCCGCCGCGAACGCGATGCCCGCGATCGCGTCCGCGAGGCGCTCGCCGGCGAGCTCGACGGGGAGCCACCGATCTTCGCTCGCGCGCAGACCCGCGGTGATGCGCATGCGCTCCTCCGCCGGGCCGGCGACCGGGATGAGGAGGCCACCGAGCGCGTCGAAGACTTCGGTCGTTCGCTCGAGCGCCCGCTCGATCTCGGCGCGAATGCGCTCGGCTGGATCCGCTCGCGCCGGATCGCGGAGCGCCGACGCGACGGCCAGCGAATGCGCGACGCGCTGCAGATCGCGACGGAGGCGCGGTTCATAGAGCTCGAGCCCGAACGCGTCGGTCGCAACGTCTTCGAGACGGTGCGCCTCGTCGATCACCACGTGCTCCGCTTGTGGAAGGAGCGCGCCGCGCATCCGCGCATCCTGCAGCAGCAGCGCGTGATTCACGACGACGATGCCGGCGTCCGCGGCAGCCTCGCGCGCGCGCTGCAGATAGCAATTCACGCCCGGCGAACGTTTGCACCGCCGCTGGTCGCACGACTCGTCGTTCGCCGACACCCGCGACCAGAGCTCGCTCTCCCCTCTCATGAGGTTGAGCTCGGCGCGATCGCCGCTCTCGGTCCGGGTGCGCCACACGAGCGTCTTGCACACGAGTCGCGCTTCCTCGCGTGTTGTCACCGACCCGCGCAAGATCTGCCATCTCCGCGGACATAGATAGTTCGACCGCCCCTTGAGCACCGCGATGCTGACGTCCGTGCCGAGCGCAGTTTGCAGTGCGGGAAAGTCCTTCCGCATGAGCTGGTCCTGCAATGGCAACGTGTGTGTCGAGATGATCACGCGATCACCCGCCGCGGCCGCGGCGAGCGCTGGCACCGCGTACGCCATCGACTTGCCGACGCCGGTGCCCGCCTCGGCCACAAGCGCGCCGCCATCTGCGAAAGTCCTCTCGATTGCTTGAGCGAGCTCGCGCTGCTCCTGTCGGTCCTCGTAACCGACGAGATTCCTCGCTAGCGGGCCGTCGAGCGCGAACACGCTCTCGACTGAGAACGATGGAGGGCGAGCAGCGTGGGGGTCTTCTGAACGAGCTGCCCCTAGCTCGCGGTCCATCGCGATCCCACGAGGAGCCGAGTGAAGAAGACCCCCGCGATGCTCGCTTTCCGCGGACCATGAATAGCGCGTCGCCGTGCCGGCGGCGTCGCGAAAGAACTCGGCGGTGCTCGGACCGATGAGCTCGCTCAGCGCGGCGATCTCGCGAAGGACATCGGCCGGAAGATCGCGCGCGGCGCGCGCGAGATGGCCGAGCACGAGCGCGGACGTGATCGCGTCGTCGAGCGCGCGATGCGCGGCATCGGGAACGATCGCGGCATCAGCGGCGAGCCGCTGCAATGCATAACTCGATGCGGACGGCAAGAGGATCGACGCGAGCTCGGCGGTGTCGAGCCGTTCAGCTCCGACCGGCATTCCGGCGCGCTCGAGGAAAGAGACATCAAACCCGACGTTGTGGCCGATGAAGCACGGTGCCCCGTAGCGGAACGCGAAGGCCACAAAGAGCGCGACCGCGTCGCGCGTCGAAGGAGCGTTGTGCAAGTCCTCGTCGCGTATCCCAGTGAGTCGCAGGATCGGTGGCGTCAGCGGACGGCCGGGATCCGCGAAGGTCAGGAATCGCTCGCCCAGCGTCACGGCGCCGTCGGGCGACACGGTCACGCGGATAGCGCCGATCTCGATGATCTCTTCGGTCTCCGCCTCGTACCCGGTGGTCTCGAGGTCGACCGCGACCAGGACCCGGTCCACGGCTCGCCGATCTAGCCGCCTGTTCGGGCGGTAACTCGTCGCGCCAGCAGGGCGCGCGACCGCAACTTTAGCCGCTGGCACCGGGCGTGCGGGCGAGCGGTGGTTAGTGCGTGGCAAAGACACCCACCCGTTCGTCGTTTGGATCGGCATCCTTCTCCTCATCGTTTTGCTGGCTGCCCTGGCCGGTGGTTCGGTGGCCCTGCGCGGAGAATCGGCACCGACTGCCACGCCCCTCTCCGCGCCAACCGCAACGGCGTCCTCGACGCCTTCCGGACCGCTCCTCTCCGATTCCCGCGGATTCATCACGGTGCCAGGCATTGCGGCCGCCGCCGAGATTCGCCGCGAGACAGATCCGGCGCCGATCAGCGCCCTCCGCGGGCAAGGGTTCATCGGCGCGGTGTCGGGGACCGGCAGGCGCGTCGCGTACTGGGTTTCGGGCGCCGACGGCGCGACGCGCGACTTACGCGTGCTCGACGTCACGGCGCCCGACCAGGACACGACCCTCGCGACCGTGCTGGACACCGAGCGGGGGGCCGCGGTGGTCTGGTCGTCGGATCGGAGCGGCCTCGTCGTGGTCGTGGAGTCGAGCGGGCAGGCTGGGACCGGCGAAGCGCCGGGACCGTTCTCGGCGCTTCGCGTCGTGGACACGCCGACGCGATCGATCCACGAGATCTCGCGGCTGACCGACGGAAGCCAGTACTGGCCCGTCGCCTGGGATCGCGTGACGCGCCTCGTGGGCGCGTGCGCCTACGGAGGCGCGGACGCGATGGGAATCGCGTGGGTCGTGGTCGGGGAGGACGCGCTGACCTCGCGGGTTCCGATGGAGACCGGCATCCCCGCGATCACGATCCGCGCGAGCGGCAATGACGTGCTCGGCGTTCTGAACGGCAGCGTCCTCCGCGTCTGGTCCCTCGCCTCATACAACGACCATCGCGAGTTCGGAGCGGCGGCCGGCGAGCACATCGCGTTCGCCCGCTGGAGGCCCGGTGCCGACGAGATCGTCGTCCTGGTCGCGGATCGTCTCGAGTTATGGCCCAAGGCCGGCGGCGACAGACGAGTTGTCGCGCGAGGATTGCCCGCCGCGAACGACCTTCTCGTCAGCTCGGACGGTGCGCTCGCGTTTGTGACGTTCGACGGAGGAGCGAGCGCGACCGCGGTCGATCTCGCGACCGGCCGCTCCGCGCCCCTTCCGATGTCCGGCTCGCGTCTCGCCGCGCCGATCTCGTTCCGCTAAGAGGTTATGGGTATATCCCTCGCGTGAGCGTCGCCTCGGCGACCCGTCCCACGGCGACCATGTACGCCGCGGTACGCATGTCGACCTTGTGCTTCTTCGCTATCTCGAGCACGTCGTTGAAGGACTTGACCATCACCTCTTTGAGGCGCGCGTTGATGGTTGCCTCACGCCAGAAGAGGTTCTGTAGGTCCTGCACCCATTCGAAGTAGCTGACGGTCACGCCACCGGCGTTGCAGAGGATGTCCGGGATGTTGAACACGCCCTTGTCGAACAGGATGCGGTCGGCCTCCGGACTCGTCGGCCCGTTCGCGGCCTCGGCGATGACCTTCGCCTTGATCCGCGGCGCGTTGTGCTCGCCGATCTGGTTCTCGATGGCGGCCGGGATGAGGATGTCGCAGTCGAGCTCGAGTAGCTGTGCGTTCGAGATGCGTTCGGCACCTGGGAACCCCGTGACCGAGCCCGTCTCCCTCTTGTACGCGTCGACACGGTTCGGGTCCAGCCCCTTCGGGTTCGCGATCGCGCCGCTCGTGTCCGAGAGGCCGACGATCACAGCACCGAGCTCGGCCATCAGCTTGGCCGAGAAGCTTCCCGCGTTGCCGAATCCCTGCACTACGACGCGCGCGCCCTCGAGGTCCATGTTGAGGTGCTTGGCCGCCTCGATGATCGTGTAGACAGCACCGCGGGCCGTCGCCTCGTTGCGGCCTTCGCTTCCGCCGATCGAGAGAGGCTTCCCTGTCACCACTGCGAGCGCCGTGTACCCGTGGTGCATCGAGTACGTGTCCATGATCCACGCCATCGTCTGCGCATTCGTGTTCACGTCAGGCGCGGGAATGTCGCGGTCCGGACCGATGAGGAGCTCGATCTCGGTCGTGTAGCGGCGTGTCAGCGTTTCGAGCTGCTGCGCGCTCATGCCCTTCGGATCGCAGACCACACCGCCCTTCGCGCCGCCGTACGGGATGCCGACCACGGCGCACTTCCACGTCATCCACATCGCGAGCGCCTTGACCTCGTTCAACGACACGGACGGGTGGTAGCGGATGCCGCCCTTCCCGGGACCGCGGGTCGTGTTGTGCTGGATGCGGTAGCCCGTGAAGACCTGCACGACCCCGTCGGCCATCCGCACGGGGAAATGCACGGTGAGCTCGCGCTGCGTGGTGCTGAGGATGCGGCGCATGTTCGGATCGAGATGGAGCCTGTCCGCGGCGATGCTGAACTGCTCTAGCGCGACCTCCCACGGGTCGCGTTGCGTGTGGTCGATGACCTGCGAATTAGCCTTCACGAGTACCTCCGACGCGTCATGGAGTAGCCGCCTTCAATTTTTCGATCACGAGCCAATCATCGGTCGTCTTCCCGGGCGTGTACGTGCTGTTCCAATTCTTGAGCACAACGCGGCGAAAGCCCTGAGCCTGAAGTGTGTCGCGCCAGGCCCGGAGGCCGCGCGTGACGAAAGGCGTAAGCCGGACGTTCGGGCTCGGCGCGAGAACGCCTTCCAGATGGCGTCGTCGTTCGAGAAGCGGGATCGCGAGGAGCGACTCGCCGTCGATCTCCAGTAGGTCGAAGGCGGCGAAGATCTGCCGACCTCCGAACTGCCGCGTGTAGGCGTTGCCGTGGTCGTCGACCTCGAGGTCGCTTTCGTCCTTCCAGTCGGCCACGAGCACCCCATCGAGGATCGCGGTATCGCACCTGGTTTCGGCCACGATCGCGTCATACAGCTCGCGGGGCCCATCGATTCGCCCCTCGTATCCGAGGAAGTGGGGATCGGCATAGCCAACACGAACAAGCATCCTCGTGCCCGTCCACGCCGGCTCGAGGATATGGCCCTCCTTCTCCGCTCGTTCGCGGACGGACCGGGCTCGTTGGGGCGAAATATCCGCCCCGAGTGCGGTGCTCAGGACTCGAGTATCCCTGCTCTTGACATGGCGAACGTCTGTTCTATTATCCGAACGCCTGTTCGAAACTGATTTCTAGGGGTGCACCGTGGCAGCCGCATCTGCGCTTCTTCTGTCCTTCCGTCCCGGGGAGTCCCCCTCCCCTTCACCACAGCACGTCGAGATGGCATCCGCCTCGTGGCGGGTGCCACCTCGCGTCTACTCACCCTTCGCTGCGCGTCCACGGGTACGGCCCATGGCCGTCCCCGCCCGCGCGGAAGAGGCGGCCGCCACGCATTCTGGCCGAGCGTGGCGCCGCATCTTCCGCGCACCTCGACCCGACTAACGGGCGGCTACTTCTTCTCGCCGTCGCGGGCCGCCACGAGCGCGCTGATCGGCGCAACGAGATTCGTGAACTCGGTCGGGATGATGAACTTCGTCGAAGGGGACGCGCCGAGCTGCTTCAGCGCGTCGAAGTACTGAAGCGTCATGGTCTTGGCATCCGCGGTCATCGCCTGCGCATTGATCGTCGAGATGGCCAGGGCGAATCCCTCGGCCCGAAGGATCGCTGACTGCCGGGCGCCTTCGGCCTCGAGGATCGCTGCCTGTTTCGCGCCGTCTGCGACAAGAATCTGAGAGGACTTCTTGCCCTCGGCCTCTGTGACCACGGCGCGTCGGGTCCGCTCGGCGGTGAGCTGGCGGTTCATGGCGTCCTGCACATCGCGCGGCGGCGTGAGCTCTTTGATCTCGACGTTCGTGACCTTCACGCCCCAACGGTGGGTGATGTCGTCGAGCTTCACACGCAGCTCCTCGTTGATCTGCTCCCGCTTGGCGAGCACATCGTCCAGGGGAATGTTTCCGACGACGGCACGCAAAGTCGTCGTCGCGATCCCCTGGATCGCCTGACGGAAGTTCTGGATGTTGAGGAACGAGTCCTTCGGGTCGACGACCTTCTGATAGATCAGGAAGTCGATCGAGATCGGGGCGTTGTCTTTGGTGATGCAGGTCTGCTGCGGGATCTCCACCACGAATTCGCGCAGGTCGACCGTCTGCGCGACGCTCTGGATCGGCGGCGGCAGCAGCAGCACGATGCCCGGGCCGGCCGTCTTCTCGAAGCTTCCGAGCCGGAAGACGATGAGCCGTTGGTACTCCGGAACGATGTGAATGATCGCGCGAAGCGCGAGGATCAAGATGACGATGAGGATGCCGAGAGTGATAAGACTGAGGTCCATTAGGCCGCTCCCTTTCCTTCGGCGCCCCGCGCCGGTTCGACGATAAGCCGCACGCCGTCCACTCGGGTCACGCGCACCGGACTGCCATTCGCAATGACTCCCCCTTCGCTCACCACGGTCCAATCCTCGCCGGCGACATGTGCGATCCCCCGCGGCGCGATGTCGGTCTTCGCCAGACCGATAACGCCGAGCAAGAGCGTCGGCCCGCTCGCTACGGGAAGGGGCCGCAACGCCGTGCGCACGGCCACCCCGAAGAAGATCGTCGTCAGTCCGACGACGAAGAGGACGAGCAGCGGTTCCACGCTCTGGCGGACGCCGGGGAACGTCGGGCGGAACGGCGGGAACAGGATGATCAGGCCGATCAAGAGGGCCGCGACTCCGCCGGCCGTCAGCAGGCCGTGTGCCTGCACTTTGATCTCGGCGACGAACAGCAGGAGTGAGAACACCATCAAGGCGACTCCGGCGCCGCTCGCATCGAGCGTGCCGAAGGAGAAGAGCGCGAGGATGATCGCGATCACGCCGATGATCCCAGGGAAGATGAGACCCGGGTTCGAGAGCTCGAAGATCAGTCCATACGTGCCGAGGGTGAAGAGCAGTACGGCGATCTGCGGGTCGACCACGAAGTGCAGGAGCGTCTCGATCGGGTTCAACCCGTCCTCGCCGACGGGCGCGCTCTTCGTGGCAAGTGTCACCGTGCCCGCGGTCGTGGTCACCGTACGGCCGTCGATCTTCGCGAGAAGGTCGGGGACATCGTTCGCCTCGAGGTCGACGACGTGGAGGGTCAGGGCCTCATCGACGCGTGCGCTCACGCTGTTGCGTACCGCGTCCTCAGCCCACGTCTCGTTGCGCCCACGAGCCTTGGCGATGTTGACTATGTGCGCGACCGCGTCGTTCTCCGCTTTGAGCCGAAGGTCGCCCTGGATGTCCGCGCCGCTCGAATCGACGGGATGCGCGGCGCCGATGTTCGTCGCCGGGGCCATCGCGGCGACGTGGCCGGCCATCGTGATGAACGTTCCAGCGGAGGCGGCCCGCGCACCGGCGGGAGCGACGAACGTCACGATCGGAACCCGCGCTGCGAGGAACCGCGCGGTGATCTGATAGGTCGAGTCGATGAGGCCGCCCGGTGTATCGATGACGAAGACCACCGCGGCCGCGTTGTCGGCTTCCCCATCCGAGACGACGCGGTCCACGTATCGGGCGGTGATCGGATTGATCTCGCCCTGAATGTGCCCGATGAGGACAGGTGCCGACGCGTCAGCGGCGAGCGCGCTGGCGCCGAGACCGAACGCGCCGAGAGCGACTAAGAGTGCGAGGACTCCCCTGAACGCGAGATGAAGACGGGTCATCAAAACCATTGTCGACCCTTCCCAAAAGGCTGCTCAGGCTCCCAAACGCAGCCGTACCGGGATGCGCCCGGCATCGAGATACCAGTCGCCGACCCATTCGGCGCCGTATTTCTCGCGCAGGAGCTCGACAGCACGGCGAAGGTCGGCGGACGGATCGGCGGAGGGTTCGTATCGCGCCGCGAGCTCGGCATCGCCGATGCGGACCCGGGCAGCGGGGTCGTGCTCCAGGTTCTGCAGCCAATCGGACGTGCGGTCGGACTCGGTGCGGCGACGAACGCCTGTCGCATCCGGCGCGGACGCACGCTCGCCGGTGCGCAGCCAGATGACGCCGTCGTCGTACGCGAACCGGAGTCGCACGGTGTGTGGCTGTCCGCTCACGCGACCGGTCGTGACGAGCTCGAGCTCGTCAGCTTCGGCTAAGGCGCGCTTAGTGGGCGCGTCCACGGCGCGCGTAGCGTAGCCGGGCCATGGACTGGCTCGCCGCGCCCGACTACTGGCTCACGCGTTTCGTCTTCGAACGCGCGCTTGGTGTCATCTACTTCATCGCATTCCTGGTGGCCGTGAACCAGTTTCGGCCGCTGCTCGGCGAGCGTGGCCTGCTGCCGGCGCCTGAGTTCATCCGAGCGGTCCCGTTCCGCGCCTCGCCGACGCTTTTCCATCTCATCGGCTATTCGGACCGCAAGCTTCTGATCGTGGCGTGGGCCGGCGTCGCCCTGTCCGTCGTCGCCACCACGGGCCTGTTCGACGGAGTCGTCTACGCGGTCCCGTTCGCATCGATCGTCGTATTCGCGCTCCTGTGGGTCTTCTACCTCTCGATCGTGAACATCGGTCAGACCTTCTATTCGTTCGGCTGGGAGTCGCTGCTTCTCGAGACCGGATTCCTCACGATCTTCCTCGGCCCCGTCACGACTGTTCCGCAGCTCAGCCTCGTCGTGCTGATGCGTTGGCTCCTCTTCCGCGTGGAGTTCGGCGCCGGGCTCATAAAGATGCGCGGCGACCAGTGCTGGCGCGACCTCACCTGCCTCTACTACCACCACGAGACGCAGCCGATGCCGAATCCCCTGAGCTGGTACTTCCACCACCTCCCGAAACGGCTGCATCGAGCGGAGGTGCTCGGCAATCACTTCGCGCAGCTCGTCGTGCCGTGGTTCCTTTTCTTCCCGCAGCCGATCGCGACGGTAGCCGGGATCATCATCGTCGGCACACAGTGCTGGCTCCTGCTCTCGGGAAACTTCGCGTGGCTGAACGTCCTCACGATCGCGCTCGCGATCTCTGCGTTCGACAACGCCGCGCTCGACCGCCTCTTCCCGATCGCTCCGTCGGGGCCGCTGGATACACCGGTTTGGTATCTCGCGGTGGTCCTCGCGGTGACCGCGCTGATCGTGGTCCTCAGCTACCGGCCTGCGCGGAACCTCCTCTCACGGCGGCAGATCATGAACGCGAGCTTCGATCCGCTCCACATCGTCGGGACGTACGGCGCGTTCGGCTCTGTGACGAAGGAGCGCTACGAAGTCGTGATCGAAGGGACCGCCGAACCGGTCCTCACGCCGCAGACGGTGTGGCGCGAGTACGAGTTCAAGGGAAAGCCGGGAGACATCAAGCGCCGTCCGCCGCAGTTCGCGCCGTACCACCTGCGCCTCGACTGGCTGATGTGGTTCGCGGCTATGTCGTCGCCGATGTACCACGAGTGGTTCGTGCCGCTGCTCGGGAAGCTGCTCGAAGCGGATCAGCCCACGTTGCGGCTCTTGCGAACAGATCCGTTCGACGGCCAGCGGCCACGCTTCGTGCGCGCGCTCCTTTACCTGTATCGCTTCACGACCCCGAAGGAGCACCGCGAGACCGGTGCGTGGTGGCACCGCGAGCTCGTCGACGATTACGTTCCGCCGGTCAGCCTTCGGGGCGCTCGCTAGTCAGCGAAACTTGACGCGGCCTTCGCGATCGGGCGGATTGTCCGCGTCGCCGTCGTCGACCAGGATCACGAATTTCTTTTCCCAGTGTGGAGTTGGGTACGCGCCGTCGTTGCGCTCGATGTTCTGGAACGATCCGTCGGGCATCTTGATCGAGGCCGGGTACGCGAACCGTAACCACCATTCGTCGCCGTACCACTCGTCGAGGCCGATCAGCTGACCCGTCTGAAATCCCGCGGTGCGGTATTTGTCGGGCCGGTGGTTCTGCGTCAATGGGTTCAGGTCCCCGCGCTGCGGATCTTCGACAACGACGCCGGTGATCTTGTTGCTCGGATCGTCGTAGTAGGTGCCGAACGTCCCCTGAAAGCCCATGAGCACCGGCCCGTGTTGTCCGGCGAGGCTGATGACCATGACCGGCTTCCCGCTTCGGACGAGCCAGTAGACCGCAGCACCTGTCGCGTCCTCGCGCGTGTCGAAGCGGTAGTAGTGGTAGTGATTGCCGGCGTCCATGCGCTCGAGGACGGTCGCGATCCCCACCGGATCGAGGCCGGGGTCGTTGCTCTTGTTGAACTGCCGCCCGAGATCGAGGATCGCCTGCGCGGCGAGCGGGTCCTTGCCTGTCGTGTAGTTCTGGATGATCCGGCAGCTCGCGGCGGCGCACGAGAGCGGCTCGCCGGTCGGGTCCTCGAACTCGGTGAACCATTTCACGTCGGCGAGCTGGTTGCCCATCGTCTTGAAGCGGTGCTCGAATGGGAAGGTACCGACCGGAGTGGTGAGCTGGAGATTGGCGACGTAATCGGTCGCGCCCTTGAGAAGGCCGCGGCAGCTGAAGGTTCCCCGCAGGCCGTTTGCGTCGATGCTCGCGCTGCACTCGAACCCGGGATCCGGCGTCAGGGCGACCTTTGCCGAGTTCACGTGAGCGCTCGACTCCCAGGTCGCCAAAAGAGCCCGCGCGGTTTGCGTGCAGCACGTCGCCTGCGTGATCGTGACGTCGGGCGCCCGCGAGACGGCGGTCGCGGTCGGGCTCGGGTTCGCTCCGGGGCCGGCGCCGCCGCCGCGGAACAGGACCGCGAACGCGACCAGGGCAAAGACAAGCGCGAACGCAACCAGACCGCCCTGCGCCACGCGCTCCGCACTTGTGTACCGCATCGCGGTGATAATCCTCGCATCCCTGTGGACGACCTCCGACCTATTACGCCCATCCGGCGGCCCCTCGTGGACAAGCGCGCCCGTGTTCCTGCGTCGAAGAGCGTGGCGAATCGCGAGATCGTGCTGTCGGCCATTGCCGATGGCCGCTCTCGTCTGGAGCTCGGCCCGCTGGACCCGGGTGACGACGTTCGTGCGATGACTGACGCCGTCGTCGCCCTCGACTACCGCGTTGACCGGGACGGCGGCGAGCTCGTCATTCACGGAACCGGCGAGGGTCCGCACCGTGCGGGCGGCGCGATCGACGCCCGCGACGCGGGTACCGTCGCGCGGTTCGGCGCGGCGCTCGCCGCCCTCGGAAGCGGCTACGTCACTATCACCGGATCACCGCGCCTGCGCGAGCGCCCGATCGGGCCCCTCCTCGACGCGTTGCGCAGGCTCGGTGCGACCGTGACCGGAGATCGCCTTCCCATCACGATCGTCGGCCCGATCCGAGGCGGTGAGATCGAGATCACCGGTAATGAGTCGAGCCAGTTCGCATCCGCACTTCTGCTCGTGGCGCCGCGGCTCGAAGGCGGGCTCACGGTGCACATCATTGGCGCGCTCGTGTCGGCGCCCTTCGTCGATCTCACGATCGCGTCGCTACGGGAGCGCGGCGTGAAGGTCGCCCGCGAAGGCAACGTGATCACCGTCGAACAGCGCAAGGTCCGCGCGCGAGACGTGCGCGTCCCCGGCGACGTGACCGCGGCGACATACCCTGCCGCCGCCGCGGCGGTCCTCGGCGGATCGGTGACGATCGATGGTGTCGACGCGCGCATGCGCGAGGGCGGTCAGGGCGATGCACGGTTCTTCGAGCTTCTCCGGTCGATGGGATGCGGCGTCTCGCACCGCGGCGGCGCGGTGGCCGTCAAGCGCATCGGTGAGCTTCACGGGATCCGGGCGAACGTCCGCGATTGCTCGGACGTGTTCCCCACCCTGGCCATCGTCGCGACGCAGGCGTCGGAGGCGACCGAGCTCACCGGCATCGGGCACACCCGTAAGCAGGAGAGCGACCGCGTGACCGTCGTCGCGAACGGGATCAACGCGCTGGGTGGCCGCGCGCAGGCGTTCGCGGATGCGATCCGGGTCGAGCCCGCCCCGCTGCACGACGGGATCGTCGACGCGTGCGGCGATCACCGCGTCGCGATGGCGTTCTCGGTGCTCGGCCTGCAGGTGCCGGGTGTCGCGATCAAAGGCGCGGGTTCGGTGACGAAGACGTTCCCGCAGTTCTACGAGATGCTCGCTGAGCTCTCGCGGTGAGCGACGACCCGCAGCCGACCGGCGAGGCGTGCCTCCGTTGCCGCACCGAGCTCCAGTCTCTCGGTGAGACGGACCTCCGGACCGGCGGCAGCGGCGGCGCCTGGAAATTGATCTTCGGTGAGTTCGCCGAGCTCGGCGAAGGAACGATGAAGGTCGAGATGCTCGCGTGCCCGCAGTGCCGGCGCCTCGAGCTCAGGCTCCCCGAGCGAGGCTGATCAGAGCTCGCTCCGCACGGAGCGCGCGGCCTGAAGGAAGCTCCGCGCGTACTCGCGGTCTCCGCGGTCGACCGCGTCGCGCAGCTGCGTGAGGCCCTCGATGATCGATCCGATCGCGGCCGCCGTGTCGGCGCCGTTGCCGAACAGCAGCTCGGTCGCGAGATCCGCGGGGGTGTCGGCTAGGCGCGTCGAGTCGCGAAACCCTGGACCCGCGGCACCGAGCAGCGGCTCGGCCTGCGCGCCCGCGACGGCGAGCGCCGCTGCGGCCGCGAGGGGACCCGCGACAAGGCGAGCCATCGCGCGATCGTGGACGTCGGCGGAGCACACCGTGACCGTCGCCCCGACCTCCCGCGCGATCAGCCCGGCGACGGCCATCGCGCGGTCGTCGGATCGCGCGGTCGGCACGAGGAGGAACGGCCGCCCGCGGAACAATCCCGGATCCGCCGCGCTGAATCCGGCCGACGTCGTCCCAGCCATGGGGTGGCCGCCGACGATGCGCGCGCCGGCGGGCGCCCGTGCCGCGTAGTCCGCGACGGCGCGCTTGAGGGACCCCGTGTCGACGAGGACCGCGCCGTCCGAGCGCGCCGCGAGCTGCTCGAGGGCCGGGACGATGGCGGAGAGGGGCGTCGCGACCAGCACCGCATCCGCGGGCACGAGCTCGTCGAGGCGCGTCGCGATGCGGATGCCGTCCGCTTTCGCGGCCGCGCGCGCGCGGTCATCGTTGTCGTATCCGGTGACCTCGTGCCGGTCGCGAAGGGCGAGCGCGAGCGAACCGCCGATGAGTCCCAGACCGGCGATGCCGATCTTCACGGCGTCGCGACCTGCTCCGTGCGTCCGACCGCGCGCGCGACGTGCGGCACCGCGGCCATGAGTGCGCGGAAGTTGTCGAAGCTCAGCGACTGAAATCCATCGGAGAGGGCGTGGTCCGGGCTCGGATGCACTTCGACGATGAGTCCATCGGCGCCGGCTGCGACCGCGGCGAGCGCGATCGGCGCGACGAGGTACCACTTGCCCGTCCCATGCGACGGGTCGGCCAGCACCGGAAGATGTGAGAGGCGCTTGAGGAGCGGGATCGCGTTGATGTCGAACGTATTGCGCGTGTAGCGCTCGAACGTGCGTATTCCGCGTTCGCAGAGGATCACGTTGCGGTTCCCGCGCGCGAGGATGTACTCCGCCGATAGCAAGAGCTCCTCGACCGTCGCCGACATGCCGCGCTTCAGGAGAACGGGCTTCGCCTGCTCCCCGACTGCGTCCAGAAGCGAATAGTTCTGCATGTTCCGCGCGCCGATCTGAAGGCAGTCGGCGACCGCGGCGACCGCCTCGACGTCGCCGGGCGTGAGCACCTCCGTGACGACGGGCAGTCCGCTCACGGCGCGCGCTTCGGCGAGAATCTCGAGGCCCTCTCCGCCCATCCCGCGGAACGTGTAGGGCGACGTACGCGGCTTGAACGCGCCGCCGCGGAGCGCGGCGCCACCCGCGGCGCGCACGGCCCGCGCCGTTTCGATCGTCACTTCGCGCGATTCGACGGCACAGGGACCGGCGATCACCGCGAGCGGATGACCGTGACCGACCGGGACCTCGCCGATGTGCACGACCGTGTCCTCGCCGATGACTTCTCGCGAGGCGAGCTTGAACGGTCGACTGATAGGCACCACTTCGGCAACACCCGGGAGCGACTCGACCGCATCCGCCGCGGCGCGCGAGGTCGTGCCGAAGGTTCCGATCGCGGTCCGTTCCGCGCCGGGCAGCGGCACCGGCGTGATGCCGAACTCTTTGATGCGCTCGACGACGGCGTCGATCTCTTCTTTGGTCGCATCCCGCTTCATGACGACGAGCACTAGGGCACCCCGAGTGGCGAATCGCCAGGGAGATCGACGGCCCACGACGGACGCAACACGCGCGCGCCGTGAAGGAAGACGTGTCGCACATCGGATTGCGTCTTCGGGGTATTCCACGCGATGAGCACCCGAACGCACCGCTCGAGCGCGCCCGGCACCGGGATCTCGCGCCCGCAGATGAGCGGCACTTCGGTCCAGCCCAGACCCGCCCGCGCGGCATCCGCCGGGAACGCCGCATTGAGGTCGTCGGTCACCGTGAACCAGATGTACCCGACGTCCTCGGCCCGCACGCCGTTGAGCTTCACGATGGTGCTGAGAAGCTCGACCGTCGCGTCGTAGATCGATCCCGCGTCATTGCGCGCGACCGTGGTCGCGCCGCGGATCCCTCGGACCGGCATCAGGCTCGCCCCGCAGCCGCGAGCGAGGAAACGAACGCGCGTAGCGCCTCGGGCCGACGATCGACAAGTGCCGCCGAGACCGCGTCGAGCGCAGCGCTGCCCACAACGACCGCGTCCGCGACGCCGCGCAGCGAGGCGACGTGCTCGGGCGTGCTTATGCCGAACCCGACCGCGA
>DATCPK010000096.1:0-4310 GCA_036570125.1 Candidatus Limnocylindria bacterium
CCTTTGAACGCGAGCGTCCTCGCGACCGCGGACGCCCGCACGATCGTCGCGACCACCCTAAAGGCGTCCGGGGAGCGCGCCGCCGCCATCCGCGAGCGCGGAGCCGAAGTGCTCCGCGTGAAGTCCGACGCCGATGGCCACGTCGATCTCCGCGATCTGCTCGCCCGGCTCCGCGACGACGGCATCCGCACTCTGCTCATCGAGGGCGGCCGCGGGATCATCACGACGGCGCTACGCGAGCACTTGGTCGATCGGCTCACGGTCGCGATCGCCCCGAAGGTGATCGGCGAGGGGATCGCCGCGGTCGGCGATCTGCACATCGACCGACTGCGTGACGCGATGACGTTCGAGCGCGCCGGCTTCACGACGTACGGCGAGGACATCGTCTTCTACGGCGAGCCTGCGATGCGGTCGTAGCGTGGCCGCCGCGGTCTGGTTCCCGCGCGCGCGATCGGTCGAGCTGCGCAACGAGGAGCTCCCGGAGCCGGGACCTGACGAGGTGCGCGTGCGCGCGACCTTATCCGCGATCTCGCACGGCACGGAGATGCTCGTATACCGCGGCGAGGTCGATCCCGATCTCGCGCTCGATCTCCCGACCCTGGTCGGCGGCTACGGCTTCCCTCTGAAGTACGGCTATGCGAGCGTCGGCCGCGCCGTGGCGGTCGGGCGCGAGGTGCGCGGGTTGCGTGAGGGCGACCTCGTGTTCGCGCTGCATCCGCATCAGGACGAGTACGTCATCTCGGAGTCGCTCGTGCGGCGCCTTCCGGATCGCACCGCGCCCGAGCAGGGCGTGTTCCTCGCCAATCTCGACACCGCGATCAACGTCGTGCTCGATGCGAAGCCCCGCATCGGCGAGGTCGTCGCGGTCTTCGGGCAGGGCGTTGTTGGATTACTCGTGACGCAGCTCCTGCGCCGCTCCGGCGCTCGCGTCATCGCGGTCGAGCCGTCGCCGCTCCGGCGCTCATTCGCCGAGCGGTGCGGAGCGGAGGCCGCGGTCGCGCCGACCGATGCCGCACTTCTGCGCACGCTCACGGGTGCGCGCGGCGCCGATATCGCGATCGACGCGAGCGGCAGTCCCGCCGCTCTCCAGATGGTGATCGACTGCGTCGCCATCGAGGGCACCGTGGTGGTCTGCTCGTGGTACGGCGAGAAGCCGGTGCCGCTCGATCTCGGCGGCAACTTTCACCGCGGTCGCGTCCGTCTCATCAGCTCGCAGGTCGGACGTATCGATCCATCGCTCGCGCCGCGCTGGGACCGCGAGCGACGGATCGGACTCGCGACGGAGCTGCTTGGCGAGCTGAAGCTCGCGGAGCTCATCACGCACCGAATCCCGTTCGCGCGCGCGGCTGACGCGTACGCGCTCCTCGACGATCGCGCGGACGAGACCGTTCAGGTGGTGCTCGACTACGCCTGACGTCGCGCTCGTGACTGCGGGCGATCCTGCCCGGCGGACCGGCGGCAATCTCTACAACCGGCACATGCTCGCGGCGCTGCGCCGCGACGGCGTTCGCGTGACGACCGTGCTCGTGCGCTCCAAACGGGACGGGGCCCGTGTTCGCGAACTCCGCCCGCCGGTCGTGATCGTCGACACAATCGCGGCGCCGTTCGTCGCGCCGCATCTTGCGCAGCTCCGCGCGCGAGGATCAGCCGTCGTCGCACTCGTGCACATGCGCCGGGGCGCGATCGCGCTCTGCTGGCGGGCGGATCGCGTGATCACGGTCAGCCACGCGCTCGCGGACGAGCTCGCCGCCGCCGGGATGGACCGGCGGCGCATCGTCGTCATTTCGCCAGGCCGCGACCGCATCGTCGCGTCGCATGGGAAGGACGCCGGGCGGGTCCTCTGCGTCGCGAACTGGACGCCAGGTAAGGGCATCCACACCCTCGTGGCAGCCGTGGCGCGGCTGCGAGAGGTCTCTCTCGATCTTGTCGGCGACACGCCCGACGCCGGTTACGCCGCGCGACTCCGTCGGCTGATCGCGGACCGCGGGCTTAAATCACGCGTCCGCGTCTACGGTTCGCTCGGGCGGACTGCGCTCGAGCGCCGGTACGCCGCCGCATCGATATTCGCGTTGCCCACGCTCCGCGAGGGTTATCCGATCGTGATCGTCGAAGCGCTCGCGCACGGGCTTCCCGTCGTGGGTTCTCACGTCCGCGCGGTCCGCGAGGTCACCGGCGACGCAGCCATCCTCGTCCCGCCAGGACGCGTCGCACCACTTGCGGCCGCTCTATTGAAGTTGGTCAGGGACGAGCGCTCGCGCCGTGTACTGGCGCGGCGATCGGCGCGCCGTGCTCGTCAGCTACCGACCTGGTCTGAGAGCGAGGCGCGATTCGTTCGTGCTGTCAGCTCGGCGCGTCGCCGCGCTAGCCTTTGATCGCCGTTCCCACCGAGATCTAATGAAGCGACCAGGAAAACTGGTCGGGAGGGGCTGCCGCTTGAAGACGCTGTCGCTTACGGAAGGTGAAAAGCGAAGCTCAGCGAGCTGATTGACGAGGTCGAGAGCCGCGACGAGCGCATCGTCATCACCCGGAGGGCCGATGATCGATGCGTTCAGCGGCGTCGCATGTAGTAGTATCGCACTATATGTTGACCGTTCCACAAGCAGCGCGTCGAGTCGGCAAGGACGCGGAGACTGTCCGCCGCTGGATCCGCTCCGGTAAATTGCGCGCACGGAGGGTCGGCACACAGCACATCATCGAAGAGGATGACCTTCGTGCGATCGCGCCGGAAAAAGGCGCGCAGCTACCCGTTCCCGCGGAGTGGCGCCGCACCTGGACGGGCGAGCCGATGCCGAACGCGGTCAGGCTCATCGAGCGAAGCCGTAAGGGCCGTTAGCTGCTCGTCGTCGATGCCAGCGTGGCGTTTCTCGCGTGCTCATCACCGGAAGGCTTCGTTCCTTTCGGGCGCGAACAGCTCGTTGCACCGTCACTCATGTGGTCGGAGGTTCGCTCGTCGCTACACGAGGCGCGCTGGCGCGGTGAAGTGACGGACGAGCAGGCAACGGCCGCTGTCGCAGCGCTGGACGCGTCGCCGATCCGCCTGCGGACCCACAAACGTCTCGGTCCTGAGGCGTGGCGGATCGCCGATGAGCTCGGCTGGGCGAAGACTTATGACGCCGAGTACGTGGCGCTTGCATCACTTCTGGGGTGTCGCCTGGTCACGGTGGACACGAGACTTCGTCGCGCGACCGGCCGTCTGGGTTACGTGATCGGTCCCTCCGAGCTCTAGCAGACGGCGTCAGGCGACCAACGAGAGGTCGGCTCGCATTCACCGTCCTTTGGCCCGCTCCTCGAGCATTCCCTTCATCACAAGGCCTTTCGGATCCTTCGGTCTCGGCATGCGCCAGAAGGCCTTCGGCAGCTTTCCGGTCCCGAGCTTCACAAGGCCTTGGCCTTCCATATCACGGAGCCACTCAGTGACCGTGGGATGGAACGCCGGTGGGCTCAGGCGCGCGATGACCCGCCCACGTTCGGTCACCAGGACTTCCTCACCGGCCTTCACGCGCCGCAGGAACTCGCTGAGCGATGCCCGTAGCTCGGACACGGATACGATGATCATCTCTGTCCTCGGTAATGCATCCGCCGGACTCCAGCGCCGAACTTCGTCGGAGCGGGCGAGGGGCGAGTGATAGGTGGCGTGCGCACGAGGTAGTCGACCGCCTCTTTCGGATCCGCGAAGGACCGCACGAGGTCGGCGTAGCCGTCGCGCCGCGCGTATCGGATCAAGAGCTCGAAGGCCGACGCGGCCTGCGCCTCGATCAGGATCATCGGACTGCGCCGGTCGGCCACCCAGTAGCTGTTCTGCTCCGCGGCCTGGAAAACCTCGCGCACTGTGCCCGGCGTGTCGCTCGCGATGACCACGCCGTGACCGCCGATCGCGATCAAGCCCTCCTCGCGCATGCTGTTGGAAAAGTATTTCGCGATGTGCGAGCTGAATAGGTTCACCGGCTCGTCCGGATAGACCCAGGTAGGCACCCCGAGACTCGTCGCCCCGTTCGGCAGATCGGCGCGTACCCGGCGCGTCGCCTCGACGTACCCGGCGGGGTCAGCTCCGTAGGCGGGTGCCTCCTTCAAAATTGCGAGCGCGCCATCCAGAGCGCCGCGTTCTGCATGCGCCGCGAGATAAGCGCCTAGGTTCGCCGCCTCCATGAGCCCGGGTCCGCCTCCCGTCGCGACGAGAAAACCGGCGCGCGCGAGTCGCCATCCCAGCTCCGCGACGAGCGCGTACTGCGGGTCATCGCGATGCGTCGAATGGCTGCCCATCACGCCCACGACCTTCGGAGCGACGCCTCCGCTGCCGCTGAGCCACGCGG
>DATCPK010000097.1:0-39179 GCA_036570125.1 Candidatus Limnocylindria bacterium
CTACGCACTCGAGGGAAGCGCGTTCACCACCGGAGCAGCGGTGCAGTGGTTGCGCGACGGACTCGGCATCATCGCGACGGCCGCAGAGAGCGAGGCGCTGGCGACCAGCATTTCCGGCAACGACAACGTGTACCTGGTGCCTGCCTTCACCGGCCTCGGCGCCCCGCACTGGGACATGTACGCGCGCGGTCTGCTCATCGGGATCGAGCGCGGGACAACGCGCGCGCACCTCGCGCGGGCGACCCTCGAAAGCATCGCGTACCAGACCCGCGACCTCATCGACGCGATGCGCGGCGCCGGTCAGGCGATCGAGGTCTTACGCGTCGACGGCGGAGGGACCGCGAACGGTTTTCTCATGCAGTTCCAGGCCGACATCGCGGGGATCCCGGTCGAGGTGGCCCGCGTCCAGGAGACGACGGCGTTGGGTGCCGCATTTCTCGCCGGACTCGCGATGGGCGTATGGAAGGGTCCCGACGAGCTTCGGCGCCGGCGGACCGTCGCGGTGCGTTACGAACCGCGCATGTCGGGAGACGAACGCGACTCGCTGTACGCGGGATGGCTGCGCGCGGTGGAGCGATCGCGCGGGTGGGCGCTCTCGATGCCCTAGCCCTTCGGCACGCGCTCCGGGAAGTCCGACATGATCCCGTCGACGCCCCACTCGGCGAAGAGAGCGATCTCGCGCGGCTCGTTCACGGTCCATGCGTTCATCTTCACTCCGGCGGAATGCGCCGCCTTCACCATCTCCGGAGTCACGTACGTGCGGTTCGGATGCAGCGCCCATAGGCGCATGCCACGCGCGCTCTCCATGAGCGATGACCGATCGGGCGAGTCCGCGAAGATGAATGCGCGGCGCACCGCGGGACCGGCGACGCGACATCCTTCCAGGGCCGCCCACCAAAAGCTCGAGACGTACGCGTCAGGCTCCTTGCGCTCCGCCAGAAGCTTTCCGACATGCGCGCCCGTCTCGTGAGCGGCTTTCTCGCTCATCTCCGCTTTGAGCTCGACGTTCACGCCCATCTTGCCGCGGCAGAAGTCGAGCACCTCCTCGAGCGTGAGCTTCGCGTCGGGCCCGGGCCGGTCGTGAGTGATGAGGAGGCGACCGTCGTCCGCGAGCCACACGTCCGTCTCGATCTCATCGCACCCGAGCGCGAGCGCCTTCTCGAACGATTCGATCGTGTTCTCGGGCAGCGGATGTCCCTTGGCCCCGCGATGTCCGATCCGGCGCATCGCCTTAGCGTCCCACATCTCTGCGCCGCATAGCGACGATCGCTACGGCCGTCCCGCCCAGCCCGATCGCCAGCAACGTGGCCATCCCACCCCAATCGTCCTTCGACATCGGCGTTCCGTACAGGGCGTAGACCGAGATGTTCGTCGCCCAATCTGGCCACTGGAAGATCGGCGCGAACTGCTGGGCGAAGTAGCCCACGACCGCGAGCGCGCCGAGGATGGCCACGGCGATGCGGGGTCGCCAGCCCACGAGCGCATGCCCGATCCCAGAGAACGCATACGCGACCGGGAGCACCGCCACCGATGCGAACACGAAGCGGCCTCCGGGCAGGCTGATCCCCGCCGAACTGGCGGTCAGGTAGACCGCGAGCGAACTCACTGCCACGAGGACGGCGCACGCCAGGACGGCCGCGGCGATGCGCTCGACGACGACACGCGCGCGCGACACCGGCGCGCTGAGGATCGCCTCGAGCCGGCCCTCGGCGTCATCGGCAGCCCAGCCGTTCACCTGGACGGCGACGAAGAGCGAGATGAGCAGCAGGAGCGTCGAGAACCAGATCACACCGACGAAGTCGGCGTACGCGTTGATCCCCGCGCGCTCGAAGTAGGCGCGGAGCATCGGGATATCCGAGCTTCCGAACGCGTCGACCATCGTCTTTGTGATCGAGGTGAGGAACCCGGCGAGCACGGCCAGTCCGATCGCCCATCCGACGATCCACACGCGCTGCTGGTCCACGCTCGCGAGGACCGGCGTTCGAAGCAGCGGGTCCTGAGCCGGACGCCACTCCACCCGCGATGTGCGGGCTACCCCGCGGATGAGAGGGCCACCGATATCCCGGCGTACGAACGCGACGACCGCGATGGCGACAAGAACGAGCGAGCCAACGGCCAGCGCCGCGGTCGCGGGAACATCGAGCGCGCCTCCGCGCAACACCGGGTTGCTGCGCTCGAAAAGATAGAAGGGCGATAGCCAGCGGATCGCGCCGACGTCGACGCCGGATCGGGCGGCAGAATTCAACATGAACAAGGCGAGCACGACGATCCCGGCGATGCCGGTCGCGCCGCGCCTCGTGGTCACGAGCTGTGCGACAACGAGCGCGAACGCGAACACAAATAGCGTGAGGGTCCAGGTCGCGAGCCCTTCGAGGACGAGAGGGCCGACGGGAAGCGGTTCGTGGCCGATGGCAGCCCCTGCGTCGGTCAGCGCGAGCATGACGGCGATCGAGACCGCAGCCAACGCCGCGAAGCCGGCGGCCCTTACCACGAGAAGGCGCATACGGGAGGCGCCAGTCGACAGCCAGAGCTCGGCAAGGCCGCGCTCCTCGTCGCCGCGTCCGGCGCCCGTGCCGGCCAGCAGCGCCCAAAACGCGTAGACGAGCACGGCCGATCCGAACCAGCGCCAGGTCAGGTAGCCGGCCATCGTGTCCAGTTGAGCCGGAGCGGGAAGCAGATATGTGAGCTGCCGCGCGAGAAGCTCCATCTGTTGCGCGAACACGACCCGGGCTGCAGGGTTGTCGCCCGCGATCTGTGCGAAGCCGACCGCGTTGATGAACCCGCCGGCCGCCACGACCATCCCCGTCGCAAGAAGGCCAGTGCGGTGCGAGCGAAGCGCGAGCTGTAGAAGGGTCACCTACTTATAGAACCCGAGAAAGATCTCCTCGAGCGACGGCTCGCGGCTTTCGAATTTGGTGACGCGCGAACTCGCGAGCGCGGCGAGCAGAGGCTCGAAGTCCCCGCGAAACATTCCGGTCACGCGGTGGTCTTCGATCGAGAGCTGCTCGAATCCGGGGATAGCGCGAAGGCGTTCGACGGGCGGAGCCCCCGCGAACACGATCTCGATGCGGTGCGCCCGCATTCCGGCGAGCTGGTCGAGTTGACCGACCGTGGCGAGGTGGCCCTCGCGAACGATCCCGACGCGGTCGCAGACATGCTCGACCTCGGACAGAACGTGCGAAGAGATGAGGATCGTCGCGCCGCGCGCCCGAGCGTCACGCACCAGTCCGTAGAACTCCTGCTGGTGGAGCGGATCCAGTCCGCTCGTCGGTTCGTCGAGGATGAGGAGGGCCGGTTTCGGCGCGAACGCGAGAAGCAGCGCCAGCTTCTGCTTGTTGCCGTGCGAATACTCCCGGTACTTGCGGCCGAGATCGAGGTCGAGGCGCTTTGCCACGGCTTCGACCTCGCTGTCGGTGAGGTCGCCGCGCAGACCCGCGATGTACGCGACGATCTCGGAGCCGCGCCACCCACCGAACTGCGGCAACTCGCCGGGGACGTACCCGATCTTGTGCTTGAGGGCCACGGCGTCGCGATCGGCGTCGAGCCCGAAGATCGTCGCCGACCCTCGCGTCGCGTGAATCAGGCCCATCAGGAGCTTGATCGTCGTCGTCTTCCCCGCACCGTTCGGTCCGAGGTAACCGAAGACCTCGCCCTCCTCCACAGTGAGGTCAAGGTCGAATATGCCGTGACCAGCCCCGTAGTCCTTTGTGAGTCCCTGGGTCGCGATCGCGTCGGTCACGAACACATAATGAGTGCGCTCGGCCTAGGCTCCTAGAAATGCCGGACCGGTTCGTCACGAAAGGATTCGTCGGGCGTCGTCAGCCTGCGAGCTCCGCGCAAGCCGCTCGGATCCCGCCTGGCCAGCACGCCGTCAAGGACTTCCCCGTCCTGTCGGCCGGACCGACGCCGCGGACGCCGCTCGCTTCGTGGTCGTTCACGATCGAAGGGCTCGTCAAGGAGAGCGCCTCGTGGAAGTGGGACGACTTCCAGAAGCTTCCCGCGCAGGAATTCACCAAGGACATCTCGTGCGTGACGAAATGGACGAAGCTCGACACGCGCTGGCGAGGCGTGAGCGTCGACATCCTCCTCGAGCACGTCGAGCTCGAGCGCGGCGGAACGTTTGTGACCGCGTTCAGCGACGGCGGATACACCACGAACGTTCCGCTCGCGGATCTGATCCACGGTCAGGCGTTCGTCGCGTACGAATATGAGGGCAAGCCGCTGGCGCCGGAGCACGGCGGACCCGCGCGTCTCGTCGTACCGCACCTGTATTTCTGGAAGAGCGCGAAATGGGTGCGCGGCCTTCGCGTGATGGAGCGTGACGAACCCGGTTTCTGGGAGTCGCTCGGATACAACAACCACGGCGACCCGTGGAAGGAAGAGCGGTATTCGGGCGACTGACCCATGAAACGTGCTCTCGAGTGGCAGATCGCGACGGTGAAGGCGATCCGACCCGAAACGCCCGACGTGAAGACGCTCACACTCAGCCTTCCCGAGTGGACCGCGCACCGGCCCGGACAGCACTACGACATTCGTCTCACCGCTCCCGACGGCTACTCCGCGCAGCGCAGCTACTCCGTTGCCTCTGAGCCGGAGCGCAAGGGTGAGATCGACATCACCGTCGAGCGGATCGCGGACGGCGAGGTTTCCAAGTTCCTCGACGACACGGTCTCGGTCGGCGATCGTTTCGAGGTGCGCGGGCCGATCGGCGGCTATTTCGTCTGGGACCGGTCGATCGGCGGTCCGCTGCTGCTCGTCGCCGGTGGATCAGGGGTCGTCCCGCTGATGGCGATGCTCCGGCATCGAGCTGCCGCGGGCATCAGGAATCCCGCGCGCCTCCTCTACAGCGCTCGCTCGAAGGACCAGATCATCTACGCGGACGAGCTGGAGAAGCTCGCGCAGAACGACGGCCTCACTGTCTCGTACACGCTCACGCGCAACCAGCCCCAGGGTTGGAAGGGCTACACGCGGCGGATCGACGATGCGATGCTGAAGGAAGTGAGCGCACCACTCGGTCCCGACGCCCTCGCCTATATCTGCGGCCCGACCGCTCTCGTCGAGGTGGCCGCCGACGGTCTCGAGCGCGTCGGTCTACCGGCCGAGCACATCCGCACCGAGCGTTTCGGGCCGAGCGGACCATGACCGCGAAGGGCGACGATCTCGTGCTCGACGGAAATGCAGTGGCCGGCACGCTCTCCGAGATCTACGGCGACGATATGACGACCCTTATGGCCGAGTGCGGCAGCTGTGGCAAGGTCGATCACATCGGCGGCCTCATTGCGTACGTGCACGCGCCTGGGATCGTGCTCCGTTGCACCGGATGCTCGACGGTGATGCTGCGAATCGTCCAGACGCCAAAGGGCACTCGGGTCGATGTGCGCGCGAAGCGGATACCGCCTCCGCCGTGATCTTCCGGGGTCGCAGCGACCGCATCGAGGCACCGCCCGAGCGGCGACAGATCCGCCGAATACCGCACGTTCTCGGATCGTCGTTCCGACTGGTCTGGGAGGCGGCGCCGGGGCGGTTCCTCGCGAGTCTTGCACCGCAGATCGTGACCGCGATCACGACGGGGGCGCAACTCATCATCACGAGGGATCTCATCGCCGCGGTCCTGGCGACCGGCAGCGGAGGCGATCTCGGTCGCGTCGGGACGCTGCTCGGCGAAATGATCGGACTCAGCGTGATCTCGAGCGCCGCCGGCCTCATTCAGAGTCAGCAACAGTCGATGCTCTCGGCGATCGTCGAGCGACACACGAACTCGGTTCTCCTCGATCGGATCATCGCGATCGACCTGAAGCGCTTCGAGACGCCGGAGTTCCAGGACCTCCTGCGTCGCGCGATGAACGCGATGGGCCGAATGATGGGAGTGACCGGGTCGGCGATCGGCCTCGCGCGCAGCCTGTTCCTCATCATCGGTGTCGCGGCCGCCCTCTACATCCTGCAGCCGATCCTCCTCGTGCTCGCCATCGTCGGCTTCGTGCCGATGTGGTTGGCGAGCGCGGCGAGCAGCCGCCAGACCTATCACTTCTGGAGATCGATGACGCCGAACGAGCGCAAGCGCAACTACATCTTTGGGCTCTTCACCAGCCGCGAGTACGCCAAGGAGCTGCGGGCATTCGCCCTGGCGCCGTACATGCGCGCGCTGTATGAGCGGCTCTCCAACGAGCGCTTGACGGAGCTCGCCGCGAACCTGCGCAAGCGCGCCCGCTACCAGATCATGAGCACCGGCGCGTCGTCTCTGGTGACCGCGCTGACGTACGGAGCGCTCGCCTACCTCGTGATCGAGCGCCGCATCGGTGTCGCGGAGGCGGGCGCCGCCGTCGCCGCGAGCCAGCAGCTCTCAGGACAGCTCTCGAGCGTCGTGAACAACATGACGCAGCTCTACGAGGCGAGCCTCTTTCTCGAAGACTGGGAGGAGTTCAGCTCGCTCGCGCCTGCGCGCGTGCCGGCGCTCGCCGAACCGGCCGGGCCGTTCCAGCGCATCGACCTCGATCACGTGTCCTTCCGCTATCCGCCGTCGGCGTCGAAGGACGGCGGGCCCGCCCTTCCATCGCGTCTCGCTCTCGACGACGTCTCGCTCGAGATCCGTGCAGGCGAAGTGATCGCTCTTGTCGGCGAGAACGGATCGGGCAAGACGACCCTCGCGAAGGTCCTCTCGGGTCTCTATCGCCCCGACTCCGGCCGCATGCTGTGGGACGGCGCGGACGTGGCGGCGCACGAGCAGAGCTGGATCTACGAGCGCGTCGCCGTGCTCTTCCAGGACTTCGCGCGGTTCATGCTCACCGTTCGCGAGAACATCGGGCTCGGCCGCGTCGAGAAGCTCGAGGACCTCGAGGCGATCATGCGCTCGGCGGAGAGGGCCGGCGCGGACTCCTTCGTGAACGCGTGGCCGGACACCTACGACACGATCCTCGGCCCGTATTTCATGGGCGGAAAGGACGTCTCGATCGGCCAGTGGCAGCGCATCGCGCTCGCCCGTGCGTTCTTCCGAGACGCTCCGCTCGTCATCCTCGACGAGCCGACCGCGGCGCTCGACGCGCGCGCCGAGCACGACCTGTTCACCCGGATGCGCGATCTCTTCAGCGGCCGCTCCGTGCTTCTCATCTCGCATCGGTTCTCGAGCGTGCGCTCGGCGGACCGCATCTACGTCCTACACGAGGGACGCGTCGTCGAAAGTGGGACGCACGACGAGCTCATGCACCTCGGCGGCCGCTATGCCGAGCTCTTCACGATGCAGGCCTCCGCGTATCTCGCGCCGACCCGCGAGCGCGTCGCCCCCTAGCGCGAAGACACCGCCGCGGGTTGCGGCAACTGCCCGCCGATCTGCATGATCAGCCGCATCGCATCGTTGAGCCCCCAGCTCTCGACGATCTTCCCGTCCCGGAAGCGATAGATCGACCACGACTCGATGTCGTACGTCTTCCCATCGGCCGGCGCGCCCATCCACGCGTCGCCGCCGGTGTGCTTGCCGGTCGCGCGATTGCGCGCGAGGACCTTGTCGCCTTCCTCGATCAGCTCGAGGATCTGCACTTTGCGATCGGACATCCGCTTATTCATCGCGGCGTGCGCCGTCTTCGCGCCTGCGAGGTCTGGGGTGCCACTCGGGTCATTCGAGTTCGCCTTGAAGTCAGGCGCGAAGTACTGATCGAGCTCGTCGAGACGATTTTCGTTCCATGCAGCCTGAACCTTGCGCAGGGTCTCCTTATTTGATGTGGCCATCGCTGCACCTCCCGTTCGATCGCGAGCGTACGCCGACCATGAAGTAAGCGAGCATGGGCTCGCATCTACTAGATGTGCTGCACGTCGGCCGCTACAGTCGGAATGAATGAGGAAGGGCGCACCACACACGTATTCGTTTGCCCTCGCGGCGATCCTGGTCCTGCTCGCGGCCTGCAGCTCGCCTGCGGCGACGCCCGGCGCTTCGACTGGGACGCAGACCGCGGCGGCGATCCCGACGGTCGAGACCACGCTCGCGCCGGATGCTCCCTGCAAGGACTGCTGGCCCCTGACCGGCAAACCGCTGAAGCTCGGCTCTGCCGACAAGCGAGCGCTGCTCGTGAAGATCGACAACGTGCCTCTCGCGCGTCCGCATTACGGCCTCACGCAGGCGGACATGGTCTTCGAGATCCTTGTCGAAGGGTTCGCCACGCGGCTCGCGGTCGTCTTCCACTCACAGGATCCGCAAACGATCGGAAACATCCGCAGCGCGCGTCTTGCAGATCGATCGCTCACGCCGATGGTGCGTGGCGCTCTCGTCTATTCAGGCACGTCCGCGTACGAGATGCCGCTGATCCAGGGCGACGCCGCGAACGGCAAGTACGTCGACCTCTCGGCCGATTACACGAGCGGCTATTACCGGGTCACGTTCCGCCCGGGTCCGTACAACATGTTCACGAGCGCCGCCGCGATGCGGCAGGCGATCGCCGCGCACGGCGCCGACACGCCGCAGCAGATCCCGTCCTGGGGCTTCCTCGCGGCGACCGATCACGCGCCGACCATCGCGGGGATGGCAGGTGCGGTGCCCGCGACAGAGCTCACGATCCCGTACCGCGAGGACATCTCGCTCGTGAAGTACCAGTACGACCCCCAGACCAAGACGTACGCGCGGTTCCAGAACAACGCCGGCAAGTCCGTTCGCGACATCGATGCGGTCAACAACCAGCCGATCGCGGCATCGAACATCGCCATCATTCACACCGAGATCTGGGAAGTCCCGCAGATCGTCGACGCGGCGGGCTCGTTCGCGCACGACATGCGCCTTACCGGAACCGGCTCGGCGACGATCTTCCGCGACGGTCTCCGTCAGGACGCGACGTGGACCCGCGCGAGCGACACCGACGCGTTCGTCTTCAAGAACTCGGCGGGCGAGAGGATCCTGCTAGATCAAGGACAGACGTGGGTGCACGTCGTTCCGAACGACTGGGAGATCCCGAGCAGCTAAGCCAACTAGCATCGGGGCGTGAAGCTCGGGGTCATCATTTCGCCCGCGGCGGGGTGGTCTTACCAAGAGATCTGCGAGCTCGCGCGGGCAGCGGAGAAGTCAGGGTTCGCATCGTTCTGGGTGAGCGACCACTTTTTCGGAGGCCCCGGCGGGAAGCCCGACCAAAACTGTCTCGAGGCGTGGACGCTTCTCGCCGCGCTCGCGCGGGACACGACGAAGATCCGGCTCGGCGTCCTCGTCGCTGCGGTCCAGTACCGCAACCCCGCGCTCCAGGCAAAGATGGCCGCCGGCGTCGACCACATGTCCGGCGGCCGGCTCGAGTTCGGTGTTGGCGCGGGCTGGAAAGAGGACGAGTACCGCGCGTACGGATACGACTATCCACCGCCCGGCGACCGCGTGGAACAACTCCGCGACGGTCTCGAGATCACGCGACGCCTTTGGCAAGATGACCGCGCGACCTACCACGGGAAGCACTACCGGATCGACGATGCGGTCTGCGCGCCGAAGCCGACGCAGCGTCCTCGCCCGCCGATCTGGATCGGCGGAGCCGGGCCGCGCGTCATGCGGCTGGCGGCCCGCTACGCCGACGGGTTCGACCTGGGAAAGCACGGCGCCGGCGGCGCCGACCTGACACCCGATGAGATGGCGGGTGCGTTCAAGGAGCTCGACACGATCGAACGGACGGTGAAACGGGAGGAGCGCCTCCAGCGCTCGCACTGGTGCGCGAGCGCGCTCGAAGGCGACGGGAAGGCGCTGGTCGACAAGATCCGCGCGTATGGCGCCGCCGGGCTCGACCAGTACCTCTGCGCGTTTCCGAAGGAGCGCGCGACGGAGATGATCGAGCGGTCGCGCAATCATTTGATCCCAGCGTTCGCCTAGCGCGTGCGCCGTCCATCCCTACACTGGTTCGGAGTGGCAGCCCCCCAGACAGTGACACCTCCCGAGTACGAACCTGTCGGCGAGTCGCCCTTCTCGTGGCGCGCCATCCTGGAGATCGTCCAAGCGCTCGCGCTCGCGGTCGTCATTTCGGTCGTCCTCAACCTCTTCGTCGTCCAGGTCACCGAGGTGCGCCAGCGTTCGATGGAGCCGACGCTCGAGCAGAACGATCGCGTCCTGGTCAGCAAGCTCGACTACCGTTTCGGGCCGCCACAACGCGGCGACATCATCGTGTTCAACCCGCCAATCCCCGACGCGACGATCCCGTACGTGAAGCGGGTCATCGCCGTCGGGGGCGAGAGTGTCGACCTGCGGAACGGGAATGTCTTCGTGAACGGCCAGCAGGTGGACATCCCGGAGGCGCACGGCGCCAGTCAGCCGCAGGCCCCGCAGATCGCCTACCCGTTCACGGTCCCAGATGGACAGCTCTTCGTGATGGGCGACAACCGCACCTTCTCATCCGACTCGCGCACGTTCGGACCCGTGCCGGTCGGCAACATCATCGGCAAAGTGATCCTTCGCTTCTGGCCCTTCGACCGGCTCGTCTTCTTCGAATGGTGATCTCCGGCTAGACCTCTGGCTTTTTGCGTTGCGGGTCCGAGCGTTGCGGGTCCGAGCGTTGCGGGTCCTGTCACGGCTCGGGGGTCTGCCCTCTCGCTACCGGTCCGCTTCCTGCGCGTCTCAAACATCCAGCGGCGACGCGGCCGGATGCACGCTCGATGGCAGACCCCCTCCCCGTGCCACCCGCAACGCCGACTAACCGATCGGGCTCCCCAACTCAGCGTCTCTATCTGGCTCTAGGAGAACGACCCGGCCGTCGGAGGCAATTGCTCCGAGAGTCAGGACTTCGCTGTCGAAAGTCGCTATGCGGCGAGGGGGGAAGTTCGTCACGCAGACGACGAGGCGGCCGAGAAGAGCGCGTTTGTCGTACCACTTGAGGACGGCGGCGGACGACCTGCGCGTGCCATGCGGACCGAAGTCGATCGTCAGCTTGTACGAGGGATTCCGTGCCTCAGGGAAGTCGTCGACCGCCACGATCCGCCCGACGCGCATCTCGATCTTTCGGAAGTCGTCCATTGTCGCCGTCACGTTCGTATCATCGACTCTGTGGCTGATGTATTCCACCGACCGACCGACTGGGAAATAGTCGCCGACAAACGGATGTTCCGCATGAAGTGGGACGACGGGCAGCTCACCGAGTACGAATGGGATGGCCTCCGGCGCGCGTGCCCGTGCGCGTATTGCTCCGGAGAGGGCACGTTCGCGGGTAACGTGAACACCGACACGAAGTTCAGCGAACAGCAGACCACCTTGAAGGAGGTATACGCGGTGGGCCGCTACGGCCTGACGCCCGAATGGGCGGACGGCCACGACACCGGCATCTACACGTTCAAGATGCTGCGGCGCGCCGCGGGACTCGGTTGATGAAGTTCTTCACGAAAAAGAGCGAGCTGCCCACGGAGATCGCTGCGCGGGTTCCTCCGGGCCAATACCTCACGGAGAAGTGGCCGGTCCTGCACTACGGCTCGATCCCGCGGTTCGACCCACAACGCTGGGATTTCCGCGTGTTCGGCAAAGTCCAGAACGAGATCAAGCTCGACTGGAAGCAGTTCCAGGAGCTCGACAAGACCGCGGTCACCGCGGACATGCACTGCGTCACGACGTGGTCGCGGCTGGACCAACAGTGGGAAGGGATCCCGTTCGCGAAGATCGTCGAGCTCGCGAAGCCGCTGGCCGAGGCAAAGTTCGTGATCGCGCACAGCGAGCAGGGCTTCACCGCGAACATTCCGATCGAGTACTGCATGCGCGACGACTGCCTCATCGCGCTCCGAGCGAACGGCGAGCCGCTCACCGCGGAGCACGGCTATCCCGCGCGACTCGTCGTGCCGCCGCTCTATGCATGGAAGAGCGCGAAGTGGTTGCGCGGGATCGAGTTCAGCTCGGTGGACAAGCCCGGCTTCTGGGAAAGGAACGGTTATCACAATCGTGGGGATCCCTGGAAAGTGGAGCGGTATTGGGGCGACTAATGCAGATCTTGAACTCCGACTTTCCAATCGCCGCCGGCTGAGCTGATCTTCAAGTAGTACGTGCCTGGTCCGGCCCAGAAGCTGGTGTCTGAGCCGCCTTTCAGACTGTTCGCGGCAAGGTTCATGAGCTGGCGGCCATCGGCCGAGTAAATGAACACCTGAAACACGCCGCCGTTCGACGACGAGGGACTGAAGATCCAGTCGACCCGCCAGTGTCCGGTGACGGTGAAGGTCTCGGTCTCTTTGCTGCCGCTTCCCTGCCATGCCTTGGTCGCCATCCAGCTCTTCCCGGCGTCGGGCGCCGAGGCTTCGGGCTTTAGGACGATCGCGCTCGCCCGACCCGGCTGAGTGAGACTCGCGCAGAGACTCAGCGTCCCGGCGAGAGCGAATAGCGCCGCGACAACGAGACCGGTACGCGCCGGTTGCGCTTGCCGACGCCACCACGCCATCGCCATCGGGACGGCCGGCGGCCGCGTCCAACGCTGCATGCGGATCGTGTCGTCTCGTTCGCCGGGAATCGGATTGGTCGTCGTCGTCATCCCGCTATGAACGCATGCGCGGACGCGCGAGTGAAGGAGCGAGTTCGGGGAGGTACTGACGTACGGTCGCTTTGGTACGAGCTGCTACGCGCGCGCAACTAACGCGTTATTGGACGTTCCACTCCGGCGCGAAGTTCGGATCCGAGTAGTGCGATCGCGTGAACTGCACGATCTGGATCTGATCCACGCTCTGCAGGTTCAGCAGCCATCCCCATGACGTGAGCGCGATCTTCGCGTCGGTCAGCGGGTACGGCTCGAGAACGATCTTGCGATACGTGCCGTTCATCAAGGCGCGCACGATGCCCTTGAGCTGATCCGTTTCGGCCGGCGTGAGATTCGCGTACCCGATCACGATCCCGCCGTGCTCGAGGTTATGTGTCGTGACCTCGTTCGGCAGATTCGCGTCCTTGATGCCCCAGGTCGTCGGCGCGAGTCCGGCCTGGTTCCAGTGCTGACCGGAGGTCGGCGGGAATGTGTTGTAGCTGCCCTTGGCGGGCGGGACGATGTGCTCGGGCGCGAGCAACGGCTCTTGCGTACCGATGGTCGCGCCGGCAGGGAGCTGGAAGTCGGCCGAGTTGAGATCGATCGCTGCAGCCGGCGGGTCGAACACTCCCGCAGCGCGCAGGCCCAGGACCCCGAGGACGATGGCTCCGAGCACGAACGCTCCGATGACGAGCTGATTCGTGATCCCGCCGCCGGAAGAGCCGCGCTTCTGCTGCTGGCGCTGCCGCTGACGCTTCTGTTTCTCGCGCCGGTCGCGGCGCAGCTGGGTGGCCATACACAACCACAATACCGACCTAAACTGACCTCGTATTGAGCGTGCGTGTGCGCTTCGCGCCTTCCCCAACCGGCGCCCTCCACATCGGGAGCGTGCGCACGATCCTCTACAACTACCTCTTCGCGCGACAACGCGACGGAACGCTGATCCTGCGGGTCGAGGACACCGATCAGGACCGCTTGGTCGCCGGCGCGATCGACTCCATTTACGACGGGTTGCACTGGCTCGGCATCAGCTGGCACGAGGGGCCGCAAGAAGGCGGACCGTACGCGCCGTACGTGCAGTCGGAGCGCCTTCCGCTCTATCAGCAGCACGCCCAGGAGCTCATCGATAAGGGCGCCGCGTACTACTGCTTCTGCTCGAAGGAGCGGCTCGCGGTTCTTCGCGCGGAGCAGGAAGCCCGCAAGGTGCCGACGGGCTACGACCGCCACTGCCGGAACATCCTGCCCGAGGAGGCAGCGGAGCGCGCGAAGACCGAGCCGCACGTCATCCGCCTGAAGGCGCCCGACGAGGGCACGCTCGCGATCGACGACCTCGTCCACGGTCACATCGAGTGGCAGGCCGACACCATCGAGGACCAGGTCCTGCTCAAGTCGGACGGCTTCCCCACCTATCACCTCGCGGTCGTGATCGACGATCACGTCATGGAGATCTCGCACATCATGCGAGGCGACGAGTGGGTCGCATCGGTCCCGAAGCACCTCCTCATCTATCGCGCGTTCGGTTGGGATGTGCCGCCGATGGCGCACGTGCCATCGGTGCTGGGCGCTGACGGCAAAAAGCTCAGCAAGCGTCACGGTTCGACCGCCGTGTCGCAGTTCCGGGAGGACGGCTATCTCCCTGAAGCGCTGATCAACTACCTCGCGCTCGTGGGCTGGTCGCCCGGCACCGAGGACGAGGTCTTTTCGATGGACGACCTGATCCGCGTGTGGAAGATCGAGCAGGTACAGAGCGCGGGCGGCAAATGGGATAAGGAGCGCCTCGACTTCTTCAACGGCGTCTGGATCCGACGGCTTTCAGTCGATGAGCTGGTTCGCCGGCTCGAGCCGTTCGTCCCGGCCGGGTGGGACCGCGCGATCCTCACGAGGATCGCGCCGCACATCCAGGAGCGGATGAAGACGCTTAAGGACGCGAAAGACCAGATCCGGTTCCTGTTCACCGACGACATCGGCTACGAGTCGAAGCTGTTGATCCCGAAGAAGAGCGACCGTGTCTCGACCGCCGAGGCCCTCGCGCGGGCCCGCGCGGTCCTTACGGAGCTCGAGCCGTTCGCCGCCGCCGTGATCAAGCCGGCGCTCGAGGGCCTCGCGGATCAGCTCGGCTGGTCGAGACGTGACCTGAACGGCGCCATCCGCATAGCGATCACCGGGCGCGATGTCGGACCTCCGTTGTACGAATCGCTCGAGGTCCTCGGCAAGGGCAAGAGCCTCGAGCGCATCGAGCGGGCTCAGGTGCTCCTCGCGGGAGGACGAGACTAATGGCGCTCGCTCGTCGCGTCGGCCTGGGGTTCGCGTCGCGCGGCAAGGTCTCCGATGCGGTCGGCTGGGCCGAGCGCGCGCGCGCTGCGGGCCTCGAGTCGGTCTGGTTCCACGACAGCTACTTCGAGCGCGACGCGGTCACGTACGCGAGCGCGGTCGCATCGCAGGTCGAGGACATCGGCATCGGTCTCGGCGCGCTCAACCCGTTCACGCGGCACCCCGTGTTGATCGCGATGACCGTGAGCTCGCTCGACGAGATGGCCGCGTCGCGGATCCGTCTCGGACTCGGCTCCGCGCTGCCGCTCCGCCTTGGGCAGATGGGTATCCCCTACTCGCCCGATGAGGCGGCCACGAGGACGATCGCGACGATCGACACGCTGCATCAGCTCTGGGCCGGCGAGCGCATCCCGTCGGGGAAGCAGGGCCTGCCGCCGATCCAGCCGATGTTCCCGCCGGTGCATCGCGTACCTATCTATATCGCCGGCTACCGCTCGCCGATGATGGTCGTCGCGGGACAGAAGGGCGATGGCTACCTAGCGCGGCCGGCCGAGTCGATCCCGGGGCTGCGCAAGCTCCTGCGCGTGATGGAACGCGCGGCGCGCGAAGCGGGCCGCGACCCCGAAGCGATCGACGTCGCGGGCTACCTCCTCACGTTCATCGACGAGACGCGGCGCGACGCGCTGAACCGCGCGAAGCGCGATCCGTTCGTCATCTACATGATGTCGATCCTTTCGGACGTCACCTTGAAGCGCGCCGGGTTCGAGCCCGAGAACCGTGATCGCATCGCGGCGAAGTGGCGCGCCGAGGACTACACCGGCGCGGGCGCGCTCATCGCCGACGAGCTGCTCGACGCATACATCCTCTGCGGCACGCGGCGCGAGGTCGCCGAGCGCGCGCACGCGTACCACGAGGCTGGTATGGACCTGCCATTGCTGCAGCCGGTCGTGCAGGAGGAGGCGCAGGTGCAGGCGCTCCTCGAAGCCGCCGTGCTCTACGGCACCGCCGAGGTCGGCTCGGCCGCGCGCGTCGCGCTCGCGGAGCAGCGCAAGACGTTCGCGCAACGCACCCGCGATCAGGTCGGCGCGCTCTGGGAGATCGCGCGACCGTTCTCGTTCACCGCGTCGACTGTTCCCGTCGCGGCCGGCGGCGCGCTCGCCGCGGTCGCGGGCGCGTTCGATCCCGGGCTCTTCCTCGCAGCGCTCGTCGGCGCGGTCGCGCTCCACGTCGGCACGAACGTGACGAACGAGATCTACGACGTTCGCAAGGGCGTCGACACGATCGTCTCGCCACGAGCGAGCCACGCGATCGTGAAGGGCCGCATCACGGATCGCGCCGCGTACCGGTTTGCGATCGCGGCGTTCGGCGTCGCGGTGCTCATGGGCGTCATCCTCACCGCCGCGCGCGGCTGGCCCATCGTCGCGCTCGGCATCGCGGGCCTCATCGGCGGTTACACGTACACGGCGCCGCCGTTCCAGTACAAGTTCGGGCCGGTCGGGATCCCTCTCGTCTTCCTGTTGATGGGGCCGCTCATGGTGATCGGATCGTTCTACGCGATCAGCGGGCGATTCGACCCCAGCGCCGTCGCTGCGAGCATCCCGGTCGGCCTTCTCGTCGCCGCGATCCTTCACGGCAACGAGTGGCGCGATATCAGCGAGGACGCGCGCGCCGGGGCGAAGACGTTCTCGGTGCAAGCGGGGCGCGCGGCCGCGCACTGGCTTTACGTCGCGCTCGTGGTCGGCGCGTACCTCGCGCTGTCGGCCGCCGTGGTGTTCGGCCTGCTCCCAACCTGGACCCTGCTCGCGATGCTCTCGCTGCCGCTCCTCGTCCGGCAGATCCGCTCGTCGGAGCTCGGCGCGACCGGTCAGCAGCGCGCGATCGCGATGATCGACCTCGAGACTGCCCAGCTGCACGCCGCGTTCGGGTACCTCCTGGTCGTCGGGTTGGTCATCGCCGCCCTTCTCGCCCGCTGATCTCGTGAAGCTTCTCGCGCTCGGCGTCGGCGCAGCGTTCGCGGCATTTGGTCTCACCTTCCGCGGGCCGCGCGCGCGCTTCTGGGACCGGATGACAGCGACCGGTCTCGTGCTCGGCGGCCTCGCCCTCGCCACGGACCGCGACGCGCGGCGGGTCCGCATCGGGCCAGGCGAGATCGCCCTCGGCCTCGCCACAGCTGCGGGGCTCTACGGCATCTTTCGCGTCGGCGACACGGTCGCGCGCCAGGTCATGCCGCGCGGCGGCGAAGAGATCGGCGACATCTACGCGCTCCGTTCGCTCCGGCCGAAGGAGGAGCTCGCCGCGCGCCTGGGGCTCGTCATCGGTCCAGCTGAGGAGCTGTTCTGGCGGGGCTTCGTTCAGGGACGCGCCGGTTACCTGACCGCGACCGCGCTCTACGGGGGAGCGCACATCGTGACCGAGAACGCGACGCTCATCGGCGCAGCGACGATCGCGGGCGCGTACTGGGGACTCCTGCGCGCGATCGGCGTGCCCCTCGGCGCGCTCGTCGTGAGCCACGTCGCCTGGGACATCTGGATCTTTCTTGTCGCGCCGACCGAGGCACCTGGGGCGCCACCCGCGTGACGCGCACACACAGCCTCGATTGCGACGTCGTTCACTACTCGTGGGACAACGCGGCCCCGCCGAAGCTCATGATCGAATCCGGCGACTCGGTCGTGATGAAATGCCGTGATTCATCCGACGGCTACTTCCGTCGTGGCATGACCTCCGCTGACGTGAAGCCTCGCGCCGTGAAGGGCCATCCCCTTACCGGACCGATCGCCGTACGCGGCGCGCGCCCTGGCGACACGCTGCAGATCGAGATCGTCGATCTAGTCGCGGGCGACCTCGGACACACCGCGTTCAATCCAGGCGGCGGGTTGCTGCCCGACGATTTTCCTGAGCCCTATTTGAAGATGTGGGAGCTCGACGGCGTCTCGGCGGAGCTGCGGCCCGGCGTTCGCATCCCGCTCGAGCCGTTCCTCGGAGTGATGGGGGTCGCGCTCGCCGAACCCGGCGAGCACAGCACGGTCCCGCCGCGAAAGACCGGCGGGAACATGGACATCAAGCAGCTCACCGCCGGCACGACGCTGTACTTGCCAGTCGCGGTCGACGACGCGCTCTTTTCCGCGGGCGACGGCCACGCGGCGCAGGGCGACGGCGAGGTCTGCATCACCGCCATCGAGACGACGATGACGGCCACGCTCCGGTTCAGCGTTCGGCGCGATCGCGCGCTATCCGGCCCGGAGTTCGAAACGACGCGCCCGCTATCACCGCGGACGAACGGCGGCCCCCACTTTGTGACGACGGGGATCGCGCCCGACCTCATGGATGCATCGAAAGAAGCGGTGCGGGCGATGATTCAGTATCTCGTCGCGGTGCGGGGTCTGACGCGGGACGAGGCGTACGTGTTGTCGAGTGTGGCGGTCGATCTCAAGATCAGCGAGGTCGTCGATCGGCCGAACTGGGTGGTGTCCGCCTTTCTGCCTCTCGCGATCTTCGGCTAGACCTTTCGGTCGCGAGGCTGGCGCGCGTGTTGGCGCTCCGGGCAGCACTTGCAATGGGGATCGGGCCAGGTCAGCCAGACGACCAGAGCGAGCCATCCCGCGAGCAGCCCAACGCTGAAGGCGAGGTCAGAAGACATGCCCCGGACCAATGGCATTGGGCGTGCCAGCATGGCCCGATGGAACGCCTGATGGACGTGAACGGCGTCCGCCTCCACTGCGTCGTGGAAGGAGAGGGCCCGCTCGTCCTCCTGCTTCACGGCTTTCCCGAGACATCCCGCGCCTGGCGCAAGCAAGTGCCAGCGCTCGCGAAGCGATTTCAAGTCGTCGCGCCGGACCTGCGGGGCTTCGGCGCAAGCGACAAGCCGAAGGGCATCGCGGCGTATCGCACGTCGGTCGTCGCGGACGACATCGTGGCCCTCATTCATGCGTTTGGCGCCGAACGCGCCCACGTCGTCGGCCATGACTGGGGAGGCGGCGTCGCCTGGACCCTCGCGACGCTGCATCCGGAGTCGGTCGACCGGCTCGTCGTGCTGAACTGTCCGCACCCTGCGGTCATGGCCAGAGCCCTCCGTTCGAACTGGACCCAGATTCGCAAGAGCTGGTACATCTTCATGTTCCAGCTCCCGTGGCTGCCCGAATGGTCGTTCCGGCGCAACGGAGCGAAGACGCTCAGAGACTCGCTGCGCCGCACCGCGAAGCCGAACACGTTCAGCGACGCCGACCTCGACGAATACGCTCGGGCCTTCAGCGCGCCAGGCGCCGCGACCGCCGCGATCAATTACTACCGCGCCGCCGCTCGCTCTCCCCTGGCGCACGGGAAGATCAAGGCGCCAACGCTCGTGATCTGGGGGGAGGACGACTTCGCGTTGGGCAGGGAGCTCACGCGGGGGATGGACGGCTACTTCGAGAACCCACCGCGGATCGAGTACGTCCCGGACACTGGCCACTGGGTCATGGAGGAGCGCCCCGAGGTCGTGAACCGGCTGCTGCTGGAGTTCCTTGCCTAACGCGCGGCGCCGTCACGCGCGACGCGCAGCGCATCCTTGAGCGTGAAGCGGTTGAGGTAGAGGGCGCGGCCGACGATGACCCCACGGAGTCCGCGGTGACGGAGCTTGCCCAGCGCCGCGATGTCTTCGAGCGAGCCGACGCCGCCGGAGTAGATGACGTCGCCGCCGAACGCGCGGGCAACCGCCTCGGTCGACGCGAGGTCGAGGCCCTGCAGCGTGCCATCGATCGAAACGTTCGTGTAGATGACCGTGGGCACGCCGGTCACGGCGAGGCGCTGCATGAGATCGACGGCCCGAACGTTGGTCGCCTCGGTCCAGCCGTCGGTCGTGACCATCCCGTTGCGGGCGTCGACGGACACGGCCATGCCGTCGGCGTGCCGGTCTACGAGGCGGCCGATGAGCTCGGGGTCGTCGACAGCGGCGGTCCCGACCACGATCCGCGACGCGCCCGCCTCGGCGAAGGCCTCGGCGGTGTCGAAGTCGCGGATGCCGCCGCCCGCCTGGATCTTCACGGTGAAGCGGTTCGCGATCGCTCGCAGATGGTCGAGGTTCGCGGGCTTACCGGTACGCGAGCCGTCGAGATCGATGATGTGAAGCCACTCCGCGCCCCCAGCGACGAGCTTGCGCGCAGCCTCGAGCGGTGATGCCGCGACCTCCTCGACGGTCGCGAAGTCGCCGCGCGTCATGCGGACGGCGCGGCCTTCGTAGATGTCGATCGCGGGATAGACGATCACGAGGTGTGCATGTTAGGCCGCGAGCGCATCCATGAGCCGTCCAACAGCAGCTCCAAGCGAGTAGCGCTTGGCGAGCTTCTCAAGCTTCTCGGGATCGGCGGGCTTTCGCGGAACGGTGCCGTCGCCGCCGAGGACAGGAGCGTCGCGAGCCATCCACACGACTTTACGAGCGGCGATGAGGTAGTCGGCGTCGGCCCGCAGCTTCGCGCGGATCGTCGCCGAGATGTCCGTCGCCGCGAGGATCCCGTCGAGCGATCCGTACTTCGTCACGAGATGGCTCGCGGTCTTCTCGCCGATCCCACGCACGCCCGGCAGACCGTCGGAGGGATCGCCCCGCAGCACCGCGTAGTCGAAGTACCGATCCCCGGGCACGCCGTACTTGTTGCGGATGTAGGCCTCGTCGACCTGGCCGAGCTCGCTCACGCCACGCAGCGTGTACAGCACCCGCACATTCGGATCCTTCACGAGCGCGAAGAGGTCGCGGTCGCCGGTCACGATCTCGATCGGCCCGGTCGTGCCTTCGGCGATCGTCGCGATCACGTCCTCGGCCTCGTACCCATCCGCCGCCGAGACCGAGATGCCGAACGCGTTGAGCAGCTCGATGATGATCTTGATCTGGGGATCCACCGGATCGGGCGGGTCGTCGGGGCCCGCGACGCGATGCGACTTGTACGACGGCAACGCGTCCACGCGGAACTGCGGGCGCCAATCGGCATCGAGCGCGATGAACAATTTCGAGGGCCGGCGATCCGGGACCAGGCGCGAGATGAAGTTGAGGAACCCGAGCGCCGCGTTCACGTTGGTCCCGTCGGGGGCCTTCCACTCGGGCACCGCGTGATACGCGCGATACGCGAGGCTCGCCGCGTCGACGAGGAGTGTCGCGCCGGCTATCGGCGTGCGGCGGGGGCGGCGAAGACGGTGTCGAGCGCGGCGATGAAGCGGTCGTTCTCCGCCGGCGTTCCGATCGAGGCCCGCAGGCACCCGTCACACCCTGGCCAAATAGAGATGTCGCGGATGAGGACGCTCTCCTCGAGGAATCGCGCGTGCACGTCCGGTGGCTTTTCGTTTCGGAGGCGAAAGAGGATGAAGTTCGTGACCGACGGGAACACCTCGATCGCCGAGACGCGCCGAAGGGCCTCGTAGACGCGGTCGCGCTCTCGTTTCGCAAGCTCGAGACGGTGTCCGATCGACTTCTCGTCGCGCGCGATACGCGCAGCGACGGCGAGTGTCAACGTGCTCACGTTGTACGGTAGCGCCGCCGCGGTGAAGTAGCCCATGAGATCGGGGTGCACGATCAGCGTTCCGACGCGCAGCCCCGCGGCCGCGAGCACCTTCGAGAAGGTCTTCGAAATGACCATGTTCGGGAACTCGTCCATCCGCGAGACGAGCGACTTTCCGGCGAAGTCGGAGTAGGCCTCGTCGACGAGCACGAGCGTCTCAGGGAACTGCTCGGCGACGGCGAGGATGACGTCGGCGTCGATCTCCCCGCCCGTCGGGTTGTTCGGCGTCGTGAACACGACGATCTCGGGACGCACCTTCTTCATCGTGGCGAGGGCGCGCTCCTTCGTGACCTCGTACGGCAGGCCGACCATCTCCTCGACGACGGTCCCGCCGGCGAGCTGCGTCAGCCGGCCGTGCATCGAATACGTCGGGTGGAAGAGCAGCGTCTTGCGCCCGTGGCCGCCGAAGACGAGGAAGGCCTGAAGTAGGAGCTCGTTGCTGCCGTTTCCGAGGATGAGTCGCTCCGGCTTCGTCCCCCAGCGCGCGGAGAGGATCTCGCGAAGCTCGTCGCCTCGTCCGGGATACCGGTTCAGGATGACGCCGTTCAGCTCCTCGGCCGTGATGTATTGGCCGGCCACGTTCGGCTCAGGCCACTCGTTCGCGTTGATGCGGACGTCGGCCTTGAGCATCTGCGTGCGGTAGGGCTGGAACTGCGCGAGCTCGGCACGCGGGCGCGGCAGCTTCCGATCGCTCATCCGTCCATAGCCTGACACGCGGGGGCCGCTCGCGCTCTCCGCGCGAACGGCCCGCCGCTGCTTGGGGGGAGGTGGGGCCTGGTTAGTGAGAGTTACGCCCTTCCGTGACCTTGAGGTCCGCCTTCGCGGACTTCGCGGTCGTGTCCTTCTTTGGTGCCGGAGCCGGCGTTGCGGTCTTCGTGGTCACCGTTGTTACCGTGGTCTTCGGCGTCACGCTTGACGCCTTTAGAACTTTTGGGCTTAGTGCTCCGTCGCACCCAGCCGCCGCCCGGAGGTCGGTCGCGAGCGTGTTCAGGGCGGCGTCCTCGCTGTTCGTCAGCGTACGGTCTGCGAATGCCATGAGGTGAGCGAGTGTGCCCGAGCTCGAGCAGACCTGATCGTTGCCATACGCGAGCGAATCCCTGAGGTCGTCGAGCTTCCGCAGAAGCCAGCGCTCTGTGTTCCGATCGAGGTCAAAGCTCAAGACGAGCCCGGACATGTCGTCAAGAACATCGGCAGCGGTGACGGCCGGAACGGTGACGACGACCTGCGTGGTCGCGCTCGTCGAGCCGCCGGCGTCGCTCACGGTCGCGCTCACCGTGTAGGTGCCGCTCGCTGAGTACACGTGGGACGCGGTGAACGCCGTCGTGCCTGCCGCGAGATCCTGTCGGGCCGAAGCACCGTCGCCCCAGCTCAAGAGGACCGTGTGCGTGTCCAGCGCGTCAGGATCCGTAAAGCTCGCGTCGAGAGCCACATTCGCTCCGGCGCCGCTCGCCGAGAGCAAAAGGTTGGAGGGTGCCTGGTTGCTCGAGCCAATGACGAGATCCAAGCTCGAGCTGGACCGGCCGCTGTCCCGATCGGTGACCGTCGCCTTGATGGTGACGGGACCGGCGGCGTTGTACGCGTGCGTCGCGGAGAAGGAGCGGACGCCCGCCGCGAGCGTGTCGCTCCACGACGTGGTGTCGCCCCATTCGATGGTGACCGTGAAGGTGTCAGCCGTGCCCGGGTCGGTGAACGTGCCGCTGACCGTCAGCGTCTGGTGATCGACAACCGAGCTCGGCGAGAGCGACAGGCTGCCAACGACGGGCGCGACATTCGTCGGCGACACCGACGCGTTCGCGGTGACCGTGTGGCCCGCGCTGTCCGCGAGCGTGAGGACGACCGAGTAGCTACCCGTGTCGGCGTAGACGTGCGACGCGTCGAACGTGGTCACGTCGGATGAAAGAACGACTGGAGCGCTTGTGGAGCCGTCGCCCCACGCGACCGAGACGGTGTGCGTGTCGGACGCGTCGACATCGGCGAACGTGAGCGCGAGGTTCGAGCTGCCGCCCTCAGCACCGGCCGTGACGCCGAACGATGTGACGCTCGGGGCCTGGTTCGATGCGTGGACGCTGAGGCTCGACGTCGCGGTCGCCGAAGCGCCGGCGTCGTCCGTGACGGTCGCGGTGACGGTGAAGTCGCCAGCGCCCGTGTAGGTGTATGCGTCGCTGCTGAAGGAGAAGACGCCCGCCGCGAGGTTCGTCGTCGCGGTCGGCGAGCCGTCGCCCCAGTCAAAGGTGACGGTGTGGGTGTCGGCGGCGCCGCCGTCGTTGAAGACGCCGGACGCGGTGACGGCCTGGCCCGTCTCCAGGTCGGTCGCGGAAAGGGCGAACGACGTGATCGACGGAGTCGCATTCATGACCGAGACGGTCGTGAAGCGCGACGTCGAGAAGATCGGGTCGTTGACCGTGATCTGAACGGTCCACGGCGTCGTGGTCTCGTTCACATACGGGTCGGTCTTCTGCACCGAGAAGCTCCGGTCCCCAATGGGCAGCACGTAGTGGTCATAGGTGTCGTCGCCCCACGAGACGTCGACGGTGTGCTGATCGCCTGCGTCGACATCCGTGAATGTCGCGTTTGCGAACGGTCTGTCGCCTTCGAAGACAGGCGCGCTCACCGACCAGCTCGTGATCGACGGCTTGGTCGCGCCGAGAGCCACTGACGACGATCCCACAAGGCTCGTCGCCGCAATGGCAATGCTGAGTCCGCCCACAAAGAGGGGTCGCAGCAAAGCCTTCATATCTAGTTACCTCCGCCGGGAAAACCCACCCCAGCGAGGCGAACCCTATTGAGCCGGGGCACCCGTAACGAGAGACGAAGAGGGCCTATCGCCAATGCGCCGAGAGGGGCACGGTCCTGCCCCTCAGGTACTCCCCCATCTGGGGGGTCTTCGCCGGCGTCCCCCGTTGTCGGGATGCCCGCCTGGCCGCCGGACCCGAATCTCTCCAACAGGAACGGGAGGACGACAAGTGAACGGACCCATGCAACATCGACTCGGCCACGACTGCGCCCTCTGTGACGCGCATTCGAAGGCCGCTGAGCGCCACACGGCTCGGCCGCACGTGCGAACGAAGCGGTACCTGCCGTGGATCGCGCCACTTGCGCTCTGTGTTGTCCTCATTCCATTCGTCGACGGCGCCGCCCGCGGTCTCTTCGCTGGGATCGTCGTTGGCCTCGCCGCCGGCGCGGGACTCTCGTGGCTCACGACGCGTCTCAATCGGCACATCGCGGCGACGACGCTCGCGTCGGCGACCGAAGAGCTCAAGGCCGAGGCGGATCAGCGCGTGGCCATGGTCATCCGCCAGTTCGAGTGGGCGGTGAACGACGTCGCGAATCTTCGCGACGCGCTGAAGCGCGCACAGGACGCACGTGCGTCGGCGGAGGCGAACGAGCATCGCATCAAGCGTCGTCAGCATCACCTCGAGCGTCAGCTATACGAGGCGCGGATGAAGATCGGCGAGTACTCGCGTGCGCTTGGGAGCGAGGACGAGACGACCGACGACGAGCCGACTGTGCTGCCGACGGGCGACGACCTCGTCGTGCCGCTCACGTGGCGCGTCTTCGAGGAGAACATGCTCACCTGGCTCCGGTTCGAGAGCGCGGGCATCGTGCCTTCGCAGATCCGGATCATGAACGAGCACGAGAGCGTCATCGCGATCAGCGCGCACGCCATCGACACGCTCAAGGAAGGCGCGCAGGTCTCGCTCGTGCTTCGTGCCCCCGACCACGTCGTAGCGACCCTGGAAGGTCGGCACCAGGGTCGCTTCACTTTCGAAGCGCTCGTGGACGACACGTGGTGCAGGGTCGAGCTCAAGGCGGGAGGACGCGTCGCGTCGAAGGACAAGCGCTCTCGCATGTGGCGTCCCGAGGACGACCGGCGGCCTCAGGCGCTCATCGCTTAGCTCTCCGCGAGCCGCCTGAACGCGGACGGCGGCGGTCCATCGTCGAGGTGCCTTCGAATGACGGCGGCGCATTCCTCGGGACTCAAGATCGACGTGTCGACTTCGACGTCGTAGACCCCCGGCACGTGGACCTCGCGCTGCCAACGCTCGACCGGAGGCGGGATAGGGTCGGACTCCGATCCAACCGCGTACTGACCTTCCCTTCCGACCTGACCCGTGTTGCGCCGCTGCATGACGACGTCGATCGGACAGCGGACTCCGACGAAGAGCACCGGCAATCCTTCGAGGCGACGCGCGCTGTCCGCGAGGATCTTCGCGTCGTGATGCCCGACGTCGACGACGACGTTCAGACCCGACCTGCTGTGAGCCGCGATCGAGTCGTACAGAGCCGCATAGAAGACGGGAACGAGCGGCGCGAGCTCGTGGCCTTCTTCACCGGGACGCAGTCCCATTCCCGGGCGGTACCGCTTCGGTGTGATCTCTCTCACGAAGACATCGACGCCGAGATTCATCCACGGTCCGTCGAACGTGTCTTGGATGACCGTCACGATGCTCGACTTCCCCGACCGCGGGGCGCCATTGAGGATCACGATCTGACCCGGCTTCGTCATGTCGGTGATGGTTTCATGAAGGTTTAGGGTCGACCCGTGCGGATCGCCCGCCTCGCTTCGCTCCTCGCTCTCGTTGCCGGCGTCATCCTCGGCTGGGGACTTCTGTTCGGACCATTCTTCTACGGCTGCACGACAACGGCGGTCGCGCCTGGTCAGGCCGCCGCGCCGCAGGTCTGCAGCGGCTCGAGCCTCATCGAGGTGCAGGGAAGCGACCATCTTTTCCCCGCTCCGCTCCTGTGGATCCTGATGTGGTCCCTCGCACCCGCACTCGCCGTGATCGGCGTCTGGATGAGCCGCCGTCCGCGCATCTGGCTCATCGCCATCGCGCTGCTCATGGAGCTCACCGGGGTCATCAGCCTTGGCGGTGGGATCATCTTTGCGCTTGTCATCGAACCGCTGCTCCTGATCACATTGGTCGCGTCGCTCCGCGCCAGGGCTCAGATGGGATAATTCACGTGCTCCATTGGGGAGTGGCCAAGCGGTAAGGCTCCTGACTCTGGATCAGGTAATCGGTGGTTCGAATCCACCCTCCCCAGCTCGGACCCGCGTCGCTATTGATCGAAACGCGATTTTCCGATTTACGCGAACCTCACCTGATTCCTCAGAAGCTCACCTGACTCCCCTGACACCCGTGCGACACGGGGAACCGATGATTACCCACCCGGGACACTCCGAACTAGAACTCACAGACATCTATCCTCTCGCTGCTCCAAGTGTCAGGACGACGTTGCCAGTCTTCTGCCCCGTTTCGACGTACGTCGTCGCCTCGACCACTTGCTCCAACTGGTAGCTCCGGTCGATGACCGCTCGGTATTTGCCTGCCTCGATGAGCTCTTTCAGGAAGAGGACGTCCTGTTTCGTGTATTGAGTTATCCCGACCTTCACCCTCTTGTCTCCGATCCACCTCGTCAACAAGGCCAGTAGGGGAACGTGCCACATGAATCCGAGATCGGTTTCGATGTAGATCCCGCCCCGCTTCAGGGAGCGCCTGCAGCGCCTGAACGAGTGCTTGCCGACCGCGTCGAAGATGACGTCGTACGTTTGGCCGTTCTTGGTGAAGTCTTCCTGCGTGTAGTCGACGACCCTGTCGGCTCCGAGGGATCTCAGGAGCTCGAGGTTTTTCGTGCTGCACACCGCGGTAACGTCGGCACCGAAGTACTTGGCCAGCTGCACCCCTGCGGTTCCGACGGATCCAGAGGCGCCGTAGATGAGGATGCTCCGCCCCTTCCGAAGATCTGCCTTTCGGAGGCACGCCAATGCGAGGCTCGCTCCGTCGCAGACCGCCGCCGCCTCTTCGAAGCTCATGCCGATCGGCTTATGCGCCAGAGGGGCGCTCTCCCGCATGCGGACGAACTCCGCGTGCGCGCCGAATCCCTTGACGCCGAAGACGTGGTCACCGACCGCGAACTTGGTGACGGCTGCGCCGACTGCCTCGACCTCGCCAGCCAGCTCCATGCCGAGGATCCTTCGCTTCGGTCGCCGGAGGCCGGCGAAGAAGCGAACGATGAACGGTTGCGCGCTGCGCATGCCGCAGTCTGTCCGGTTGACAGTGGTGGCGTAGATCTTGACGAGGACTTCGTCGTCCTCGGGTACCGGCCGCTCGACTTCTTCGAGTCGTAAGACGTCCGGCGGCCCGTATCTGTCGTGGACTACCGCCCTCATGGCTTCATTTCCTCTCGTCGGTTCGCTCCGAGGCGAGGGTTCGGGCCGATGTGTTCGACACGCCCGCCCCCCGATTGCGCTGGCCGCGCATGCCGCCGGCTGATCTGAGTGGAGGCTAGCGCCTGGTCGGATCACGACCATCTGCGATCCAGTTTGGTTTGCTCAATGGTCGCCGCCTCCGGAAGTGCACGCCGGCCAGGCGGCGTTTGATTTTTCCTTAAGCAGTCTGTTGTGATGCGCGTATTGAGCGTGCGCCCGCTGCTCCGTGGCTACCTCCACGCCGGGGCCGCGGTCGTCGCCGCGCTGGGTGGAACGTACCTCGTGGTTCTGTCGAGCGGCGATCGGCCGCGGCAGCTATCGATGTTCGTGTACGGCGCCGGCCTGACCGTGCTCTTCGCCTTCAGTGCGGTCTACCACTTGCGCACGTGGGCGCCGGTTCGCGAGGCGATCCTCAGGCGGATCGATCATGCGAACATCTTCGTCCTCATAGCCGCGACCTACACCCCTCTCGCATTCAACATGTTCTCCGGGTGGTGGCGGGTCGGCATTCTCGGCGCGGTGTGGGGCGCCGCCATCGTCGGGGTCGGGGCCGCGGTCACCGGAGTACAGCTGCACCGCTGGGCCCGCGCTGGTCTGTACGTGGGGATGGGCTGGATCGCCCTGCCGGCCCTCGGGCAGATGTCGGATGCGCTCCCGGGGCCCGCCATCGGGCTCCTCACCACCGGCGGCGTGCTGTATTCCGTGGGCGCCCTGTTCTACGCGGGCCGGTGGCCGAACCCCTGGCCGCGCGTCTTCGGTTACCACGAGGTCTTTCACCTCTTGACCATCGCAGCGGCGGTCGCGTTCTACGTTGTCGTCCTCGTCTACGTCCTGCCCGCCCCGCGCCCGTAGTGCTCCGCCCGGCATCGACCACGCTCTGCCGAGCTACCGTGCTTGCCTAAGACCTGGGGAGGTAGTCGATGGCTAAGCCCATCGCGCAACGGATTTGGTACATGGACGAGCAAGACAAGCGACACGAGGTCGTCGTTCGTCAAGGTGACTCGCGTTTCCGGTTAGAGGGCGGCGTGATTCGCGGGCCCGATTCCGAGAGGCCTGGCGTGACGCTCTCCGTGCCACTGCACCGAGTGCTGATCATCGAAGACCACGCGACGCAGGGCGGAGAATACGTGGACGCTGATGACCTTCGGCGCCGGGCCGAATAATCGACCCAGGGCTAGTTCTCGCCACGAGCCGAAGAGGGATGCGAGCCCGAGGGGCTCCTCAGCGCCCCCGGCCCGCGGCGACCACGACGTCCTCGCGTAGGACGAGGCCGACGAGCCGACCGTCTGAGGTCGTCACGAGCGAGGTCTCGTGGTGTCTGCGATCCATGTGGTCCAGGATCTTCGCCGCGCTGACGTTCGGCCGAAAGGTGCTCGTCCCCGGGCGCATGACGTCGCCAACGAGGGCGTCCGGATCGCCCTCGAGTTGCTCCTTGAACAGACGGCCGAACACGATGCGCTGGTCATTGACGACGATGCATGTACCCCAGTCGCCTGCACGCATACGTGCGCTGCGGACTGTGTCCTCGAGGCCGCAGGTCGGGACGTCGACCCGCGCGATGTCCTTCACGTGGACCGACTTCGTCGTCTTGCCTTCGAGCGGGAGCCCGAACGCACCCCAGTCGGACTTCCCTGCCGAGTACTCATACACCTCGGTGAACCCCAGGCTTTCGAGCCGCCACGCGGCCCGCGGGCTCATGTCTCACTGGAAGTCGTCGCAGTAGACGACGACCGCGCGATCCCTCCGCAGGGACGACGCGGTCTTGGCGTCCAGCTCCTTCAGCGGAATGTTGATCGCGCCCGGAAGGTGCTTCTCTTCGTACTCCTCGCGCGGGAGGACCTCGACGATCTGGGCGCCGTCCCGCATGAGCCGCTCCACCTCCTCACGGCCAACGATCTTATGCATCAGTCGATCGGCCATCCTATTGCTTCGCGCGCTCTCTCTCTGTCGTCACCCTCAGCTTCGGTTCATTCCGCCGGTGCCGGAAGATCGGCTCGCTCCGGGAGCCTGCGCGTGCGGTGCGAAGGTCGCAGCGCCGACACGACGACCGCCACTGCGGTGATCGCGAACGACACGAGGAATGCCTCATGGACACCGCCCTCAAACGCCGCGAGGGCCGCGGGCGAGCTGCTCATTCCGCCGCCGTAGAGGAACACGCGGTACATCACGTCCTCCGGGATCCGGCTCAGGACGAGCGGAAATGCCACGACGATGCTGAGCATCTGCCCCGTGTTATTGAGCATCGTGTAGATGCCGGACGCAGATCCGCGCTCGTTCGGTGACACCGCCGACATGAGCGCATTCGTGTTCGGAGAGCTGAAGAGGCCCGACCCACCGCCCATGAGCACCATGAAGACCGCGATCTGCCAGTACGGGGTGTCCACACGAATCGTGGCGAGTCCGAGCAGCGCGACGCCTGATACGCCGAGGCCGATCGTCGCAAGGCCCCTTGCCCCGAAGTGGTCGGAGAGATAGCCCGAGACAGGACCGACGAGCATGAACGCGGCACCGAACGGCGTCAGGAGCAGCCCGGCCACGAGCGGATCCTTCCCATACGGTCCCTGCAGGAAGAAGATCAGCACGAAGAGGACGGCGCCGCGCGCGAGCCCGTTCAAGGCGCCCGCGGCACAGGCGAAGGCAAAGTCACGCCGGCGGAAGAGCCGAAGATCGAGCATCGGCTGCGGCTCGAGGATCTCGACGACGAAGAAGGCGCCGAGCAGCACTGCTCCCAGAACGACCGCCGCCTCCACGAACAACGTCCCGAGCAACGGGAACGCGATCATCGAGAGCCCGAGCAGGAACGAGCCCAGCCCGAACGTGAAGGTGAGGCTGCCGGCCCAGTCGAATGATTGCGCGCGGCGCGGCGTGATCGGCTCACGCAGGCGGGCGATGCCCCAGATCGTCCCGAACACGCCGAGCGGGACGTTCGCGAGGAAGACCCAGCGCCAGGAGACGGCCGTGAGCAGGCCGCCGACGACCGGTCCAAGAAGGAATCCGGCGGCCGCGGCGATCTGATTGGTGCCGAGGCCAAGGCCGATGCGGCCGTGCCGGAACGCGTCGGCGACGATGGCCGTGCTGTTCGTAAACAGCAGCGCCGCGCCGAGGCCCTGGATGACGCGCGCTGCGACGAGGTCGGCGCCATGGAACTGCGGCTGCGAGAGCCCGGCCATGAGCGAGCCGAGTGTGAACACCGCGAACCCTGCGTTGAACAGCTTCTTCCGGCCCCAGATGTCGGCGAGTCGTCCCACGACCGGCACGCACGCGGTCGTGATCAGCAGATAGCTCAGCAGCACCCACATGATGGTGAGGAATTGCGCATCGAGAGACGCGAGGATGTTCGGCAGGGCGATGAGCAGCGCCGACCCCTGGATCGATGCGAGCAATGCTCCGACCGTCGTGACCGAGAGCGCGACCCACTCGTAGTTGTGCCATTCGTCACGCTGCGTCGCGGATTCGCCATCGTGGTGGAGCGGGGATTTCTCTGGATCGGGTCGCACTACAAAAAAAAGGTACCCGATGTGAGCGATGTCGCCGCCCACGAAGCGCCGGCGCGCGCCTCCTTGTGGGCCACGCGCTCGTGCAGATCCTCGCGTGGGCGTGTTACGCCACGCGCGATCCGACGATGCCCGTCGCGCTCACGCTCGTCTCGATCAGGGCCAACGTGATCCTGTCGGTGACCCTACCGCTCCAGTTACCACTCTTCCGACAGGATCTGGAGATACGCGCGATCGCCGAGGGCGGTCAGCCGGCGCTCAGCGTCAGTGCGGTCGTCCTGCCGGTGGGTCGCAAGCGCCAGGAGTCCCGCGGCGCGAGCCGCGTCAGCCACGAGGCCCCCCTCGTCGAGCCCTGCGATCGCCGCCGGCAGGGCGCTCGGGCCGCTGTTCACGGCTCGCGCGAGCGCGATGCGGAGCTTCAGGAGCGGCGGATCGTTCAGCGCCTGCTGCTCCAGCACGCGCAGCTCATCCTCACCGATGCGCTCACGGTGATCGAAGAGCAGGCTCGAAACGATCTCCGCCTTCCGATCGCGAGTGGACCCCTCAGCCGCCAGGTAGGCGTGGGCCGCTGCGGTGTCGGAATCCAACACGGCCCGAAAGAGCAGGCGGCCCGCGGAGTCGGAAGGCAGGCTCTCGATATCGGCGATCGCCCCAAGCAAGCTTCGGTAACGGGCGACGCGGGTCGTGTCGAGTCGCGCGCCAGCGATGCGCAGGCCGGCGAGCCAGCCCGGTGTGGTGAACCGGCCGATGACCTGCCCGAACTCCTCGCGGAGTGACACGAGCACGTCCACCGTGGCGAGCGCCTCGTCCCAACGGCCGCTGAGCATCGCGCTGAGCGCCGCCCATGCGCCGGCGTGGGCGAACATCGAGCGCGGCTCGCCGGGACGCATCGAGCGCTGGAAGTCCGCCGATGTGCGCAGGGCTTCGTCGAAGCGACCAAGGTAGGCGAGGTCCCACACCGCGACGCTCCAGGCGTCCGCGCGCTCGAGGATGCCGAGGCGGTCGGACATGGCGACGCGCCGACGGTCGCATTCGAGCGCGGCGTCGATGACCCCGTAGCTGCGGTAGACCGCGGCCAGTGCATCGAGCGCCTCGCTCTCGAGCTCGGTCTCACCGCGTTCTGAAAAAAGGCGCTCCGCGGACCTGACCCGTACCGTCAGCTGCGCGAGGGCCTCGCGGTCGGTGAGATCGTCCGACGTGCGCTTGAACGCGGTCGCCACCGCCAGGCGCGCCTTCAGCATCGGATCGCCCGCCCTGTCCACGAGCGGCTCGGCTTCCCTCACCAGATCGCTGAACTCGGCCGCCTCGAGGGGCCGAGAAACCGAGCCGTCCCAGCGGCCATGGACGGTGAGGTGTTTGATCATGAGGCGAGCCCCCACGAGTGGGTCACCGTCCGGCGTGGCGCGCCACTGCTCGTACGCCTGCCGGTATCCATCGACGGCGTCGTCACCGAACTGCATCACGTCGCCGAGGAGCTCGTACAGACGCAGGTGATCCGTGGCCGGCGCGAGCCGGATCGCTTCTCGGATCTGCTGCTGCGCCTCGGTGAACCCGCCCGCGTTCCATCCCGCGCGTGCCGCGACCTCGAGCGCATGGACGACCTTCTCGATCGCCAACCCTTCGGGCACGCGACCACCCGGTGAGAGTGCGATCGCCTGGCGGTAGTGATACGCGATGAGCTCGGCGACCTCACTCTGGCCCGCGGCGACGCGCTCCTCGAAGTGCTCCGCCAGATGAAGATGCGAGCGCACGCGCTCGGCGCGCGGGAGCGTCGCGTACGCGACCTCGCGGATCACGATGTGGCGGAACGTGTACGCGCCGGGACCGGCGGACACGAGCAGATCGCGATCGAGGAGCGCTTCGAGCGACTCCCCGAGATCCTCGGGCGTCCGCGCCGGAAGCAGAGCCCCGAGCGTGTCGAGGCGCGCGGTACGGCCCGCGACCGCCGCGTATTCCAGAGCCGCGCGCTCGGCCGGGGGCAAGCCGTCGATCCGGGCCAGGACCGTCGCGTGCACGGTGTCGGGCAGATCGATCTCATCGTCGTTGACGCCGGCGCGCCGCCGTTCCTCGAATGCGCGCACGAGCTCGCCGGCGAAGAACGGATTGCCTCCGGCGCGCTCGACGATCTTTGCCGCGATCGGGCCGGGGACGCCTTCGGTCAGCACCGTCACGAGCCGCAGCGTCTCGTCACGCGACAGCGGCTCGAGTGAGAGCGCGGTGAAGCTCCTCCGTCCACCGCCCCACTGCGGCCTGCGATCGAGCAGCTCCGGTCGCGCGAGCGCCACCATGACGAGCGGGCAGGAGCCCCGCGAGCCGGTGACGTGCTCGACCAGATCGAGCAGCGTGTCCGAAGCCCAGTGGATGTCCTCGAAAACGACGAGGAGCGGGCCGCGCCTGGCAAGCGTCTCGACCAACACGCGCCACGCCGCGAAGATCTCATCGCGGTCGCGCCGCTCCGTATCTCCGGCGTCTCCGAGCGTCGCGCCGATGAGCGCGGTCAGACGCTCGGCGTCCTTCGCTTCGAACCCGCCCGTCGTCAGCGCGAGCCCGAGCGCCGCGTGGATGTCATCGTCCGCGGAGATCCCCAACAGGCCGCGGACCAGACCGCGGAGCGGGAGGAACGTGACCGCACCGCCGTACGGCAGGCACTGCGCCGTCGCGATCGTGACGTTCTCCACGGGAAGGTGGGCCGCGAACTCGTCGACCAGCCGCGACTTTCCCGTGCCGGCCGGTGCGGTGATCGTCACGAGCTGCGGCCGTCGCTCGCTGAAGGCACGCTGCGCGACGAGCTGAAGCTGCGCGAGATCGTGCTCGCGACCGAGGAACGGCGCCTTGGGCGCGCGGCGCTCGGCGGACCGGGCGATAAGCATCGATCCGCCGATCGGCTCGCGCTTGCCTTTCACCGCGATGGTCTGGCGGTCACCGAAGCGGAATCCCGAGACGGCGCGGCACGTCCGCTCGCCGGCCATGATCGAGTTCGGCTCGGCGTGCTGCTGCAGGCGTGCGGCGATGTTCACCGCATCGCCTGTGACCAGGAAGTCGCCCGCGTCGCTCTCGCGCGCGGCCACGACCTCGCCGGTGTTGACGCCCATCCGCAGCGCGAGCACCGCTGTGAGTGGGTCCTTGGCGACTCGCTCCCGCAGTTCGAGCGCGGCCGCCAGCGCGCGCTCAGCATCGTCACCGTGTGCCTGCGGGATGCCGAAGACGGCCATCACCGCGTCCCCGATGAACTTCTCGAGGGTCCCGCCATGCTCTGCCACGACCGCGCGCGCGATCGCGTAATAGCGGCCGAGGACCGCCCTCACGTCCTCGGGATCGCTCGATTCGCCCATCAGCGTGGATCCGGTGACGTCTGCGAACAAGATCGTGACCACGCGCCGTTCTTCAGGCACTGCGCGAATTCTCGCTCAATGCTTCGGACGGAGTCGCGGGTCGAGGACGTCTCGAAGGCCGTCGCCGAGCAGGTTGAACGCGCCGACGGCGAGGAGCACGCGCGAGCGGACGAGTGTCCGAAGATGCGCAGGAAGATCGAGGTGCCGCCCTGTTTGGACGCGCCGGCGATTTACCGCGGCCGTGAGCAAGCGACGGGCCGCCTCCCGCGCTCAAACGTTTGAGCGGCAAGCACAAGGGACCTCTCGATTCGCACGGAAGGAAGAATCCCGGCGGGCGGTCGCCAGCCCTCAAACATTCATCGATCTATTTCAAGGCGCTGACGCGGTAGGCTCAGGACATGACCACGCGACTCGCCTCGATCCGCGTCGGCGCTGGCATCTCGACGCGCCGCTCCGGTCTCGCGGCGACCGAGGACGCGCTCGGCGCAGCACTCGACCCGCTTGAAGGAGCGATCCCCGACCTCGCGTTCCTCTTCGTCGCGCCGCAGTTCGAGGACGAGCTCGAGTCGATCCTCGAGAGCGCGAACGCGAGCCTCGGCGGCGGCACGCTGCTCGGGTGCGTTGCCGGCGGCGTGATCGGCGGCGCCCGCGAAGTCGAGGACGCTCCGGCGGTCTCAGCGTGGGCCGCGACGCTTCCCGGCGTCACCGTGCGACCTTTCAGGCTCACGTATGAGGAGGAAGAGGAGCACGGCGTCTTCGATGGCCTCGAAGAAGTCCCGACCCGCGCGCCCGACAGCGTCCTCGTCATGCTGGCCGACCCGTACACGTTTCCGGCGCACCTTCTTCTCGACCATTTGAATGAGCACGCGCCAGGATTGCCGGTCGTCGGCGGCATGGCGTCCGGCGGGATCGTCGCAGGACGCACGCGGCTCATCGCCGACGACGAGATCATCACGGAAGGCGCGATCGGCGCGATCCTCGAGGGCGCGCACGGCGCGACGGCCGTCGTCTCGCAGGGCTGTCGACCGGTCGGTGAGACGTTCGCGATCACACGCGCTGAGCGCAACGTGGTGTTCGAGCTCGGCGGCCAGCCGGCGCTCAAGCGTGTCGAGGAGCTCTACACCACCGCAAGCGAGCGCGACCAGCTGCTCATGCGACGTGGTCTGCACGTGGGTCAAGCCACGACCGAGCTCAAGCCGGAGCTCGGCCGCGGAGACTTCGTGATCCGCAATCTCGTCGGCGTCGATCGCGACACGGGCGCGATCTCGATCAGCGACATGGCCGAGGTGGGGCAGACCGTCCAGTTCCAGGTGCGCGACGCTGAGTCGGCGCGCGAGGACCTCCGCGCGATGCTGGAGCCAGAGCGTCTCGACCCTGTGGCCGGCGCGCTCCTGTTCTCGTGCAACGGCCGCGGTCAGGGGCTGTTCGGCCAGCCCGACCATGACGTGGGCGCCGTGCGCCGGGCGTTCGGCGACATTCCCGTCGCGGGATTCTTCGCCGCGGGCGAGCTCGGTCCGGTCGCGGGCCGCAACTTCGTGCACGGGTTCACAGCGTCGATCCTTCTCTTCCGGAAAAGGGCGGGCTCGAAGCTATAATTCGTGCGTTCGGAGTTCTCCGGACGAATGCGGAAGTGGCTCAGTTGGTAGAGCACAACCTTGCCAAGGTTGGGGTCGCGGGTTCGAGTCCCGTCTTCCGCTCTGTTGGCGCCCTCAAATCGGTCACCGGCTTCGGGATAGCCGCGACGATGTAGGGGCGCCAGTCCTCACAGAGTTCCAGCCGGTCCGCTTCGGTCCGTCGGCGGCCATGCAGCCACCTGCTATGCGCTCGCGCTACCTCTGGCCCCAGCTCGTGGAGGCGGTCAGGCCGGGCGGTCGCGAAGCTGGACCGAAGACCGCGCGATGAGGACGCGGATGCCGACTCCGACCAGACACACTGCCGCCCACCCCATCGCCATCATCGTGGTCCAGGCGATCTCACCCGGAGCGGAGAGGTCGCCGCCCTTGCTCACGATGAAGATCGGAAAAGCGACGACGAGCGAGAGCGGCGCCCACCAGCGTCCCACGATCAAACCGGTCGCCAGCGCGCTCACAATCGCGAGACCGCCGAAGACAGCACCATCGCTAATGACGTCTGGGATCAGGTACGCAGCGACGAGCAGCGCCACGGGCAAAAGCAGGCCGACCGCGATGAATAAGCCGCGCGAACGTAGAGTGTCCATGACCACGTCCTTCATCCGTCGTCGGAGCGGATCCGTGCCGTCCTCCGCGACCTGTGGATCGAGATGGGCGTCGATCGCGCCGAGCACGATGTCGCAGATCAGCGCGGGCGAGGGCGGCTGCGCCTCGAGCAGCGCGGCGAACTCGAAGCCGTAGCGGCGGCGCCAGGCCCTCGGATAGAGCGCGAGGAGTGCCCTCACGGCGCGGCCAGGCGCCGCAGGCCCGTAGCCGCGATGCGCCGCAGCCCGCTCAGCTGAGCGCCGAGGTGACGCGCGCCGGCCTCTGTGAGGCGGTACGGGATGCGGCGCTCTTCGGGCGCCAGCGGCTCGATGAGGGCGGCGCGCTCGAGACGCGCGATCGCCCCATAGAGAGTCCCCGGGCCGAGTCGGCGACCGCTCACGGCCGCGATATCTTGGATCATCGCGTAGCCGTGCTTCGGCCCCCCCGCGAGGCTGACGAGGATCAAGAGCGCCTGCTCGGACAGCTCGCCCGGCTCGATCTCGCGTTTCGCCACGGTCCCTCCTACGTCAGCCGCTATATCGGCTCACGTAGTAACACGCCCTCAGCGGGACGTCAAGATGAACGGTTTTACGAATCGCGCACGCTAACCCTTTCGGCTTCGACCGCTGACAATCGCGTACGCGTCGGCCCCCAACGAGCGAGTTCGCCCAGCAGCTGCAGATCAGCCGCCCCTTAGATTCAGCCCGCCAGCCGGAGCCATCCGCGCTCGTCCTGAATGAGCCGAGCTGTTATCACTTCCGCACGCTTGACCCCGCGTTTTCGCAACCCTCTCCGCGACCAGCGCCGCGGTAACAATCGGCCACTGTTCCCACACTTGAGCGTGGCTGCGCGGTAGAGGTCTGGCGCGCGGCTTCTTCTGGCTAGCTGGACCGGGCGGTCGCGTGTCGTGAAGGTCCTCGCCTTCGATGAGCGGCGCAACGGATCTGCGGCGAGTGTGGCTCGAAGTTGGCGGCGCGTAATTCGTCGACGGTCGGCACAGTGGGGCTTTCAACCTAGCCACGACGCCAGCGCGAGTGCCTAGACTCCGCGTCGGAGACCGCGCGGCCGCGAACGCCGCCGAGAAAGTGATCGGTGAAAGCGCAGATGCCATCGCCAACGATCTATCGTCTCAGCGGACTGGCCCTGCTGATCGCGTTCCCGCTGCAACTCGTCGGATTTGCGCTCCATCCACCCGGGTTCGAATCGCTCGCGATCTTCGTCCTGCCGCAGTACGGGCCCGCCCACCTGTTGTTGGCCGTTTCTTGGACGTTCGCGCTACTCGGACTTCCCGGGCTGTACCTAGCGCAGGCCGCGCGAGCCGGCCGAATTGGACTTGTCGGCTTTCTTGCCTCGACTCTCATGGCGCTCGTCACCTTTGAGCTCGTGATGTTCGAGGCCATCGCTGCGCCGACGCTCGCGTCCGATCCCGCCGCCAGTCACCTCGTCGCAGCGGACGGCGCGCTGGTCAACGGCGAGTTGGGCGTGATCGGCCGCTTCGTCATTCTCGGCATCGTTACGCTCGCGGGGCCGGTGCTGCTCGGCGTGGCGTCGCTTCGTGCCGGGGTCCTTCCGCGCGCGTCCGCGTTCCTTCAGATCGCGAGCGTTGTCGGCCTCCCGCTTTACATTGGCGTCGGTCTGCTCACCAACGCGCTTGGCATCCCCGGCGGTCTATTGGCTTTCCCGGGCCTTGAATACGCAGTGCTCTTCCTCGGGTACGCCGTGGCCGGGTGGGCCCTGTGGCGAATGCCGGCGAATGCCATGTTCCCGTCGTGGACGAAAGTGGCGCGCGCTGCTGGAAGCTGATCACCGAAGAGTCCGACCTCGCGAGCGATCGAGCGCAACTCGTGACGTCGTTGCGCAGCAACCCGCGGAGCAGTGTGGAAGTCGGCTCAGTCAAATTCCGTAGCGAATACGAGGAGGGCCGCTCCCGCGCTGGCCCGCCGGCAGGGTCGAACCGATGGCTCACGTCAAACGGCTGCGTGATTGGCCGCCGGATGCGCTCGAGTCGTCCCGGGCCACCCAAGCGCCAATGCAGCCGCAGCCACCACGGCCAGCACCAAGTCAGGGACGTAGGTCCCGAGCATGATTACGTGGGCGACAAAGAACGCGGGGTATGCCCAAAGGCTGTACCACGCGAGCCTGTTGCGATCGCGGTAAGTCAAGGTCATCGCGCCAATCGCCAGCAAGGTCATGCCGGCGGCGAACGTACTGATCAGCACCTTCGCCGGGTAGGGGAACACGGGCGGTTGGTCGTTGAACCATACGGAAATGCCGCCAATCACCAACGTGGCAAGTGCCACCAACCCGAGAACTACGAGTGACGTCCAAGCCTTCCAGTCACGCATGCACCGGTACCTTACCCGACTCGCTAACACAGAACTCAATAAGCCCGGGCGACCAGCTCCAGGAGATCGTCGACGCTTTTCGCAAGTTCACTGCGCTGGTCTTGACTCCGGTCCGGCGGGCGATCCTCGCTCCTTACTAACCCGCGAGTCGGAGCCACCCGCGCGAGTCCTGAACGAGTCGGGCTGTTATCACTTCCGCGTGCTTGACCCCCGCGTTTCCGCGATCCTCTCCGCGACCAGCCGCTTCGCAAGAATCGGCCACCGTTCCCACATTTGAGCGTCGCTGCGCGGTAGAGGTGTGGCAGTTCGATCGGCGCTCGTCGCGTTTGATCTAGAAGGTCAAAGTCACCGAGCCGACGACCCGGGC
>DATCPK010000098.1:0-2969 GCA_036570125.1 Candidatus Limnocylindria bacterium
GATCTCCTCCAAGGCGCTCGCTTCGAACCGCTTGTCGTGATGGCGAAGCTCGTCGAGCGTCACGCCACCGAGATCTTTGCCCGCAGCGAGCCGCTCACGGACGATCTTGCCGACGATCTCGTGCGCCTCGCGGAACGGAACACCGCGCTTGGCGAGGTGATCGGCAAGATCCGTGGCCGCGAGCATACCGCGCTCGGTCGCACGCCGCATCGCGTCACGGTCGAAGCGCAGCCCGCGGACAACGAGCGCGAGTGCGCTCAGCGCGGGTGCCGCGGCGGCTCCGTCGTAAAGCGGAACGCGCTGCTCCTGCAGATCGCCGTCGTAGGCGAGCGGCAGCCCCTTCAGGTTGGTGAGCACCGCGACGAGATCGCCGATGAGGCGCGCGGCGCGTCCGCGAACGAGCTCGGGCACGTCGGGGTTCTTCTTCTGCGGCATGATGCTCGACCCGGTCGCGTGCTCGTCCGAAAGCTCGATGAAGCCGAATTCGGCGCTCGACCACAGAACGAGCTCCTCGGCGACACGCGAGGCGTGCACCGCGGCGAGCGCGGCCGAGTAAAGAAAGTCCGCAATGAAGTCGCGATCCGCGACCGCGTCGACGCTGTTCCGGAACGAGCGCGCGAGGCCGAGCTCATTCGCGACCGACGCCGGATCCACGGGATGCGGCGTGCCAGCGAGGGCGCCCGCTCCGAGCGGCGACGTCGCAGCGCGCTCTCGCGCCTGGGCGATCCGCTCGCGGTCGCGGCGCAGCGGTTCGACATGCGCGAGCAGGTGATGCGCGAGCGAGATCGGCTGCGCGCGCTGCATGTGGGTGTAGCCGGGGACGATCGTCTCGACCTCACCGGTCGCCCGATCGGCGAGCGCCCGTGCGAGCTCGAGCACCGCGCCGTCGAGCTCGTCGAGAAGCTCGATGACCAGGAGACGGAGGTCGAGCGCAACCTGGTCGTTGCGGCTGCGGGCGGTGTGCAGCTTTCCCGCGACCGCGCCGGCGCGCTCGTGCAGGACCTGCTCGACCGCCGAGTGGACATCCTCGGCACCGGCGGGCCACGGGAACGTTCCCGACCGGAGCTCGGCTGCGATCTTCTCGAGCTCGCGCACCAGGACCGCGGACTCATCCGTGCTGACGATCTTCTGGCGGCCGAGCATGCGGGCGTGGGCGATGCTGCCCTTAACGTCGTGCGCGGCGATCCGTCGGTCGAGGTCGCCCGACGACGTGAATGCGCGGATGCGCGGATCGAGTGGCTTGTCGAACCTGCCCGACCAGAGATCTTTCACCGCTTGCGCGGCTTCTTCGTGCTCTTCTTCGGCGCCGAGAGCGCCTTCCGCGGGATGTCGAGCGACGCCTCGCTCCCCTCGCCCCAGAGCGCCTGCGTCCGCGCCTGCGTGCGGAGCGGCAATCCGAAGACGCGGATGAATCCTTCCGACGCCTTGTGGTCGAACGCGTCGCCCTTGCCGTAGGTCGCGAGCGACGTCGAGTAGAGCGAGTGCGGCGAACGTCGCCCCACCACGGTCGCGCTTCCGCGATCGAGCCGCACGCGGACCTCGCCGGTGACAAAACGCTGCGTGCTCCGAACGTACGCAGCGAGATCCTGGTGATGCGCCGAGAACCAGAGGCCGTTGTACACAAGCTCTGCGTACTCGCGGCCGACCTGCGCCTTGAAGCGCAGCGCTTCCTTGGTCAGCACGAGGGATTCGAGCGCGCGATGCGCCTGATGGAGCAGCACGGCCGCGGGCGCCTCGTAGATCTCGCGCGATTTGATGCCGACGAGGCGGTCTTCGACCATGTCGATGCGCCCGACCCCGTGCTTGCCCGCGAGTTCGTTGAGACGCTGGACCAGATCGACGCTCTCGACTTTGCTGCCGTCGAGCGTGACGGGCACGCCTTCCTCGAACCCGATCTCTACCTCGCGCGGCTTCGCGGGCGCCTCGTCGGGGTCGACAGTCCACTGAAAGACATCGCGCGGCGGTGCACCCCAGGGATCCTCGAGCACGCCGGCCTCGATCGAGCGCCCCCAGAGATTCATGTCGACGCTGTACGGGCTCTTCTTGGTCGCCTCGACCGGGATGCCGTGCTTCTTCGCGTAATCGATCTCCTCGTCGCGCGTCATGTTCATGCCGCCACGCATCGGCGCGATCACCACCAGATCCGGCGCGAGTGCGCCGACCGCGAGATCGAAGCGAACCTGATCGTTGCCCTTGCCGGTGCAGCCGTGCGCGACGAAGCGCGCGTTCTCGGCGCGAGCCGCGTCGACGAGAAGCTTCGCGAGAAGTGGACGGCCGAGCGCGGTCGCCAGCGGGTACCGATCCTCGTAGAGCGCGCCCGCCTGCAACGCCGGCCATACGAAGTAGCGCAGGAAGATGTCGCGGGCGTCCTGGACGATCGCCTTGCGCGCACCGCTCGCGATCGCCTTGCGCTGCACCGCGTCGAGATCGCCCGTCGCTCCGAGGTCGCCGGTGCAGGTCACCACCTCGAAGCCGAGCGTCTCTCGCAGCCACGCGACCGCGACGCTCGTGTCGAGGCCGCCGGAGTACGCCAGCACGCACGTTTCGCCGGCGTACTGCTTCGTCACCTCGTCCCCTTCCGCGCGATGCCGAACGTCGCCAGGCGGCCGAGGAGCGCCCGCGCGTGGCGTTCGTTGGTGGCCGCGATGAAGACCGTGTCGTCTCCGGCAAGCGTGCCGACCGCCTCTTCCAACCGCGACGCGTCGAGCGCCGCGGCGAGCGCATTCGCGGTCCCGGGAAGCGATCGCAGGACCACGAGATTCGTGGCCAGCGCTCCCTCCACCGGGTAGTCCTCGCAGAACCGGCGGAGCCGCTCGATCCCGCCGCCGGGCGCGGCCGCGGAGGGCGGCGCGTACGCGTGCGTCCCGTCGCGCGCGACCTTGACAAGGCCGAGCTCGACGATGTCGCGGGAGACCGTCGCCTGTGTCGCGGCGAACCCTGCGCCACGCAGCGCGCGGACGAGGTCGCCC
>DATCPK010000099.1:0-12964 GCA_036570125.1 Candidatus Limnocylindria bacterium
GCAGCAGCTCCACCCGATCCTGCGCGGCGATGGCGATCTGCAGCAGCCGAAGATATTCCTCGTGTCGATGGATGACGTTGCCGTGGTGGATCGAGAAGAACCGCCGCAGGATGTGCGCGCGCTCCTCGCCCGCGAGGACGCCGTCCACGGTGCGCATCGTGAGCCGCGTGTCCTCGTCGTCGGCGCCGCGCGCGTAGTCCTCGAGCTGATCGCGAAGGCTCGGCACCATCGTGAAGTTCACCTTCACGCGCGGGAACTCCTGGAGCAGCCGCGCCATGTGGAGGTAGTCCTTCGACGCATGCAGACGCACCCACGGCAGGACGAACTCGCTCGTCTGCGGATGTTTGTAGTACGGCTGATGCATGTGCCAGAGGATCGCGACGGGGAGCTTTCCGTTCATGCGGCACGACCCAGATCGTCGAGCCGGCGGCGCACGCGCTCAGGCTCGATCGAGAGAAGGAGCCATCCCGCGCGCGGTCCGTTCGGTTTGCCGAGGAAGGCAAGGTAGATCGCGGCGAACGCGTCCTGCGAGGGCTTGCCCTTCGCGTCGAGGAGACGCTCTTTCTTCGCGACCTCGTAGAGCTGGTTCTGCATCTCGCCCGCATCGTGGACCGTGCCAATGAGCGCCTTAATGGCGAATAGGTATCGACGCTGTTCCGGCGTGAGCTCCACCTTCGGGGTCGTCTCCTGCACCTGGAACCGCGCTTCTTCTGGCGCCCACCGCTCGAGCCAGGCGCGCGCGAGCTCGATGCGCTGGTGGAGCTCCCGCAGCTCCGCGTTGGTCAGGCGCGCGCCCTTCTCCTTCTCGGCCTCGGCGTCCGGCTTGATGCTCGGGATCTGTAGCCATGCCGCGACGGTCGTGAAGCGCACGCGGAAGCCGGGCGCGGCCGGCGTTGGCGAGACCTGCGACAGGCGCCAGGTCTTCGCGAGATCGCTCTCGGGGTCCTCGCGGTACGCGTCCGCGGCGCGGTCGTACTCGTCCATCAGGCGGGGCAGGGTCATGCCGGCCGGATCGAACTCGAGGTGGCGCTTCGGAGGCGTGCGCAGCATCAGAAAGCGAACGATCTCCGGCGGATAGATGGCCACGATCTCGTGCGCCTCGGCGCCGATGCCTTTCGAGCTCGCCATCTTCTTGCCACCGAGAAGGAAGAACTCGTGCTGCAAGCCAGCGGGCGGTTCCTTCTTTAAGACCTCTCTGTAGATCTCATTCGAGCGTTCGCGAGATCCGCCCGCGGTGAGCAGATCCTTGCCGCCTTCCTCGTACGTGACGTCGAAGTGATCCCAGTCGGCGCACCACTGCTCATTCCAGAGGAGCTTCGCGTTGCCCTTGAACGGCGAGATGCGCCCCTGGTGCCCGCATCCTTCGGCCCATTGCACATAGTCGCGCTTGCATTCGTACGCGACGGTCTTTCCGTCGTAATCGGTCGCAAGCGTCGTGCCGATGCGCCCGCAGTTCTCGCAGATCACCGCGATGGGGAGCCAGCCTTCGGGATGGTCGACGTTCGCGATGCGCTTGTGGATCTGTCGTATCGCCTCCGCGTTGCGCAGCACGACGTCGATCTGCCGGTCGAGCTCGCCCGTCCGATAGAGGTCGCGCATTCGGTGGAACTCGGGCGTGATTCCGAGACCCGCGAACAGCGCGACGAAGCGGGTCGCGTGATAGTCGGCGAAGTCCGTTCCGACCGAGGGGTCGGGGCTCGGGATCATGCAAAGCGGCTTGCCCATGTGCTCGGCCATGCCCGCTCGTTCCTTCATCGACTGCGAATCCATGGGGTCGTAGTCGTCGATCGTGTAGACGAAGCGCACGTCGAATCCGTGCGACTTGAACGTGCGGAACAAGGCGTCGCTGATGATGGGACCGCGCAGGCCGGATATCGGCACCGGCCCCGAGGGAGTCTTCGAATCGCGCACGACGTGCGTCCGGCCGGGTGCGAGGTGTCGCACCTCTTCGTCGGCCCAGAAGGCCGCCTCGTGCCCGGAGCTCAACGTACGGTGAGGATCTTCATCTCCACCGCGCCGGCCGGAACGACCAGCCGGACCGTCTCCCCTGCGCGGTGCCCCATCAGTGCTTTGCCGACCGGAGACTCGTTCGAGATGCGTCCTTCGGCGGGCGCGGCCTCGGCCGAGCCGACGATCACGTACTGCTCCTTCGAGCCTTCCGCCTCTACGACGATGTGGCTGCCGATCTCGACCTTATCGTGGTGCGTCTTCTGGTCGATGATCTGCGCGTTCTTCACCTGCTGCTCGAGCGTCATGATCCGCCCCTCGAGGAACGCCTGATCGTTCTTCGCCTGCTCGAGCTCGGAGTTCTCGCTGAAGTCACCAAACTCCATCGCGGCGTGAATCCGCTCGGCAACGCGCTGACGGCCCGCGGCCTTCAGGTCGTCGAGCTCGGATTGGATCTTCTTCAGACCATCCGCGGAGACGTAGACAGGCTTGTCAAGATTGTTCATCGGAGCCTCCGCTCTCTGCGCACGGCCTTTGCACCCGTGCGGTCCTTGTAATGAAAAGCGCTGAAGGCCGGAGGCCCTCAGCACTCAACCGGGCGTACTCTTCTGTGGCGGAATTGTACGACACACCGGCCTCACCGGCGATGTTTCGCGGCCGCGTTCTCTCCTGGTACCGCCGGCACGGCCGCGACCTTCCGTGGCGCCACACGCACGACCCGTACCGCGTCCTGGTGAGCGAAGTGATGCTCCAGCAGACGCAAGTCTCGCGGGTCGTGCCCGCCTATCGACGCTTCCTCCGGCATTTCCCGACCCTTGGCGCGCTCTCGCGCGCACCGCTGGGAGAGGTCCTCCGCGAATGGTCCGGCCTCGGATACAACCGGCGCGCGCGAGACCTGCATCGGATCGCGCGGAGCGCCTCGTCGCTTCCGCGGACGGTCGCGGGCCTCGATGCGCTCCCGGGCGTCGGCGCGTACACGGCGTCGGCGGTCGCGTGCTTCGCGTTCGACGAGGCGACGGGTTTCGCCGACACCAACATCCGCCGCGTGCTCGGCCGCGCCATCCTCGGTCGTCTCGCCACCGATCGTGAGGCGGTGGAGCTCGACGGTCGCTTCGGCTCGAAACGCGAACCTGCGCGATGGCATCACGCGCTCATGGACATCGGTGCGACGATCTGCCTCGCGAAGCGGCCGCGATGCGATGTTTGTCCCGTGCGCACGATCTGCGACTACGACGGCGTCGACGGACCGACGCAACGCAAGCAATCGCCATTCGCAGCGAGCGATCGCCGCGTGCGCGGCGCGATCGTGCGCCGGCTCGCGATGTCAACTCGCGCGATGAACGTGGACGCGCTTCGAAGAGGTATCAACGACGCGCGCGTTCCGCGCCTCGTGCGGGCGCTCGCACGCGAGGGTCTCGTGGAGGTCTCATCAGGAAGCGTTCGTCTTCCGGCGCGCTGAGGTGAATGTCACGATCGCGCCTGGTGAACAGCTACTACGATCTTCTGGGAGTTCCGCCGCACGCGAGCGAGATGGAGATCCGCTCCGCGTACGGCCGGGACGTCCTCAAGCTCCAGGAGTCGGCATCGGACAAGGTCGCGCAATTTCGCGCGGCGCTCGATGCGGCCTTCGCGACGCTCGTCGATCCGACGAAGCGCTCCGCCTATGACGAAGCACTCGCGGCGGCCGCGCAGAGCGGCGTCGCCGGCGCCGCCGACGATGCAGAGGCGGCCTTCCGTTACGCGCGGCGCGGTGGGCTCTGGTTCGCCGGCGGCGCGCTCGTCACCGCACTGACCTACGCGTTCTTGCAAGGCACGTACTTCCTAGCCTGGGGACCTCTCATCTTCGGCGGCTTCCAGCTCGTGCGCGGTCTGCTCAGATATCTCACGGTGCCGAGTGCGGGGCGCCAGGCAGCTCATCTCGCCGTGCTCGGCGGCCTGATCGCGGTGGGCATCCTGTCCGCCGGGTTCGTCGGCCTGAGCGAGTCGCAAGCCGCTCAGGAAGCAGCGGACCGCGCGAAATGGAACGCGATGATCGACGCGACCGGTCTGGACGTCGCGAAAGCGAGCGAGCTCGTCAACGGCGTCGCGAACCGTCCCGGTCCCTGGGATGCGAGCGACAGCGCCGACATGGAAACAGCCTCGGTCCTCTACGCGGGCGTCGCCGACGCCGTGGCGAGCGCGGCCGCGCCGGCGCGGCTCGACTGGTACCGCACGGCCATGGCGAAGAACTTCCGCGATGCCGCGACGATCGCCCACGAGTACTCGCTGATGTCCGCAAGTTCACCGGCGACCGAGTTCGAAGCGCTCGACAGTCGCTGGAAGGACCGCTTGGATGAGGCCACCGTGCTATCGGACCGCTTCGAGGCGCAGGAGGGGACGGCCCCCTAGCGCGCGACGGCGATCAGGCCGGCTCGAGCCGGAGAGTCGTCGGCAATACGAGCGGAACCAGCATGTCGTCGAGCGAGCTGCCTTTGCGATATTTTTTGCGATAGCCGTCCGACGTGCGCTTCACCGAATCCGCGTCCGTGGCGACGGTCGCGCGCACCGGGATGCGCTGCCCCTTTAAGACCACCGCCCCAGGGCGAGCCACGAGCTCGCGGTACCAGCGCGACGTCGGCCCGCGATACGCCCGGATGAAGACATCGTCGCCGTCGACCACGATCCAGATGGGAACGGAGTGCGTGGTGCCTTTCGGCGACTGCGTTTCGATGTCCACCTCGTCCGTGCGGTCGAGCAACGCGATGGTCGCCTTCGGAAAGTTCAATCCCGCTCGGGAAGCGGCGGCCCGGCGATCGCGAGCGCGTAGCGGTCGGGTGGAAGGAATGCGCGCGCGATCGCGACCACCTGATCGAGGGTGACCGCGCGCAGCTCGCGCGGGTAGCGCTCCGCGTAGTCGTCGCCGAGCTCGAAGACCTCGCCCTCGAGGAGCAGCGACGCGACGCCGGCCGGGCTTTCGCGCGCGACGTCCAGCTCGCCGACGAGCTTGTCCTGCGCGAGCTCGAGATCCTCTTCCGCAACTTTGCCGTCGACGATCTTGCGAAGCTCGTCGAGGGTCGTGCTTACGGCGCGCTCGACGTTGATCGGGTTGACACCCATGCGAACGACCCACGGCGATTGGCCGCGCGAGCCGCCGATGGTGCTGAACACGTAATACGCGAGGCCGAGCTCGTCGCGAACGACATGACCGGCGCGGCTCGCGAACGTGTCCGCCGCGAAGACCATGTTGGCGACGCGCGCCGTGACGAACCGCGGATCGGTCCGCGGCAGTCCGGGCCAGCCGAGCACCACGTCGCTCTGCGTCTTGTCGGGAACGACGGCGAGCTTCCTTGTTGCGGTGGCCAGGCGCGCCTCGGGGACTTTCCGCTCCTCGCGGGCGCCGCCGGCACGCCATGAGGAGAACGCTTTGTCGGCCGCGTCGAAGACCTGTTTCGCGTCCACCCCGCCGGCGACGACGAGTACCGCGCCATCCGGTCGGATCGCGCGGCGGTGGTGCTCACGAAGGTCGTCGGCCTTCGCGCCGCGCACGACGTCGAGGTCGCCGATCGGCCGGGCGCGGAACGGATGTCCCTTCGGATAGACCATCTCGCGCCAGGCGCTCTCCGCGACTGCGCGCGTGTTCTTCGCGTCCTCTTCGATCTGGGCGACGGTCTGCTGCCGAACGAGCTCGACCTCCTTGTCGGCGAACGCCGGACGCACGACCGCGTCCGCCATCAGGTCGAGCAGAACATCGAGATCGCTGCCCAGCGATTGCGCGCTGAAGGTCGCGGCGTGCGAGCCGACGTCGAGACGCGCCGCCGCGCCGATGCCGTCCAGAGCGTCGGCCCACGTCTTCGCGTCACGGGTCGTGGTGCCGCGCAGCATGGCCTGCGCCGTGAGGCGTCCGATGCCGGGACGGCCGGCGGGCTCGAACCACTGCCCCGCCTCGATCGCGAGGAGCACGGCGGCGGAGAGCAGTCCGGGGATCGGGACGACGGCAATGCGTAGTCCGTTGTCGAGGCGATGCCGGCGGACGTCCATTACGAAGCCTCCGGCACGAACCAACCAACGACACGGCCCTTTTCCTTGAACACGGATTCGGCCGCGGCGCGGACGTCCTCCGCGGTGACCGCGGCGAGACGGTCGTACCACTCGCCAAGCGACGTGGCCGCTTCAGTCGCGAGCAGCTGTCCGAAACGGAACGCGCGCCACGTGACCGTGTCCGTCATGAACGCGCTCGCCGACAGCATCTGCCTGCGTACCCGCGCGAACTCTTCGTCGCCGAGCGCGATCGTCGCGACCTTGTCGAGCTCGTCGAGGATCACCTTTTCCACCTGCGCGTGCGTCACACCGGGGCGCATGTGCGCCTCCGCGATGAAAAGATAGGGGTCCTTCATCAGCGAGAACGACGCGTCGACGGTCGTGGCGAGACCCGTGTCGACGAGCGCGCGATAGAAACGCGACGACCGTCCTGACGCGGCCTCTCCCCCACCGGCGGTCGCGCCACCGAGCGCGACCGCGAGCGCGGAGAGCGCCGCGGCGCGCGGATCCGATGCGCGCGGCGCCTTGTGGCCGATCTGGATGATCGGAAGCGCGCCACCGGCGCGACGAACGATGACGCGTTTCTCGCCGTACTGCGGCGGCTCCGGCGCCTTGGGCGGTTCGATCGGCACCTCCGCATTGAGAGAGCCGAATGCACTCGCGGCGCGATCGAGCAGCTCCTCCGCCGGCGCGTCGCCCGCGACGATGAAGTACGCGTTGTTCGGGGCGTAGTGTCGGCGGTAATGCGCGTAGAGGCCATCGCGGGTCATGAGCTTGATCTCTTCCTTGCTGCCGATGACGCCTTGCGCATACGGGTGCCGTGCGAACGCGACTGCCTGGAGCTGCTCGCCGAGAAGGAACGAGGGATCGTTCTCGAGTCCCTCGCGCTCGCTCACGATGACATTGCGTTCGGCCTCGGTCTCTTCAGTGGTGATGAGCGCGTTGCGCATTCGGTCCGCCTCGAGCTCGAGAGCGACCGGGTAGCGCTCGGCCGGCACCGTCTCGAAGTAGCAGGTCACGTCTTCGCTGGTGAACGCGTTCCAGAGCGCGCCGTATCGCGCGAGGAGCTTGTCGAGATCACCCTTCGGATGCTTCGGCGTGCCTTTGAAGAGCATGTGCTCGAGGAAGTGCGACATGCCTGTCGTTCCGGGGACCTCGTTGCGGCCGCCGACTTGGTACCAGACCCAGAGCGACACGACCGGCGCGTGCCGCGCCTCGAGCGCGTGCATGACCAGGCCGTTGTCCAGGCGGCGCGAGGCGGGGGCGTCGGTAACGGTGGGGATACGAAAAGTCTAATGGGGTGAGTAGTTATTGGCTGGAGAACTGGTACGCGTGCGCGAAGGCCTCGTATTCCCACGGAACTGTCGGGGTCGGATAGCCATCGTGCATCTGGATCTTCACGGTATCGCCGGCGTCGAGGGCGAACCATGGTTTCCCACTCGTCGCGAGCTCGGGACGCCACTGCAGCGCACCGATCACCTCTCGCGGCGCGGCTTTGTTCCGCAGCAAGACGACCAGGTGGAGCTTGGAGAACCCGGGCACGGTCGCGGTGGTCGCGACGGTCAGATCGCACCCAATCACGCCGACCGCAGCGTCGTTCGCGCACGTTTGATCCGCGAGGCTAACGCCGCTCACTTCACCGATTGTCACGAGGCTCCGCGCGACCTTGAACTCCTGCACGTCGGCCTTGGTGAATGTCCGGTCGTATCTCACGATGGACCACGAGTCTCCCGGCGGGATCGGGAAATACCAGTTCTGGAATTTCGGGTCGGATCGATCCGGCGGCACGCCGGCGTTGCCGATCCGCTCATCGGTCACCGACAGTCCATCCGCACTCTTGAAACGCACGGTCATATACCAATCGAGGACGAAGGCGTTGGGGTTCGAGAAGAAGATCGCCGTCTTGCTGACGGCCACGACCGTTCCGGCGCTGACCGCGAGCGGATCGACCTCGTATGTGAGGGGCAGGATGTCCGGCTTGATGGTCGCCGTGGCAATCGGTGGCGGCGTGGGCGTGGGTCGATATGCGGGAGCTTCAACACTGCACGCGGAGAGCAGGACCGCGAGCAGAGCGCACGTGAACACGCGACGCATTTGACGAGAGCCTAGTACCGCGTTGCGAGCCCTCAGGTGGCTACGGCGTGGCGAACTTCGCGGTCAGCACGGCTTTCACGGCGATGGCCGAGTCGACCGATCCGAACACGCCCGGCCTCTCCGTGTATTCGTCGAGCACGGCCGCGACCGCGATCGACGGCTGCTCGAAGGACGCCCATCCGATGAACCACGCGTCGACCTTCCCAGGCGTGGACGTCTCCGCGGTGCCGCTCTTCCCGGCGGTGCTCACCGAATAGTTGCGGAAGACGAATGACACGGTGCCATCGGCATCGGTGGTCACGGCATGCATGCCGTCGCGTATGAGCGAAAGGTCGGTCGGGATCGTGAGCGCGGATCCCATCTGCGTCTTGGGATATGTCTTCACGGTCTTGCCGTCGCGGTCGCGGAACTCGATGACCAGGCGCGGCTTCCACAGGATGCCGTCGTTCGCGACGGTCGACGTGTAGTTCGCCATCTGGATCGGTGTTGCGAGAAGAAAACCCTGACCGATCGCGAGGTTCGACGCATCTCCCGGATTCCACACCTGATCGGCTGGGTTGGTGAAGTGCTGCTTCTTCCAATCAGGACTCGGGACGAGGCCCTCCGCCTCGAACACGAAGTCGATGTCGGTCGCCTTGCCGAGGCCAAAGCTTTTCGCGGTGTTCGGGAGGATGTTTGGATCGCGGTCGTTGAGGCGTTTGCCGATCTCGTAGAAGAAAGTGTTGCAGCTTCGCGCGAGCGCGGTGCGCAGATCGATCGGCCCCAGGTTGCCGGTCTCGTGGTTGAGCTGAACCCATTGCTCGCCGTAGCCCGTCCAGCGCGCCGGGCAGTCGATCTTGTCACCCCAGTTGTAGACGCCGTTCCGCATCGCGGCGGCGGCGGTGACCGGCTTGAACGATGAGCCGGTCGGGTACTGGCCGAACGTCGCGCGATTGAAGAACGGCCGGTTCGGATCCGCCGTATAGCGCGCGATCGCCGCCGCGTCGCCGGCCACGAGTGCGTTCAGATCGAACGTGGGACGGCTCGCGAGCGCGAGGATCTCGCCCGACCACGGGTCCTCGGCGACGATCGCGCCCTTGTTCGCGCCGAGCGCGTTCTCCGCGGCGAGCTGCAGCTTGGGGTCGAGCGATAGAACGACGTCTTGCCCCGGCACGGGCGCGGTTTCGCCGAGCGTCTCGACCGGGCGCTCGTCGGACTCGACGATGCCAAGACGGAATCCGTAACTCCCGCCGAGCTCGTCGTCGAGCGCGGCCTCGAGGCCCGTGTCCTTCTTGCCGATGAGGTCGCCGGCTTGAATACCCCGCGCGGTCTTCGCCTTTGCTTCATCCTCGCTCGCCTCCGCGAGATAGCCGAGGGTCTGCGAGGCGAGCCCGGTCGGGTAGCTGCGCACGCGCGTCGCCTGCACCTGCACGCCCTCGATAAGCGACAGCCGCGTGCGAAGCGCGTCGAGCTGCGTCGCAGGAACGGTCTTGATCGGGACGAACAGGTCGGGCTTCACCCAGGACTGTGTGTATTTCGCCTTGATCTGGTCGGGAGTCATCGCGAGTGCGGATGACAGCGACGAGAGGAGTCCCGCCTCCGAGCGGATCTGACCCGTGATCACGCCGACGACTCCCGCCTCGACGAACGTGGCGAGCTCCGTGCCGTCCCGAGCGATGATCCGGCCGCGCGACGTGGGCAATCGCGTCATGCGCACCAGACGACCCGCAGTGAGATGCGGGAGGATCGCTTCGGGAGTCCACGCGATCCGCCAGACCGCCTTGTCCTTGTCGCCCACCATCACGAGCTGGAGCGCGGTCGTGCGGGCGATGTCACCGACACGTTGCGTGTGGAACGTCACGTCGAGAGACACGCTCGCCTTACGCGGATCCGGCGAGCCATTCGGAAGCGCGGGGTGTGTGGCCGTTCCGATCTTCGCGTCGAGCGAGCGGAGCGTCATCTCGTCCGCGATGCGCGGCAGTCGATCGATGAAGCCGGCGGTCGTGACCTGGTCTTTCGCGTCGTCTGTCAGGAGGTCCCACATCGCCTGGTAATCGGATTTCTCCCACGCGGCGGCGTACTGGCGGGCTATGGGCTCGGCGGGCGGAGGTCCAGGCTCGCAGGCGCTGAGCACCGAAGCGCAGAAGATCGCGACCGCGGCGACGAGGCCGCGGTTAATACCCAGCGGCCTGACCCTCGCGGCGCGGATCCGCGGCACCGGCGAATGATCCGTTCTGGTCGATCGCGATCGCTTGCGCGCCCCCGGTGATCTCGTCCCAATCTCCAAGCACCGCGACTTCGTGTCCCTTCGCGGCCATCGAACGACGGACGGCCTCGGGATAACGGCGCTCCATCTTCAGTGTGCGCCCCGAGTCGTGATACCAACGGGGTTCCTCGATCGCCTGCTGCACGTCCATGCCGAAGTCGATGAGACCCACCGCGAGCTGAAAGTTCGTCTGAACCTGCGCGTGGCGTCCGGGCGTGCCGAAGACGAAACGCGGCGTCGAGCCTTCGAGAGCGATCACGGTGTTCAAGGTGTGCACTGGGCGCTTGCCAGGCGCGATCGCATTGGGCGAGCGCGGGTCGAGCGAGAAGCCCGAGAGCCGATTGTTCAGGAGGATACCCGTGCCGGGTACGACGGTGGCCGCGCCGAACGCGCTGAACACGCTCTCGATGAGCGAGACCGCGTTGCCGTCGCGGTCCACGACCGCGAGGTACGTCGTGTCGGCAGGCGTCATGAGCGAGCCTGCCTCGCTCCGCTCGCTCGCTTTCGCGTTCACGGCACGGCGGCGACTCGCGACGAACTCTGCGTCGAGCAGGCGGCGAGCATCGAAGTCGACGCGCGCCGGATCGCCGGCATGCGCGTCGCGATCCGCGAACGCGAGCTTCTTCGTCTCGACCATGAGATGGACGAGATCGGCGCTCCCCCACTCGAGCGCGCGCAGGTCGATGCCTTCGACGATCGCGAGCTCCTCGAGGAGGATGTGTCCCTGCGACACCGGCGGCTGCCCGAAGATGCGCAGACCGCGGTAGTTGATGAAGAGGGGCGCGGGACGGTCGGTGCGGTGCGCGGCGAGGTCGGCGCGGTCGATCGCACCGCCGATCGTCGCGATCGAGGTGGCGAAGCGCTCGCCGAGGTCCCCCCGATAGAACGCGTCCGCGCCGTCACGGGCGACTTCCTGAAGCGACACCGCGAGGTCACGCTGCTGAAGCATCTCTCCCGCGCCAGGCCAGCGCCCGCGCGGACCGAAGATCTGCGCGGCCTCCTCGTCGAGCGCGATCCGGTCACCCTCGTCGGCGATCGCCCCGGCGAGCTTGTCGCTCACGGGGAAGCCGTTCTCCGCGTAGCCGATCGCGGGAGCGAGCGCGCGATCCAGGCCGAGCCGGCCGTGATCCGCGACGAGGTCGGCCAGGCCGGCGATGAGACCGGGGACCGTCGCGATCGTGGCGCCGTGCGTCGGGAACGCCGTACCGAAGCTCTCCGGATCGATTGCGTGCGGCGCCGCACCCGAGCCGTTGTACGCCGTGACCTCCCGCGTCCGCGTGTCATAGAAGAGGGCGAACATGTCGCCGCCGATCGACGTTCGATGCGGCATCACGACGGCGCAGACCGCGGCAGCGGCGGCGGCCGCATCGGCGGCGTTACCGCCTTCGCGAAGAGCGGCGAGACCAGCGGAGGTCGCGAGGTGATGTCCGCTCGCGACCAGACCGTTCGCGGCTCGGACCGTCGGGCGAGTCGTCAACAGTCCTCGATGGTACTCAAGGAGCGAGTGCGATCGCGACGCGCGAGACCAGAGCTGAGACCGCCGCGATGCCGATCCCGAGCGCGAGCGAGCTGCGCGGGCGCGGGACCATCGGCGCGAGGGCCAGCGCGAGCAGGACGAAACCGAAATGCGGACTTCCCTGCGTGAGAAGTCCACCGAACAGGATGTACCCGATGCCGATCCACGCGAGCGGCGCGAGGCTCTCGACCAGAATGACGATCGCGCAGACCGCGGCGGCCAGGACAGCGCCCCACAAGATGTACTCGGCGAAGGTCGCCGCGAATCGCCCGCCGGTCTCGTTGAACGCCAGGACACCGATCGCGACGGCGTCGAATCCCGCCGCGAGGAATCGTGCCGCCTTTCCCATCCGGCTCACGGCGCCGACTTCCCTCCAGGCTCCACGCCGAGGAACAGTCGCGTGTAGCCGACGGGCTCCGTGGAGGCGAGAGGCTCGGGGACGGTGCCGTCGAGGTGGAGGAGCATCGCGTGCTCGTCGCACGCGAAGCGCTTGGGGCACACCGGACACTCCGACGCGCTCTTCTCCGGGAGCCGGCCGAGACTCGTCAGCACGAACCCGCAGCGCTGAAAGAAATCGGGGACGAGCGTGAGCGCGAACACGCGCCGCAGACCGAGGCGGCGCGCTTCGGCGACGCACGCGAGCACCAGTTGGCGGCCGATGCCACGACCGGACGCCTCGGGATGCACCGCGAGCGACCGCACCTCTGCGAGATCCGGCGTGAGCACCGCGAGAGAGCAGCAACCGAGAAATCCCGACGTGTCCTCGGCGATGAGGAAGTCGCGGAGATGCTCGAGCAGGAAATCGCGCGACCGCTCGAGCATGCGGTCCTCCGCGGCGTAGCGATTGATGAGTGCCCGGATCGCGTCGACGTCCTCGACGCGCGCCGGACGGATCGCGACGCTCACCGCTTCAGCGCCGCCGTCACTTCAGCCAGCGCTTCGCGCACGCGGTCGGGCGCGGTCCCGCCGGGTGAGGCGCGAGACGCGAGGGATCGTTCCGGCTTGATCTCCTCCAAGGCGCTCGCTTCGAACCGCTTGTCGTGATGGCGAAGCTCGTCGAGCGTCACGCCACCGAGATCTTTGCCCGCAGCGAGCCGCTCACGGACGATCTTGCCGACGATCTCGTGCGCCTCGCGGAACGGAAC
>DATCPK010000100.1:0-5391 GCA_036570125.1 Candidatus Limnocylindria bacterium
CGACAGAGCACGGGATCCGGCGCTTCGTGTCGTCGACCACGCCGAACAACGCGCCGTCGCTGCGCGTCCACGACAAGCTCGGTTTCGCGCGAACGGGTCAGGTGGTCGACGGCGAGATCATCTTCGAGCTGCGCCGCTAGCGCTACTCCGCGATCTCGTTCACGTCCTGCGGATGCGGTGGGGTGCCCTCGGGCTTGTCGCTCGGAGCTGCTGGACTGCCTCGACGTTTGTCCGTAAGACCCTGAGTTTGTTCCTTGCCACGCTCGTTCTCGAGTTTCTCGCCTTTATCCATGAGACGAGCAAGCGCACGGCGCGTGCCATCTCACATCCGGTCAATGGGGCCGTTCTATCGTCGTGGGATCGGAACGGTAACCTTCGGTGAGCTTTTGGAGCGCCACGAGCGCGAGATCTTTGCCTATGTGCTGCGCCTGACCGGGAGCCGAGCGGACGCCGACGACCTCTACCAGGAGACGTTCCTCGCGGCGTTCCGAGCGTGGCCGCCGCCGCGCGCGGGCAACGAGCGAGCGTGGCTCTACAAGATCGCGACGAACAAAGCGATCGATCGGGTGCGACGCACGCGCCGCGTCGTCCCACTCGCGGACCTGCGCCTCGCGGCGCCCGAGCGTGACGGCGTGACGCTGTCCGATCTGGCGACGGCGGTACGCGCCCTGCCGACGGGACAGCGCGCCGCGTTCGTGCTGCGCAAGGTCGAGGGGCGCACGTACGCGGAGGTCGCGGACTCACTCGGTTGCAGCGAAGAGGCGGCGCGCTCGCGCGTCGCGGAGGCGATGAAGAAAGTGAAGGAGGCAGTGCGATGAATGCGCTCGAACCGCTCGTCGGCGAAGCACGCGAACGTCTGGTCGCGCGCGCGAAGCGCGAGGGGCTCGTCCGCGTCGGATACGACGTCATGGACTCCCCGCTCGGTCCGCTCTGGATCGCGGTCGGCCCGCGCGGTGTGGTGAACATCCATTACGGCTCGACGCCCGACCCGCGCGAGCTGTCGCGGATCACGCACGCCTACGGTCCCGGCGTGGTCCCCGACCGGCGGAGCTGCGACCGCGTGCTCACCGAGATCGATCAGTACTTCGCCGGGCGTCGCCGATCGTTCGACGTGGACATCGACCTGGCCACGCTCACGCCATTCCAGCAGCGAATCCTCGCGGCCACGGCTCGCGTTCCCTACGGCGAGCTCACGACATACAAGTTCGTCGCGCGCCAGGCGGGGAACGAGCAGGCCTCACGCGCAGCGGGGGCGGCGCTCGGCGCCAATCCGATCCCGATCGTCGTGCCCTGCCACCGGATCGTCGCGAGCGACGGCACCCTGGGCGGCTACGCCGGCGGGCTCGCGGCGAAGAGGCGCCTGCTGGCGCTAGAGCGCGGCAAGGCCGACGTTCCGGCCGGTGGCTGGGAGCCCTCGCGGCGCTAGCCTCTGACTGTCTATTCGGGGGGAGGCCGTTCGTCGTACTCACAAACGGCAAGGGAGGCAAACGTGAGCAAATACGCATTCCTCTTCATCGACGAAGGCGTGGACTATCAGACCGCGCCGACCCCTGAGCAGCAGAAGGTCTACGCCGACATCTTCAAGTGGTTCGAAACGATGGCTCGAAGATCACCGACGGCGGCGCCGAGCTTCAGCCCACGCGGACCGCGACGACGATCCGTAAGAACACCGAAAAGACCACGGTCGTCGACGACCCCTTCATCGAGGCAAAGGAGTCCGTCGGAGGTTTCAGCGTCCTCGAGCTCCCCGATATGGCCGCCGCGATCGAGCTCGCGAAGACGTGGCCCGGATCTCGACCGGTACCACCTCTATCACGCCACGCGTGCTGAGCTGCTGCGCGCGCTCGGCCGGTCCGAAGAGGCCCGCGCCGCCGACCGCCGCGCGCTCGAGCTGACCGAGAACCCAGCCGAGCGCGCGCTCCTCGCTGCTCGACTCGCCTGATACTCGGCGCGATGGCCGCGCCGCATCGCGAGCTTCAACGCAGCGCAGTCCCGAACGCCATGGGTCACGTCGTCCTCGCCTTCGCCGAGCGGACACTTCGGCCGCTCGAGCTCGGTGGACTTCGCGAGCAGCTCTGGCGCACAAAGACGTACCTCTACGTCACGCCCGGCCCGCTCCTCATCGACCGCGCGCTCGAAGGCTTTCCCGACGAAGTGCGCGCCCTCGGCGCGCGTTGTCCCTTCTTTCGCTACGACGCGCGCGGCGGCGGCGGGTACTGGCCCGACCGAAACGAGATTTGGCTCGCGGCCGGCGTGGAAACGTACGAGGGACTGCGGCAGGTGCGTCTCTCGGCGTGCCACGAGCTTTTCCACTTCATTTGCTGGAACCATCCGCGCTACCGCGCCGATGAGGATCGCGGGTTCGCGCGCCTCCGAAAGGTCGTCACCGAGAGCCGGCCTGTGGTGAAGGACTACCCGCGGTATCGCGGCTGGGTCACCGCCTCGTTCCTACGGCAGGGCGACCACGCGAACGTGGTCGAGTACTTCGCCGACATCCCCACCAACTTTCGCGACACGTCGGAGCTTCCCCCGCTGATCGCCGCGCACTTCGCGCCGCTCATCGACGGCACGCCGTTTCCGGACGAGTTCGACGAGGAGCTCGCGGCCGATGAGTACGAGCTCGCCCGATTCCAGAGTTCGCTGGCCCCCGCGTGAACGTTGACGCTAGAGTGGCCGCCGTGTCCGTCCTGAAGAATCTCGGGCGTCACGTTGGCTTGGCAACGCTCGCGGGCATCATTGCCGGAGCCATCGTGGGCGGCGTGGGCGGACGGATCGCGATGCGTGTCACCGGCTTTGTGGCAGGTCCATCCGTGGCCGGCGTCACGACCACCAACGGGAACCGCGTCGGCGAAATCACACTCGGCGGGACGATCGGGGTTCTCCTCGTCGGGGTCGCGCTCGGTGTCCTCGGGGGCCTTGTCTACGCGGTCGTCGAGCCATGGCTTCGAAGGCTCGGGCCATGGCAGGGGCTGGGGTTCGGCGTCTTCCTCCTCGTCGCGGCCGGGATCGCCGTATTGGATCCGGTGAACTCGGACTTCAGTAGATTCGGCTCGGCGCCGCTGAACGTGGTCATGTTCGCCGTGCTCTTCCTTCTGTTCGGCATCCTGATCGCCTTGGTTCTCGACCGGCTGCCCGCGATCGCGGCTCAGAGCGCGACCCGGGCCTGGTTCGTCGTCGGTCTCGGTTGGCTCGCACTTCTGTTCGTTGCCGCGCTCCTGCTGCTCTCCGCGAGTGGACTTGGTAGCAGCCCGGACGCGCTGCCGACGATCATCATTGTTGGATCTCTGTCAGTGGCGGCTCTGGCCTATTGGCGGAGGCTCGCGGCGCTCGGGTACGCCGCTCTGGGGGTCCTGCTCCTGACGGGTGCGGTGCGGCTTGTCAGCGCTCTTCCGGTGCTTCTCGAAGGACTCTAGGTTTCTAGCGCAACTTACTCGTGCGCTGAGGCGAAGATCTCCAACCCGCAGATCTCGCGGAAGCCGAGCTTCGCGCAGATGGGCGCCGAGGTGTTGCGGTCCGCCTGGATGACTGCGGCCGTGCGGCCATCCGCGCGCGCATCGGCGAGCCGTCGCGCGACGAGCGCTGTGTACAGGCCCAGGCCGCGATATTCCTCGAGCGTCGCGGCGCCGCCGAGAAGAACGGTCGGCGAATCGGGGATGTAGGCGAGGAAGCTCCACGCGACGGGCTTGTCGGTCCCCTCGACGTACGCGAAGTAGCCGCGCGATTTGATCCGCTCGGCGGCCCCGGCGAGCATCTCGTTGAAGACCCGCATGACGTCGAGCGGCATCCCGTAAGCGCGCGCCATCATCTCGCTCTCGGGAAGCGCGTCCTTCATCGTGGTCTCCTCGATGCGCACGCTTGGGTTCGCCGCGATCGGCGTCGCAAGATCCGTAAGCGTCATCCCCGCGAGACTGTCGGCGTGGGTGAGGCCGGCGTCTTCGAGCCGCCGCGGCAGATCCGCCGGCCGCGTGGAAGGACCGGTGACCCACCCGAAGGCGAGCTCGCCATAGCGCTGACGAACCTTTTCGATCATGGCCTCGGACTCGCGCTCGGAGAAGCGCGCATCGCCGCACAGGTTCGCGAGAGGATGCGAGACCTTCGTGATGCGGCCGCGCAGTCCGGGGATCCCCAGGTCCTGCGCCAGGCCGTGGACGGCGGGATACATGAAGAGCGTCGTTTCGATCGCTTCGACGAGTCCGCGCTCAGCGATGGCGTTCACGCTACGAGCGACCGCAGCGCGCGCCGCACGAGCTCGCGCGCGAGCGTGACCTTGTACCCGTTGTCGCGGAGCGGTGTCGCGCCCGCGAGCAGGCGGTCCGCTGCGTCGGCGCAGCTCGCATCGTCGAGCGTGCTTCCCTCGAGGCCCTTCTCCGCCGCGATCACGCGCCACGGAACGGGCGCGACGCCGCCCATGATCAGACGCACGTCGCGTGCGACCCCACGCTCGATCTTCGCGGCCGCCGCGACGGAGACGAGGGCGAAGCTCCAGGCCTTTCGATCCATCGCCTTGAGGTACGTGCCGCGTCGCGCGAGCGCGGCCTCAGGTACGCGCACCTCGGTGATGAGCTCGCCCACACGCAGCGAATGCTCGCGCCGATCTTTGCCGTGAGGCGTCACGAAGAGGTCGGCGAGCTTCATCCGCCGGGTGCCGCGCGAGCTCGTGAGCGCGATCTCCGCGTCGTATGCCAGAAGCGCCGGCACGAGATCGGACGGCGAGACGATGACGCACTCCTGCGCGCCGATGATCGCGTGGTAGCGGTTCTCGCCGTCGATCGCGAAGCAGCGGTTGCCGCCCTTGAGCCAGCAGACCGTTCCTTCGTCGCGGAAGTACCAGCACCGATTCCGCTGCAGGAGATTGCCGCCGACGGTGCCCATGGTGCGCAGCTGTAGCGTCGCAGCGTCGCGCAGTGATTCGCGCAGGATCGGCATGGTCTTCGCGAGCGCGTCGCTCGTCTCGAGCTCGACGAGGGGCGTGAGCGCGCCGATGCGCAGGCCGCGGCCCTTCGCGTGAGACCACCCTCGCAAACCCTCGATGCCGGTGAGATCGACGAGCGACTGCGGCCGCGCGAGGCCGTCCTTCATCAGGCCGACGAGATCGGTCCCGCCGGCGAGCGCGACCGCGCCGCTTCGCAGCATGCGGAGCGCGTCGGCGAGCGCGCGCGGGCGCGCGTAGGAGAAGGCGTTCAAGACCGAGCTCCGGCGATCGCGAGTGCCTCGAGGACCCGCGCCCGCGTCAAGGGCGCGTGCCGGACGCGCGCGCCGGTGGCGTTCGCGACCGCGTTCGCGATCGCGGCCGCGGTGGGGATGATCGGTGGCTCGCCGAGCCCCTTGCTGCCGAGGTTGTTCGCCTTGCGGTCCGGCCGATCCACGAACTTGACCGTGATCTTCGCGGGC
>DATCPK010000101.1:0-15310 GCA_036570125.1 Candidatus Limnocylindria bacterium
GCAGCGCGGCGTGCGTGTGGAAGGGGATGGCGGCGAGGAGCAGCGCGAAAGCGACGACGAGCACGACGACGAGCAAGACGAACGTGTTCGCGGGCTGCTCGTGCGGGAGGCTCGCAGCGAGTGCGAGCGCGGCGATCCCCAGACATCCCCCGAGCGCGACGAAGCCGAAGTGGCGAGTTGCCGCCTCGACCGAGCGATTGCGATGCACCTGGAAGGCGAAAGACCCGACCGGCAGGAGGAGACCGACGACGAGCAGGCCGAAGATCGCGAGCGGCGCGGTGAGGACAAGCACCCCGAGCGAGGTCGCGCCGACCGCCAGCGCCGTCGGGAAGAAGTTGTAGGCGGGCTCGTCTAGCCACACGTCGAGCACGAGCAGGAAAAGCGTCGCGAGGATCACGCACGACGCGAGACTTCCCAGTCCGCTCGCGCGGAGCTCGAGATCGAGAAGATTCCCGATGGTGTCGAGCGGGCTCAGGATCACGATGACGAACGCCACGACGATCGCGGCCAGCGAGAAGGGCCCGACGATGTTGAGGCGCTTCCGCAGCACGAACGCTCCGCACGCCGCGACCGCGAGAACGAGCGGTGCCGCCGCGATGATCAATTCTCGCGCACCACTCGCTCGTTCACGATCAGGAAACCGCCCACGAGCGCGATGACGACCTCGACCCATCCGAAAAGAAGGGAGAGCCCGAGCTGCGGCACGGTCAGGAGGCGGACGAGGAGCTCGACGCCGGTGATCATCAGGATCGCGCCGAGCGATCCGCGCACCGGCGTGCGAGCGGTCACGAGGATCGCGACGCCCGACGAGATGAGCCAGAAGGCCGCGACCTGCGCCGTGACCCCACTCGGGTCCTCGCCGATGAGCGGGACGCTGACGGTCTCGCTCGACGCGGTGCGGAGCGTCGCGAAGCATGCCGCCGTTGCCGCGGCGGCGACGATCGTCGCGAGCCAGAGCCGCCATCCGGGATCCTCACCGTATGTCCGGTCGCGCGCCGCGACGTACAGGATCCCGCATGCCACGAGCGCTCCGCAGCCCTCGACGGCGAGCTGGGTCACGGTGAGCTGTCCGGCGGTCACGACGTTCGCGGCGAGCGACACGCCAAGCAGCGCCACCGCCGAATAGCGAAGCTGCCGCGAACCGTTCGCGGCGAGGGTCGCGAGCGCGACGATGCCGAGCGGGATCACCTAGCGGGTCGACCAGACCAGGAGCGCGACGATGAGGACGGCGGCGAGCCACACGCCGGCGCGCTGCTCGAAGAGCGCGAAACCTCCGGTGGCGACGGTCACCGCGCGCTCGAGCGCTCTGAATGTCGCGACTCCGGTGGGGACCGGATCGGCCGCCCACACGAACCGCTGCAATCGTCCAGCGAGAGCTTCGAGGTCAGGCAGGAGCGGCCGCAGCATCCGCGCGGCGATGACGAGGATCGTGGCCGCCACGACCGCACCGATCGCGATCACCGGATCGATCGCACCGATCGGCCGCTTCAGAAGTGCGAGCGCGTCGGGTATCGGCAACGACAGGAGGCTCGCGAGGAGCGCGGTGCTGAAGAGCGCGGCGATCGCTGCCGCGATGTCGAGATCCGGCGGCGCTTCGCCTTGCGCAAGGCGCCGGCCGGCATGCGCGAGCTCGAGAACGAGAACGACCATCACGACGAGGACGGCCGCCACCGCGGTCGAGGGATCCCCCGCGCTCGCCGCGCCGGCCGCGAGGCCGATGACCCCCGTCACGGTCCAGACGCTCGTTGACATGATCGCCATGTACGCGCGGTGCGGCGGCATCCACACGCTCTCGAGGAGCGCGGCGAACCCCGCGCCCACCAGGATGAACAGGCCGGATGCGAGCGCCATCGGGGTGCCGACCGCGAACGCGATCCACAGAGTCGCGAGCGTCACGTCGTGGCGCGCGACCTCCCACTGCTCGGGAAGTGCGAGGGAGACGGCGGCCGCATAGAGGATCGTGAGCGCCGCCGCCGCGAGCACGAAGTAGCTCCAGTGAAGCTGATCCCAACCGGCGAGCACCGCGGCCGCGACGATCGTCGTCACGATCCCGCGCCGCGACGCCCGTCCGCGCGCGCGAGCTCGCACAGCGAACGCGATCAGCACGAGGCCGAGGACGACGAGCCGCGGCACGACTCCGATGACCGGCAGCCCAAGTGTCGAAAGGTCGATGCTCGTCACGCCGAGGAGTCGGAGGAGAACGATCGATGCGGCCACGCCCGCCGGCATCGCGAGCAGCCCGCGGAGTGGTTCGCGTTCTGCGGCGAGGAGCGCCTGCGCGGGCTGATAGCGCCACGGGACGAAGGGGTACAGGCCCGCGAAGAGGCCCGCACCCGCGGTCGCGGCGAGGATCGCGCCCGGACTGATCGCCGACGGCGATATCGCGTCAAAGGCGAGCGACGCGCCTCCCTGCCGCGCGATGAGGAGCGCGGCCACGACGAACCCCTGGATCCCGACCGCGAAGTACCCCGCGATGCGCATCGCCGAAGGCGCCGGCGCCACGAGCAGAGTCGCGAAGGCGCTGACCGCCGCGAGGACCGCGATCGCGACGGCCGCGGCCACGAGGTCGACCGTGACCACGACCGCTATGAACGTGAAGCCGATGGCCAGAGCGAGAGCGGGAAGGAGCCGCGGAGAGCTCGCCGAGCGCGCATTGCCGAGAAGAGCCGCGGCGACGTACGCGAACCCAGCCGAGACGGCGACAGCGCCGAGCCCGTCGAGCCGGTAGGACGCCTGGATGGTCGGTCCTCCGGCGGCCGACCACTCCCATAAAGCGCGGCCCGCAGCCAGGGCCGGATCGGTCAGCTGATAGAGAAGAAGGGGCGATATGGCGCCCAAAGTGGCGACCAAGAGGGCGGTCGGCACGCGCCATGCCTGTGCAATGCGTCGCGGGGCGACGAGCAGCGCGACCAGCGACAGAGTGATCGCGGCCGCGAACAGCGTGAATTCCGCTCGCACTATCACCCTGCGGTAAGGTAGCCGAGGTGGATCTAAGACTCCTCCCGACACAGCAGCTCAAGGTCACGCCGAAACAGATCGCAGCGAACTACATCCTTCAACTTAGCTCGCTCGAGCTGCAGGACGTCATCAATCAAGAGCTTCAGGAAAATCCCGCCCTCGACCTCGAGGAGGTACAGGCCTGCCCGCTCTGCGGTCAGCCCCTCGCCGGCCGGGTCTGCCTGAACTGTTTCGGCACCGGAAAAGGGCCCTACAAAGGAAGCGAAGACCTCGAGACCGAGCCTCTCGAAGGCACGAGCCTCATGCAGCGGGACGAGGAAGAGGACGAGCTCGACCCGATCGTCCGCGCCGAGGCCGAGCAGACCCTCGCCGAGTACCTCTCGTGGAATACCCGCGTGCTGCTGCCGAAGCGGCTGCACCCCGTCGCCGAATACATCATTGGGAACCTCAACGACTTCGGATACCTCGAGCTGCCGCTCGAGGAGGTCGCGAAGACGATCAAAGTGACGGTCGCAGACGCCGCCGAAGTCCTCAAGACCATCCAGGGCATCGAGCCCTGGGGGATCGGCGCCCGGGACACGCGCGAGTGCCTCCTCATCCAGATCGACCACCTTTTAGAGATCGGCGAGGAAGTGCCGCCGCACGTGCGGGCGATCATCGCCGACCACCTCCGCGAGCTCGGCGAGCACAAGTTCGGCGACATCGCGCAGGCGCTCCGCATCTCGCGCGAAGACGTGCAGCAGGGCTGGGATTGGGTGAAGCAAAGCCTCAACCCCTATCCGGCGCACGCGTTCGCGGCGGGACCTGACGGGACGAGCATCGGCGGCCGTCAGGTCGCCCTCCGCCCCGACGTGATCATCGTCCGCGATGAGAAGGGCGAGTTCGAGGTTGAGGTCATCGAGTCGCGGCGGTTCTCGCTGCGCGTAAACCCCGTCTATCGCCAGCTCGTCGGGCAGCTCCAGGCCGCGCGCAGCGCGGGCGCCGCGGCGCCGACGATGACCGACGACGAGCGCCAGCACATCCGCCAGTACGTGACCCGCGCGAAGTTCTTCATCGACAACATCAATCAGCGGCGGCAGACCATCGGACGAATCACCGATGTCATCGTCGAGTGCCAGCGGGATTTCCTCGAGAAGGGTGTCCAGTCACTCCGGCCGCTCACCCGCGCCGAGGTGGGGGAGCGTATCGGCATGCATGAGTCGACGGTGAGCCGTGCGACCGCCGGCAAGTTCGTGCTGCTTCCCGCCGGCGAAGTGATCCCGTTCTCCACCTTCTTCACCGCGTCGCTTGGCGTGAAGGACGTGATCAAGAACATCATCGAAGCCGAAGACCACTCGCGGCCATATTCCGACCAGGAGATCGTCGAAAAGCTTCGCGAAGAACACGGGATCCGCCTCGCACGCCGCACCGTCGCGAAGTACCGCGAAGAGCTGCAAATCCTCCCCGCCCGCCTGAGAAAGCGCTAGCCCGCAGGCCGGCGGCGCCCCCGAGAGTGGTTAGGTCCGGGCGGGCTTCCTCTTTGGAGCGTTTCCCTTAGCAGGAGGCGCCCCCAGGACCTTCGAGATCTCCTCGACCGAGGCTGACTCGATGTGGTAGCCGAAGGAGGTCCGGCGGACGCCCGGGAGCTCTTTTCCGCGCATGGCGTCACGGAGCGCGTGCTCCCGCCAGCCGATCTTCGTGGCGAGCTCGGCCGTCGTCAGCCAGTCGCGATCCTTGCTCTTCGCCTTCTCTGACGCGTCGGCCTTGGGCTGGGACTTCGATGCTTTTTGCGGTGGCACAAGCCGAACTCTAACCGGTTTGCGCGTGTCGGCAGGCTGACCTAAAATGACATCGAAGCGCTGCGGCCCCCTCCGTCGGGGCGGGCGCCTTTTTCTTGGCCTTTTCGCTTTGGGGGTCTCGTGAACGCATCGCCTCTTCTGTGGGTCGTACCGATCTCTGGCGTTCTGGCACTCGCGGTCGCCGGCTATTTCGCCTACGACGTCCTCCGGTCGCCGACCGGTACCCCGGCGATGCAGAAAGTCGCCAACGCGATCTACGTCGCGGCTGTGGCGTTCATCCAGCGCCAGTACAGAACGATCGCGCTCCTCGCCATCGGCGGCATGGTCGTCATCGGGCTCGTCATCTACTTCTTCGAGTCGGCCCCCGGAGTCTCCGCGACGGAGCTTGCGATCAAGACATCCGTCGCGTTCATCGTCGGCGCCGCCTGCTCGATGGCCGCGGGCATCGTCGGCATGTTCGTCGCGGTGAAGTCGAATCTACGAACCGCGGCGGCGGCGCAGCACTCGGTCGCGGATGCGCTTCGCATCTCGCTCCGCGGTGGCGCGGTTTCCGGGATCCTCGTCGTCGGTCTCTCGTTGATCGGCGTGTTCGTCATGTTCATCGCGTATGGCGGGTTCGAGCATCCGGACCAGGCGCCGTTCACGATCGTGGGCTTCGGGTTCGGCGCCTCGTTCGTCGCGCTCTTCGCACAGCTCGGCGGCGGGATCTACACCAAGGCCGCTGACCTCGGCGCCGACCTCGTCGGTAAGATCGAGGCGGGCATCCCCGAGGACGACCCGCGCAACGCCGCTGTGATCGCGGACCTGGTCGGTGACAACGTCGGCGACTGCGCCGGTCGTGGTGCGGACCTCTTCGAGTCGACGGCTGCCGAAAACATCGGCGCGATGATCCTGGGCGTCGCGATCTACACGGTCACCCAGAATCCGGCGTGGATCCTGTTCCCGCTGGTCGTGCGTGGCTTCGGTCTGATCGCGAGCATGATCGGCATCTTCACCGTTCGCGGAAGCGACACGAAGAGCCCGATGTCGTCGCTGAACCTTGGCTACTACATCACGATCGCGCTTTCGATCGCCGGGATGTTCCTCGTCACGCAGGTGATGCTCAACGAGAAGGGCGCCGGCATCTGGTTCTTTTACGCCGGCGTCGTCGGGATCCTCACGAGCCTCGCGTTCGTGTACATCACCCAGTACTACACGTCCGGGGACTGGCGACCGGTGAAGGAGATCGCGGAGGCCGCGAAGACCGGCCCGGCCACGACGATCATCTCAGGAGTCGCGGTCGGCTTCGAGACGACCGCCGCATCGGTGATCACCATTTCCATCGCTCTCTTCCTCAGCCACTGGTTCGGCGACCAGTGGGCCGCCGCGACCGGCCTCCCGCACGGCGGCATCTACGGCACCGCGGTCGCGACGATGGGCATGCTCATGAGCGCCGCGTTCATCCTCGCCGAGGACACGTTCGGTCCCATCACGGACAACGCCGGCGGCGTCGCGTCCATGGCCCGCGCGTCCGAGGAGACCCGCGAGCGGACGGACCGTCTCGACGCTGTCGGCAACACCACGAAGGCGCTCACCAAGGGATACGCCGTCGGTTCGGCCGCCCTCGCGGCGTTCCTCCTCTTCTCGGCCTATCTCGACAAGGTCACCCAGCTCACGGGCAAACCGTTCACCTCCGTCGACCTCGCGAAGGTCGACGTCTTCCTCGGCGGTTTCCTCGGGGCGATGCTCGTGTACCTCTTCTCCTCGCTCGCGATCCGCGCGGTCGGCCGCGCGGGCGCCGCGATCATCCAAGAGGTGCGGACGCAGTTCCGTGAGCACCCCGGGATCATGGCCGGCACCGAGGAACCGAACTACGCGCGCGTCGTCGACATCACCACCGCCTCGGCGCTTCGCAACATGATCGCGCCAGGCCTGCTCGCGGTCGCCGCACCGATCGTGGTCGGCGTTCTGCTCAAGGCCGAGGCGGAAGCGGCGATGCTGATGGTCGGCACGATGGCCGGCGTGATCCTCGCCACCGTTCTCAATAACGGCGGCGGCGCGTGGGATAACGCGAAGAAGTACATCGAGTCCGGGATGCTCAAGGACGAGAACGGCAATGTGCTGGGCAAGGGGACCGCAGCCCACGCCGCCGCCGTCGTCGGCGACACCGTCGGAGATCCCTTTAAAGACACTGCCGGCCCGAGCCTGCACGTCCTGATCAAACTGCTCGCGACCATCACGCTCGTTCTCGCTCCGTTGTTCGTCTAACAGTCGCCTGGCCCGCGGGTCCTGTCCCGGAACGCGAGCGCGGGTCCTGTCCCCGGTTCGGGGGCGCGCGCTCGCCGCACCCTCCCCACCTTCCGCGTCGTTCGCTCCGCTCACTCCGCGAGGCGGGTCCCCGGGGCACCCGCGGCTCGCGCACACCCCACTCACCGGTGCCACCCGCGCTCGGCTCGGTCCCAGCGTTATCGGGTAATACCGAGCGTGATGGCCGCTCGTTAATGTTCCGAGGGCGTGGCAGGCTCGGTTGACTTCAATAGTGATTTGGGCGAGGGCGCCGGCACGGAGATGGCGCTCATGCCGCTCATCACCAGCGCGAACATCGCGTGCGGTGGGCATGCCGGCAACGAGAACACCATGCGGACCACCATCGAGCTCGCGATGAAGAACAAAGTCGCGATCGGCGCGCATCCCGGGTACCCCGATCGCGAGCGGTTCGGGCGCGTGGCGATGGACATCCCGGCGCGCGAGCTGATCGAGTCGATCCGTCGTCAGATCGACTCGCTCGTCGGTATTGCATCGCGCATGGGCGCGCGCGTCACGCACGTGAAGGCGCATGGCGCGCTCTACAACCAGGGCGAGCGCGACGCGATGGTCGCGCGGAACATCATCTTCGGCGTGCAGGCGGCGACCGGCGGGCACGAGCTCGTCATCGTCGCGCCACCCGGCTCGGCGCTGCTGCAAGAGGCGAGCGGCGCGGGGATGAAGGTCGCGCGAGAAGGCTTCGTGGATCGAGCCTATGAACCGGACGGGACGCTGCAGTCGCGCTCCATCGCCGGCTCGGTGCTGACAGATCCAGCGGATGCGGTGCGGCAGGCGCTCTCGTTCGTAAAGAACGGGGGCGTGACCGCCGTGGACGGGACCTTTCTCACGCTCGCTGTCGACACGCTGTGCCTGCACGGCGACACGCCGGGCGCGCCGGAGATCGCGCGCGCGGTCCGCGACGCTCTCAGCAAAGCCAAGGTGAAGGTCGCGCCGTTCAAGGCCTGAGCGATCCGCGGATCAGTCCGTTCGGCGATGGCGCGCTGCTCGTCGAGCTCGGTGACCGCATCGACGAGGCGCTCGCGGACAGCGCACGTGCGCTCGCTGATGCGTGGGATGCGCTCGGTCAGGGGCGCGCGGTCCCGGCCTATGCATCCGTCGTCGTGCGGTTCGACCCGCTTCGCATCGCGCCGGCCGACGCCGAGCGCGAGGTCGTGCGGCTCGCGAGGGCCGAGCGTCGCACGTCGATCGAAGGCGGTCGCGAGATCGAGGTCCCGACCCGGTACGACGGTCCTGACCTGTCGGAGACCGCCGAGCGGTCGAAGCTCTCGGTCGAGGAGCTCATCGCGTTGCATAGCGGTCGCGTGTATCGCGCGTTCTTCCTCGGGTTCCTCCCGGGGTTCGCGTACTGCGGCGCGCTCGATCCGCGGATCGTCGCGCCCCGTCTGGTGCGCCCGCGCGAGCGCGTGCCAGCAGGATCCGTCGCGATCGCCGATGGCCAGACCTCGGTCTATCCATTCGATTCGCCGGGCGGGTGGCGGCTCATCGGACGGACCGACCTCCGCATCTTTGACAGCACGAGAGAAACCCCCGCGCTCATCCGGCCCGGCGATCGCGTGCGCTTCGTCGCGTCGTGATCCGCATTGAGGCGACCGCGCTGCGCGCGACCGTGCAGGACCGTGGCCGCTTCGGTCATCTTCGCGAAGGCGTCCCGCCGTCCGGTCCCGCCGACCCCGCGGCCTTCGCGGCGGCGCAGGCCCTTGTCGGCAACGACGCCGACGCCGCGGCGATCGAGATCGTCGGCGAGGCCTTCACATTTCGCTGCGATGACCGTCGGCTCGTCGCGGTCACGGGCCGCGACGTTGCGCTGCGTGGGCGCGACCTCGTCCCGGGATGGACCGCGACGTTCGCGCGTCCAGGCGAGACCTTCACCGTCAGGTGCGGCGAGCGTTCGCGGTTCGCGTACCTCGCCGTCTCCGGCGGCATAGCGACCGAAACGATCCTCGGAAGCCGTTCCGCCTATCTGCCGGCGGGCTTGGGCCGAGCGCTGCGCGCGGGAGAGGGCCTGCCGCTAGGGATTTCTCGCGTGGATGTCGAGCGGGCCGGTCGTTTCGCGGTCAGTCCCGATTACGACACCGGACAGATACGCGCCATCACGGGTCCGCACGCGCAACGTTTCACCGGTGAGGCCCATTCCCTGTTCTTCCGCTCTGAATTCCGCGTCGAACCTGCGAGCGACCGCATGGGCACGCGCCTGAGTGGCCCGCGGATCGCCGCGCGCGACGGCGAGATCCTCACGACCGGTGTGGTTGCCGGGGCCGTGCAGATCCCGTCGGGCGGCGCCCCGATCGTCCTGCTCGCCGAGCATCAAGCTACCGGCGGCTATCCGGTCATCGCGACAGTGATCACCGCCGATCTCGGTCTCGTCGGTCAGCGACGGCCGGGCGAAGCTCTCCGCTTCACGCGGGTCGATCGGGATCTCGCTGTCGCAGCACTGCGCGACGCGCGCGCGGCTCTCGAGGCCATTTGAGTGAAGAAGCGACACGACCTCGCAGTCTTCCCACCGGTCGATGCTTGCCCCAATCTAGCCAGCGCATGCAGCGGCATCGCCGGGTGACCGGATGACGGACGAAGTCGACCCGCGCCTTGTCGCCCTCGGCCTCGTGCCGGGTCCCGTCGCCACGCCCGCGCCGCCTGACTGGGAGACGGCCGCTCCACCGAAGCCGAGCGACTGGATGATCCCGACAGCCGCGCCGGCCGTCGCACCTGCGCCGCCACCGCCGCCCCAGCCCTCGCCGACGCCGTCGGTGACGATGCCCGGCCACAAGCCGCTCACCGTCGGCGACCTTTTCCCGGGGATGGGTAAGTTCAGCGGGACGCCGTCGCCGGAGGCCCCGGCTGCTCCGCCAGCGCCGCCGGCGTACACGCCGCCGCCGCAGTCGTTCGCGCCAACGGCGCCGCCCGCTCCTGCGGCCCCACCGCCGCAGACGTTCGCGCCAGCGCCCGCGCCCCAGTACACGCCACCGTCCTACACGCCGCCTTCGTACACCGCGCCGGTCGCGCCGCCGGAGCCCGAAACACCGATGCGCGAAGCGCCTCCGCCGCTGCCTCCGCTCGCCGCCGCGATGCCGACGCCGGTGGCCAAAGCCGCCGTCGAGGCGCCACCGATCCCGACGAAGAAAGAAAAGGCCGCGAAGCCGAAGAAAGAAAAGGCGGCGAAGTCCGAGAAGGCGCTCAAGCCCGAGAAGGTCAAGGCCGCGAAGCCCGAGAAGGTGAAGCCGCCGCCGAAGCCGCGGTTCGTTCTTCCTCCGAGCGGCGTCCTTCTACGCGGGCCGATCGTGATGGGCTACCCGGAGCAGAAGCTGCAGATCACGCTCGAGCAGCTCGGCTTCCGCATCAACGCGAAGGAGCCGATCGACGTCCCCTGGACCGACGTGCGCGAGATCAAGTCGCGCCGCGGGCGTGTCGTCGTGCGCACGAAGGGCAGGCCCGTCGCATTCGGCATCCCGGTCGAAGGCGTTGCGGAGCCGACGCTCGCCGGTCCGCTCGCGCGCGTCGTGAAAGAGGCGAGCGGCGGCAGCCTCGATCTCGCCGGTAGCTCCTTCCTCGAGCTGCAGAACGCGACCGACTCGCTGCGCGATCACTTCCACGACGAAGACGACCCGCTCGTGCCGACGGTCGTCGGACTCGTCTTCGCGCTCGCCGGTCTCACGTTCACCGCGCTCTTGCCGGATGCGCTCGCTATCGCGACGCGCACGCCGGTCGCGGTCGGTGCGTACCTGCTGGACTACCCACTCGCTGGATTCGATCCGCGCATCCTCGCCGCAGCGTTCGCGGCCGCCGCGATGCTCGCGGCCGGCATCGTGCGCGTGGCGATGGGGAAGGCGGCCACAGCCTGGGCTCGCGGCACGCTGCGCGGGTGGCACGAAGGCGCGCGCCGTCCGGTCGCTCTGCTACGTCGTGGGCTCGCGGCGATCGTGCTGAATCCATCCATCGCGGCCGCGGTGCTTCTCGCGGCCATCGTCTTGTGCCTGCCGAGCGCTCGTGCGCAGACGATCGTCGATGAGAGCGGCTTCCACATCATGCGAGCGCTCCCGTTCTTCGACGACAACAAGTCGTGGACGTCGGTCAAGGACATGAAGACCGTTCCAGCGCCCACGGTCCAGCACTTCGAGGGTGTCGCGGTCCTCTTCTCGTTCGACGACAACTCGACGATCTCGACGCTCGATGCGCATCTGCGCGGCGGGACCGACAAACAGCTGCTGACGAGCGCGACGCAGTGGCAACGCGGAGCGCAATAGCCGGTCGCCCCTAGCCCAGCGTTCCTTCAAACATGAAATCGGCGCCGACCTTGCGCACGCGCACGTCTTGAAGGTCGCTCGCCTTCGGGACGCCGTCGAGCGCGGGCGGGCCGTCGCCGCCGGCGACGGGCGAGAGGATGAAGAGCATGCGATCGGCGAGACCGTCGCGCACGAGCGCGCCGGCCACCTGCGGGCCGGCCTCGCTCATCAGCGTGTTCACACCGTGCTCGCCGAGCCAGCGCAGGACGGCGCCGAGGTCGAGGCCGCCGTCGACGCGCGGCGCGGTCACAAGCAGCACTCCCGCCTCGCGAAGCTTGTTCGTGCGTCGCACGTCGGCATCGCGCGCGACGAAGATCACGGTGCGCTGCGGATCCTTCGCGCGCACGACCTTCGCGGTTGTCGGAGTGCGCGCGTCGGCGTCGACGATGACGCGCAGCGGGTCCCGTCCTTTGATCTCGCTCACCGTGAGCGCTGGGTCGTCGGCGAGGACGGTGTCGATCCCGACGAGGACCGCATCCATCCGGTCACGCAGGCGATGGACTTCACGAACTGCGGGTGAGCGTCGCACCGCCGGTGTGACGCGGCCGTCGACCGTCGTGGTGAGCTTCACCAACACCGAGGGCCGCCCGTGCTTCAGGCGGGACAGGTATCCGGCGTTGAGTCGCTCCGCCTCTTCCCGCAGAAGACCCTCGTCGACGGCGATGCCGGCGGCCCGGAGCCCGCGGATGCCCTTGCCGTCGGTCCGCGGATCGGGGTCGCGCATCCCGACGACGACGCGCGCGATGCCCGCCTCGCGCACCGCGTCGACGCACGGGGGCGTGCGGCCCTGGTGCGCGCACGGCTCGAGATTCGTGAAGAGCGTCGCGCCGCGCGCGGCCTCGCCGGCCTTGCGAAACGCGTTGACCTCCGCGTGCGGCTCCCCCGCAGCGTGGTAGTAGCCCTCGCCGACGACCACGCCGCCCTTGACCACGACCGCGCCGACCAGCGGATTAGGACTGGTCCTGCCGGCGGCGCGCGCAGCGAGTCGGAGCGCGCGGCGCATGTGGATCGTGTTTGCGTCGATCACGGCTGCTAGTCTGCGGCCCTCGACCGCGCGGCGAAAAAATAACCGGCGCGATTGCATAATTATCCAGCACACCGCATAATCCCACGTCTATGCCGACGAGGGTCGCGATCGTAGGAGTCACCGGTTATGCGGGCGGCGAGCTCGCTCGTCTCGTGCTCCGGCACCCGGAGGCGCGGCTCGTCGCGGCCGTGGCGCGCTCGCACCAGGGCAAGCCGCTGCGCGACGTCCAGCCGCACCTCCATGCCGCGCCCGATTCTCTCGTCGTCGGCTCCGACATCGGTGACGCCGAGGTCGTGTTCACGGCGCTGCCTGCGGGCGAGGCGGCGAAGCAGGCCCGCGAATGGCTCGACGAGGGCCGGACGGTCATCGATATCGGCAGCGACTTCCGGCTGCGCGATCCGAAGCTCTACGAGCGCTGGTACGCCTACACGCATCCCGCGCCCGACCTTCTGAAGGAAGCGGTCTACGGCCTCACCGAGCTGACGCGCGATCGCGTCCGGACCGCGCGCCTCATCGCGAATCCGGGCTGCTACCCGACCGCCGCGCTGCTCGCGCTGCTGCCCGCGCTGAAGGCGGGCCTCGTCACAGAGGACGTCATCGTCGACGCAAAGTCGGGCGTGAGCGGCGCAGGTCATGCCGTCGAAGACGCCTATCTTTTCGGCACGATCGACGAGAGCGTCCGTCCGTACGGCGTGCCGAAGCACCGGCACACGCCTGAGATCGCGCAGGAGGCGGCGGCCCTTCTCGGCAAGCCGCTCAAGCTCACCTTCACGCCGCACCTCATTCCCATGAACCGCGGCCTCGTCGCGTCGTGCTACGCGCCGCTTCGTCCCGGCAAGACGGCCAAGGACGTCGCGCAGGCGTACGCGAAGGAATACGCCGAGGAGCCCTTCGTCCGCGTCATCGAGACCTATCCCGCGACGAAGGCCACGCTCGGCAGCAACTGGTGCCTCGTGCACGCTCTCGTCGACGAGGACAACGCGCGTCTCGTGGCGTTCGCGGCGCTCGACAACCTGGTGAAGGGCGCCGCGGGCTCAGCGCTTCAGAATTTCAACGCGCGGTTCGGCTATCCCGAGACGATGGGGCTCGAGGCGCTCCCCCTGTGGCCGTGACGAACGACGTCCTCGGTTTCACGGTGGGCGTTGCGTCGGCGGGCGTCCGGGACGGCACGCCTAAGCGCACCGACGTCGCGCTCATCGTGTCGGATCGAACCTGCGCGGCTGCGGGCGTCTTCACCACGAACGAGGTCATTGCCGCGCCCTGCGTCGTGACGCGGAAGCATCTGGAGCACGGTCGGCTCCGCGCGATCGTGGTCAACTCGGGGAACGCCAACGCCTGCACGGGTGAGCAGGGCGAGCGGAACGCGGTCGCGATGGCGAAGGCGGCCGCCGACAAGATCGGTTGCGATCCGCACGAGGTCGCGGTCGCGAGCACCGGCGTGATCGGTGTGCCACTCCCTGTCGAACGGATCGCGGCCGCCGTGTCCGCGATGAGTCTGCGCGCCGGCGACTGGAACGATGTCGCGAAGGCGATCATGACGACCGACACGAAACCGAAAAACATCGGGATCGACGTCAAGCTCGAAGCGGGGACCGTTCACATTCGGGGGGTCGCGAAGGGCGCAGGGATGATCCACCCGAACATGGCGACGATGCTCGCGTTCGTCATGACGGACGCCGAGGTCGCCGCCGCCGAGCTTCAGGAAATGCTCGAAGATGCGGCGGACGCGAGCTTCAACCTCATCAGCATCGACGGCGACACGAGCACCAACGACACGCTGCTCCTGCTCGCGAATGGCGCCTCCGGAATCGAGCCGCGTGGCGCGGACCTGAAGGAGTTCGGCGATGCTCTGCGCGGCCTCTGCGAGGTCCTGGCACGCGCGGTCCTGGCCGACGGCGAAGGGGTCACCAAGGTTTTCGAGGTCCGCGTGAGTGGCGCGGCATCGGCCGAGGACGCGCGGCGCGCCGCGCGCACGATCACCACGTCGAATCTCGTGAAGACGGCCATCCACGGTGCCGATCCCAACTGGGGCCGCATCCTCGCGGCCGCGGGTCGTTCCGGAGCGAAAGTGGATCAGACCAGGGCGAGCGTGCACATCGCCGACGTCGCCGTGTTCGTCGAGGGGTCGCCGCGCGCGTTCGACGGCGCCGCGGTGCGCCGCGTGTTCGAGCAGCGCGACATCACGATCGCCGTGGACCTCGGCGTTGGCTCGGAGGCCGCGCACGCCTGGGGCACCGATCTCTCAGCGGAGTACGTGCGGATAAATGCCGACTACACCACGTAAGGACCTTCTCGTGCTGAAGATCGGCGGATCCGTGGGCGCCGAGAACGACGCCGCGCTCGACGCGGTGGTCGCGCTCAACGACGCGGGGCATCCGGTCGTCGTCGTGCATGGCGGTGGTCCGCTCGTCGGCGAGTGGGCCGAGCGGATGGGGATGCAGACGCGCTTCGTGCGCGGGTTGCGGGTCAGCGACGCCGAGACGCGCGACCTCGCGCTCGCCGTCCTCGGCGGGCTCGCGAACGGACGCGTGGTCGCGACGCTCATCGGACGGGGAGTCCCCGCGGTCGGCCTCACCGGCATCGACGGAGGAATGCTTCGCGCCGAACGTGAAGATGCCGAGCTCGGCTTCGTCGGGCGCGTGAGCCTCGTCGACAGCGCGCTCATCGAAGAGCTCATCGACGCGGGCCGCGTTCCGATCGTTGCGCCTGCCGCGCTCGATCGCGCAACGGGAGAGGTGCTCAACGTCAACGGTGACGCGGCGGCAGGCGCGATCGCCGCCAGCTTGAGCGCGCGGCTTCTCGTCTTCGTCACCGACGTACCTGGGGTTCGCGGCAAGGACGGCCGCGTGATCGCGCAGCTCGACGCCGACAAGGCGCGCGCCCTCGTCGATGACGGGACCATCGAGGGCGGCATGCTGCCCAAGGTCGAGGCGTGCCTCATCGCCGCCGCGGCAGGGTGCCGCGCT
>DATCPK010000102.1:0-1644 GCA_036570125.1 Candidatus Limnocylindria bacterium
GAGGACACGCCCCACGAGCGCGCGGGCATCCTGATCGCGCCGCCGCCGGGGAGCTTTACGTCGGTTGCATCGAGGATCTCCATCAAACGGATGACCACTTTTTCGGCCTCTTCACGCGCCGTGTCGGGCATCACGATCGCGAACTCGTCGCCGCCGTACCGGGCCGGCACGTCCTCTGTTCGCACCCGTTCGGTGATGGTCTGCCCGAGCATGCGCAGGACCTCGTTACCCGCGAGGTGGCCGTACGTGTCGTTCACCTTCTTCAGCTCGTCGATGTCGAAGAAGGCCACGGCCAGTGCGGACTGGCGCCGCTCGGCGCGTGCGACCTCCTCCTCGAGGCGGTCGTAGAAGTAGCGGTAGTTGTGGATGCCGGTGAGGGCGTCGGTGTTCGCGGCGCGCTTCAACCGCTCGTGCAGCTCCGCAACCTCGATCTGAGCCGCGATCTGGGCGCCGACCGTCTCCATGAGCGTCAGGTCCCGCTTGCTGAACGCGGCCACGGCGGGATGGCTCAGCACGAGCACGCCCACCGCCTGCCCGCGCGAGACGAGCGGGACGATGAGCTCGCTCCGGACGCGCGGATCGCCGATGTAACGAGGGTCGGCCCGCACGTCGTCGACGATCTGCCCTTCGCGGTGCGTGAAGACCCAACCGGAGATGCCGCGGTCGCTCGCCATGCGCGCGGGCGAATCGATCGTGGTCCACGCGCCCGCGACGGCACGCGAGACGAGCTCGTCGGACTGCTGGTCGTGCAGCATGATCGTCAGCGACGCGCCCGGGACGGCGCGCAGGAGCACGACCAGCGTGCGATCGAGCAGCTGCTGCAGGTCGAGGATCGTGTGGAATTCCGGCGTGAGCTCGGAGAGGATCGAGAGCTCGCGGCTCGTCGAAGCGACGTCCTCCTCCGCGGCGTGGATGATCCCGCGCGCCTCGACCATCGAGACGAACGCGTTCACCACGGTCGGGTCGTAGTACGTTCCGGCGAAACCCTTGATCTCGGCGAGGGCCTGATCCTCGCGCCGCGCGGGCCGGTACGGCCGCTCGGCGAGCATCGACTCGAAGGCGATCGCGACGGCGAGGATCCGCGCCGAAAGCGGGATCTGGTCGGCGACGAGCGCGTCGGGATACCCGGTGCCGTCCCAGCGCTCATAGGCGTGACGCACGATCGGCACCACGCCACGCAGGAAGCGGATCGACTCGAGAATGCGCGCGCCAAGGAGCGGATGCTCCTGCATGATCTTTTTCTCTTCGGGCGTGAGCGGACCGGCCTTCGAAAGGATCGCGGCGGGCACGCCGATCTTGCCGAGCGAGTGGAACAGCGACGCGTACCGAAGATCGCGGAGCTCGTGCTCGCCCATCTCGAGACGCTCGCCCACGGCGACCGCGTCCGCCGCGATCTTGCGCTGATGGTCCTCGCGGTAGTGGTCGCGCGCGACGATCGTGGACATGAGCGTCGAGACCGTTGAGAGGTACGCCTCATCGAGCTCGCGGTAGAGACGGATGGATCGCATGGTCGACGCGCCAACGCCGGCGAGGATGCCGATGAGCTCGCGCTCCTCGTCGGTGAAGACGTGCGGCTCGCGCCAGGTGACGAACAGGACGCCGATGGTCTGGTCCGCCGAGCGCAGCGGGTGGATGAGAAGAGCC
>DATCPK010000103.1:0-9882 GCA_036570125.1 Candidatus Limnocylindria bacterium
GTGCTCCGCGAAACGCACGGCAATCCCTCCAGCATCTACGCCGAGGGACGGGCCGCCCGCGCGGCCGTCGACCGCGCCCGCGATGAGGTCGCGGCCGCGATCAACGCCGACCCGAGCGAGATCGTCTTCACGAGCGGCGGCACCGAAGCCGACAACCTGGCGCTCCGCGGCGCTCTGAAAGCGCGACGCGAAGAGCGCGACGGCCTGGTCACGACCGCCGTCGAGCATCACGCGGTCATCGACACGGCGCGCGACATGGAGCGCCACGAGGGCGTGCGCGTCGACGTCGTCGGTGTGGACCGCTTTGGGATCGTCGATCCCGAGGCCATCCGCGACGCGATCGACGAGCGCACCTCGCTCGTCTCGGTGATGCACGCCAACAACGAGATCGGAACAATCGAGCCGATCGCCGAGATCGGCGCGCTCTGCCGTGAGGAGGGCGTGACCTTCCACAGCGACGCGGTGCAGACCGTTGGCGCTCTCGAAGTAGACGTACGCACGATCCCTGTCGATCTCCTCTCGATCAACGCGCACAAGTTCTACGGACCCAAGGGCGTCGGGGCGCTCTACGTGCGCCGCGGGACGCGCCTCGCGACGATGCAGACCGGAGGCGGGCAGGAGAAGGGCAGGCGGACCGGCACGGAGAACGTGGCGGGCGTTGTCGGCCTCGGTGTCGCCATGCGCATCGCGCGCGAGCTTCGCGCGACAGAGTCGCCACGGCAGGCGAAACTGCGCGACCATCTCATTGCCGCCGTGCGCGCCCGCGTCCCTGACGCCGTCCTGAACGGCCACCCGACGCAGCGGCTGCCGAACAACGCGTCGTTCTGCGTCCCCGGCACGGACGGAGAGTCGCTCATCGTGGCGCTCGACCTCGAGGGTTTCGCCGTCTCGAGCGGATCTGCGTGCACGTCGGGCGAGACCGAGCCCTCACAGGTTCTGCTCGCGCTCGGGGTCGACCGCGAGCTCGCGAAGGGCTCGCTGCGCGTCACCGTGGGTCGCTCGACGACCGAAGACCAGATCGACCGATTCGTCGATGCGCTTTCGCGTGTCGTGACACGACTCCGGGACTCCGCCGCGGTGGCGGTTTGACCCGCGGCGTCGGCAGCGACGCGAATCCTCGCGACGGTGACCGCGTGAAGATCGATGTGGACGTCGAGGGCGGCCTCGTCATGACCGCGCGCGTGTCGAGCTCCGGATGCGAAGTCTCGACGAAGGCATCGTCCGCGCTCGCGCGTCTGGCGCGTGGCCGCGCGCGGAGCGAAGCGCTCGGGATCAGCGTCGCAGACGTCGCCGGCGAGATCGGCCCCATAGACGAGGATCACGAGAGCTGTGTCCTCACCGCGATCCGGGCGTTGCGCGCCGCGATCGTCGACGCGCACGTGAAGGCGATCGCATGAGCCGGGTCTTCGTCGCGATGAGCGGTGGCGTGGATTCGTCCGTGGCCGCTGCGATCCTCGCCGAGCGGGGAGACGACGTGGTGGGCGTGTGGATGCGGCTCGTCCCGTCGGGCGGAGACGTCGACGCCCCGCGCTGCTGCGGAACCGACGAGGCGGGGGAGGACGCGCGCCGCGCCGCGAACGCCCTCGGCATTCCTTTCTATGCGCTCGATTACGCCGATGTCTTCGGCGAACAGGTCGTCGACCGTTTCGTGAACGCGTACGCGGGCGGTGAGACGCCGAATCCGTGCGTCTCGTGCAACCAGCACGTGAAGTTCGACGCGTTGCTCCACGACGTCGTCGCCAAGTTCGGCGGAGATCGACTCGCGACCGGGCATTACGTCCGCGCCGCGACGGGCGACGACGGACGCCGGCACCTGCTTCGCGCTCGCGATCCATCGAAGGACCAGTCCTACGCCCTCTACATGCTTGGCCAGCGCGAGCTTGCGCGGGTCGAGTTCCCAATAGGCGAGCTGCGCGATAAATCCGAGACGCGCGCGATCGCGGCGCGGTTCGGTCTCGCGACCGCGACGAAAGCCGAGAGCATGGACATCTGCTTCGCGCCGGGCGACTACCGCAAGCTCGTGCGCGACCGCGCCCCGGAGGGATTCGTCCCCGGTCCAGTCGAGCGGTCGGATGGGACGGTCGTCGGGACACACGCCGGCATCGGCGCGCTCACCGTCGGCCAGCGCACCGGCGTTGGGATCGCGACTGGCGAGCGTTTGTACGTGCTTCACCTCGACACCGAGAGGCGCGCAGCGGTCGTGGGGACGCGTGCTGAGATAGCGCGAACGACGTACACGTTGGCCGATGTGCGCTTCATCTCGGGTGAGGCGCCGTCATCTCGTTTCGCCACGAATGTGGTCCTGCGCTACCGCGGCATCCCTCTTGCCGCATCCGTCGACGTGGATCTAACCCACGCGACGCTCGACCTCGAATCCCCGGCCCTCGTGGCGCCGGGTCAGGCCGCCGTTTTTTACGACGGCGACGAGGTCATCGGGGGCGGCGTCGTAACACGGCAAGCGCTGTAACCCGGTGCGCGCCCTCTCTCGCATCGCGGCGGTAGCCGTCGCCGGTGCGGCGCTCTATTTCGCAGGGATCGTCAACAGCATCATCCTCGAGCACCCCGGCCGAGGTGGCGTCGGCGTCGTCGTGCTCGCGATCGCGCTCGCGATCGGCCTCCTCATCGCGGCGCTCGTGGGAACCGGTCGAGGCGATGCCGTAGCGCCGATGCCCGGACGCGCCTGGTTCGTGCGCGGCACCTGGGCTTTCGTGTGCATCATGGCGCTCGTCGGCTTCGGATGGCTCGTTGGCATGCCCAAGCAGCACTCGCTCGACTGGACGCCGTACCACAACGACGCGATCGCTCTGAACGAGTGCGCCGCGCGCCTCGTGCTTCAAGGCCGCGACCCGTACACGGATCTGGACGTGTTCGCGTGTTACCAGAGCCTCGGCATCGGACCGGACCGCACCACGCCGCTGCGGAGCGGCGCGTTCTCGAACGTCGCGATCTATCCCAGCGACGATCAGATGGACCAGGTCTGGGATCAGCGCGCGAGCGGCATCGGGATAAACGACGAGTTCGTCTGGCGTCCGTCGTATCCCGCGCTTTCGTTCCTGTTCCTCGTGCCGGTCGTCGCATTCGGCTGGGACACGAACTACCTGTACGTCGCATGCCTCCTCGTGGCGATGGCGCTCGTCGTCGCCCGCGCACCGCGCACGCTCCGTCCGTTCTTCTTTACCGCTCTCCTCGGCGCAGCGAGCATCAGCGCCTTCACGGTCGGCGGCAGCTCGGACCTGCTCTACGCGCTGCCGCTTGTCGTCGCGTGGATGTACCGCGACCGCAAATGGGCGGCGGTGCCGCTCGGCCTAGCGCTCGCGACGAAACAGATCGCGTGGTTCTTCGCGCCGTTCTGGATCATTGCCGTGATCACCGAGCGCGGCTGGCGCGCCGCCGCGCGCGACGTGGCGATCGCGGCGGCCATCTTCGCCGTGACGAACCTTCCGTTCATCGTTCACGACCCGCAGGCCTGGATGGCCGGCATCGTCACGCCGGTCGTCGAGCCGATGTTCGCTCGCGGTGCGGGCCTGATCTTCCTGTTCACGAACGGCGGCCTGCCGTTCCTTCCGACCGTCGCGTATTCACTGCTCGAAGGAGCAGCAGGCATCATTTGCCTGGTGGTCGCATGGCGGACGCGCAAAACGAGTCCGGAGCTTGGGGCAGCGCTCGCGATCGTTCCGCTCTTCTTCGCGTGGCGGAGCCTCTTCTCATACTTCTTCCTGCTGCCGCTCTTCGCGCTCGCCGCGGTCGCTCGGATGCCGCTCGGCCAGCTCGCGTTCGAGCGAGCGCGAAAGCTCGGCGGGCTCACCATCTTCGCGGCGCCGTCTCGGTCCTGATTGCCTCCGGCGGTCGTCGTTCTCGGGCTGGTCGCGCTGGGCGTCCCCGCGGGAGTACGAGCGGCGTTCGGCCGGCCGCGCTCGCTCGGTCGGGCGTGGCTCCTCGCGGCGGCGCTCGCCCTCGCCGCTCAGGCCCTCGGTGAGCTGAGCGGCGTCTCGCTCGGCGTGCTGGGAGACGCCCAATTGGTACTCGCGGCAGTCGCGGCAGGCATCGCGGCTGCAATCGTTTCTATCGCGGAAGGCCCTCCGAAGGGGTAGCTTCTTAACTGAAAGAACAGGAGAAAACAGCATGGGTTTCATCATCGGCGTACTGACGGGCGCGATCGCCGCGCTCCTGTACGCGCCGAAGACCGGCGACATCACCCGCGAAGAGCTCAAGGTCCGCAGCGAGGAGCTCAAGAAGCGCGCTGATGAGCTCCAAAAGATCGCTCAGAAGCTCGCCGACGACGCGTCCGTGAAGGGTCGCGAGCTGATCGACGAGGCCAAGAAGCAGTGGGATTCGAGCTCGGCAGGACGAGCATCCGCGGGCTCGCGAAGCACGCCCGGAGGCTCCACCAAGCAAGACTGACGAGTATTCTTTTCGAAGCGGGGAACGCGGGGAGCCGAGGTGGCCCCCGCGTTTTCGTTTAGGAGGAAGGCAAACTGGACAGCGCGACCATCCGAGAGCGGTTCATCTCCTTCTTCGAGGAGAAGGGCCACACCCGCATGCCCAGCTGGCCGCTCATCCTGAAGGATGACCCGAGCGTGCTGTTCACGAGCGCTGGCATGCAGCCGCTCGTGCCGTATTTCCTCGGGAAGAAGCAGCCCCCAGCCAAGCGGATCGTCGCCGTCCAGAAGGTCTTCCGGGCCACCGACATCGACGAGGTCGGCAGGGACGGCTACCACCAGACCTTCTTCGAGATGCTCGGCAACTTCTCGATCGGCGATTACGGCAAGAAGGAAGCGATCGACTGGGGCTGGGAGCTTTTGACCCGGGTCTTCGGATTCGACGGCAGCAAGCTCGTCGCGACCGTGCACACGAGCGACGACGAGGCGTTCGATATTTGGACGAAGACGCTGAAGCTGCTCCCGCCCGAGAAGATCTACCGGCTTGGGGACGAGAGCAACTTCTGGGCGCCCGGGGCGACCGGCTTGTGCGGACCGGACAGCGAGGTCTTCATCGACAAGGGTCCGCAACCTGGCGTCCCCGAGCACGAGTGCAACCCCAGTGAGAACTGTGGTCGATGGCTCGAGATCTGGAACTTCGTCTTCCAGCAGTACGACCGCAAGGCCGACGGCACGCTCGTTCCGCTGCCGAAGAAGAACATCGACACGGGAGCGGGTCTCGAGCGCATCGCCCAGGTCCTCCAGGGCGTTCCCGGCGATGTCTATCGCACCGACGTGTTCCAGCCGCTCGTCAAGAAGATCGAGTCGCTCTCCGGAAAGAAGTACGGCGACGACAAGGCCACAGATATCTCCATCCGGATCGTCGCGGAGCACTCGCGCGCCGCTGCGTTCCTCATCGCGGACGGCATCTCGCCCTCGAACGAGTTCCGCGGATACGTCCTTCGCCGATTGATCCGCCGCGCGGCGATGCACGGGCGGCGCCTCGGCCTGAAGACGGGCTCGCTGTCGCAGCTGGGCGGCGAAGTTGTGAAAACGATGCAGCGGCACTATCACGAGCTCACGTCGGCGCGCGATCGCATCACGCAGGTGATCCTCGAGGAAGAAGAGAAGTTCGAGCGCACGCTCGCCCAGGGCCTCACGATGATCAACGAAGCGATCGGGCGGGCGACCGCGCAGGGCCAGAAGTGGATCGACGCGGACACCGCGTTCCGTCTCTCTGACACCTACGGGTTCCCGCTCGAGATGACGAAGGAGATCGCGACAGCGGCGGGGCTCTCGGTCGACGACCGCGGTTTCCGCGAGCTCCTCGAGGGGCAGCGCAGCCGCAGCCGCGCGACCGCGAAGTTCAGTCAGGACGCGATGCGCTTCGGCCAGTTCTACGCGGGCCTGCGCGAGAACGAGAAGCTCAAGAGCGAATTCACGGGCTACGACGAGCTCGAAAGCGACGGCACGATCACATCACTGGTTCTCGGCGGCTCGCGCGTCGAGGCCGCCCACGAAGGCACCGACGTCGAGATCGTCCTCGACCGAACTCCTTTCTATCCGGAGGGCGGCGGCCAGGTGGGCGACCGCGGGACCATCACCACGGACGAGGGCCGCGCTATGGTCGCGGACACGCAGACCGCGGCGCCCGGCGTGATCGTGATGAGCGCGAAGGTCGTCGACGGTGTCCTGCGCCTGCGTTCGCGCGCGCACGCCGCGGTCGATGCCGAGGCGCGGCGCGACACCATGCGCAACCACACTGCGACGCATCTTCTCCACGCGACGCTCCGCAACCTCCTCGGCGAGGACGTGCATCAGGCCGGCTCACTCGTGCATCCGCCGAATCTGCGGTTCGACTTCACGTTCGGCCGCGCGCTCACACCGGAAGAGCTTCGCCGTGTCGAGGACGAGGTCAACCGCGCGATCCTCTCGAACGAGGACGTGCACGCGCGAGCGATGCCGCTGCAGGAGGCGCTCGCGACGGGGGCGATGGCGCTCTTTGGCGAAACGTACGGCGATGTCGTGCGCGTCGTCGAGGCGGGGCCGTCGCGCGAGCTCTGCGGCGGAACGCACTGCCACTGCACAGGCGATATCGGCCTCTTCCTCATCACCAAGGAGGAGTCGATCGGCGCGGGCGTGCGGCGGATCGAAGCGGTGACCGGCGTGGGCGCTCTGCGCGAGGTCCGCGAGATGCGCGACCGCTCGGCGAGGGCCGCCGCTGCGCTTCGTGTCCCGCCGGCGCGACTTCCCGAGGCCGTAGCGCAGCTCGTCGAATCGCGCGAGCGCCTCGATAAGGAGCGGCTCGCGCTTCAGCGGAGCGGCGCCGACTCGGTGGCGTCGTCTCTTCTCGCGAAGGCGGAGCAGCTCGGGTCCGTGAAGGTGGTCGCGGAGAACGTCGGCGAGGCCGACCTCAAACACCTCCAGGCCCTTGCCGACCGCGTCCGCGAGGGGCTCGGGACCGGCGTGGTGATCCTGGGCGGGCATCGCGACGGTAAGGCCGCGCTTTTGGTCACCGTGACCAAGGACGTGACGCAAAAGGTGAGCGCCGACTCCGTGATCAAGGCGGTCCAGAGCGTGTTCGAGGCGAAAGGGGGCGGTCGGCCCGAGAGCGCCTCGGCGGGCGGCGGAACGCCGACACGGCTCGGCGAGGCCGTCGCCGCGGCACGGACGGCGGTCCGGGAGCGTTTAGACGGCGGTGGCTAGAGACCGCGCACGCGAGACAGCCGGCGGGCCCCGCGTCGCGGGCATCGAGCTCGCAGCGGGAATGGTTCGCGCCGTCGTCGCACGGGCCGAGGGCGGACGGCTTCGCGTCGTCGGTCGCGGCGACACGGCGCTGGCCTCCGATGCGATCGCGGGCGGCCTCGTCGTCGAGCCCGGAGCCGTGACCGGCGCGGTCGCGTCCGCGCTCGCGGCGGCGGAACGCGGCGTTGCGTCCGACCGAACCGTGATCGCCATCGACGGTGATGACGTGCGCACGTACCACGTGAAGACGCCTTTCGATCGCGAGGAGTCGGCGACGCCCATCGTCCGCGCCGAGGCCGAACGAGCCGTCCGCGAAGCGCGCGAGGAAGCGGCGCGCGTGGCGCAGACGGCGGTCGCGGACGATCCCGCGCTCCGGGGCTTCGCGACCGCGCGCCTGTCCGACGACGTCGCGGCGCTCGTGCTCGACGGGCGCGAGCTCGACTCGATCGAGGGCTACCACGGGCGCACCCTCGAGGTGCACACCGACGTCGCCGTCGCGCCTCTCGTCCTCTCGGGCGCTGCGCTCGCAACTGTCGCGGCGCGCCGTCGCCCCACCGCCGTGCCCGGCGTCTACGCTCTGGCTCGCCTCGTCGCTGCATCCGGCATCGCCGACGTCGGCATCGTTCGCGTCGGCGCGGACGTCACCGCGCTCGCGATCGTGCGCGAGCGTCGCGTCGTCGGCACCCGCGTCTTCGGACTCGGCCGCGATGCGTTCACGGCGCGTGCCGACACGCGCGACGAGGACGCGCGCGTGTGGGCCGAGATCGTCTCGCTCCCGCTTTCCGACAACGCGCAACCGCCGGAGCGGTGGCTGTTCGTCGGCGTCCCTGAAGCCTTGCTCGCGCTCCCGAACGCGCTCGCGAAGATCGTCGGCGAGCTGCGTGGAAGCGCCGCGCGCATCGGCCCGCTCACACCGAGCGTGACCAGCCGCGTCTTCGCCGACGTGCCCCTCAACGCCGAGGATCTCGTCGCCGCGGGCGCCGCTGCGCTCGCGACCGAGGTGTACTCGTGACCGTGGAGACCGCCCCGGAGCGCCGCACGGTCATTGACCTCGGCGGCGACGCGACCATCCTCGACGCCGCGCGCCGCCTCGACCAGGCGGAGTCCTCGGATGTCGTCCTCGTCGTTCCCTCCGGCGCGCCGCTCACGCGCAACGCGGTCTTCCTCGAGGCCCTCCGGCGTCGCGCCGGCGAACGTCGGCTCGTTCTCGTCTCGCCCGAAGCCCGGGCGCGGTCGCTCGCGTCGTCGGTGCACCTGAAGGCGTTCGCCAGCATCTCCGCGCTTGACCGCCACGAGCTCGACGCGACCGAGCACCTTACCGATGCGCGCCGCGCCGCGATGTCGACGCGCGTCCGACGCGCCGCCCCGCGGCGCCGATCGTCGCCACTCCGGGCGCTCGCCGTGTTCTTGAGCCTCCTGACCGCGGCGGGGATCCTCCTCGCGGTCGTGGCCCCGACTGCGACGATCGTGATCGCGGCGACCCCCACACCGCTCGGCCCATTCGAGTACGACCTCCGCGCCGGACCGAGCGGCGATATCAAAGCGCAGACGCTGTTCGACGACAAGCTCACGGCGAAGACGACCGGAACCGCAACCGGCACGCGCGCCGACGAAACGAAGGCGACCGGTCAGGAGCAGTTCAAGAACCTCACGACGAATGACATCCGCATCCCGATCGGCACTCTGGTACAGACGGCCGATAGCCCGCCGGTCCGCTTTCTGACGACGGAGGAAAAAGTCCTTCCGCGAAGCACGATCGTGCCCCTGGGGATCGGCAATGTGCTCATCAACATCCAGGCGGTCGACGTAGGGCCGAAGGGCAACGTCGCGGCCGACAAGATCACCCGTGGGCCGAGCCTCGAGTACATGGTGACGAACCCGGCGTCGACGACCGGTGGCAAGGCCGACCAGATCCCCGTCGTGACGGCGGCGGACTACGACAAGGCGGTCAGCCAATCCGACGCCGACGTGAAGGCAAAGGCGGAACAGCGGACCGTTGAGTGGAAGGCCGGATCGCCGAAGGGGACGAACGTGTACGGCGTCCTTTGGAAGCGCACGGGCGTGGTCACGCTGGCGAGCGATGTCGTGGGCAAGGAGCTCACAAAAGATCAGCCGACGTTCGAGATCACCGTGACCGCAAGCGCGACCGCCTACGCGGTGACCGCGGACGAGCCCAAGACGACCGCGGTCGCGAGACTCAGGCAGGAGTTGGCATCGGGTATGGACCTCGATGAATCGAGCGCCGTCGTCAACGAGGTCATCAGCGCGCAGGTCTTCGACGATGGCGTGCACTGGCGCGTGCGCGCGCAGGGCAAGCAGGTGCCGCAGCCGAAAACGACGCAAATGACCGCGGCGCTCGCTGGTCAGGAGTACGCGTCGGTCGGCCCGCTCGCCGAACAGCTCGGATTCAAGCTCCGGAGCATCACGCCGTGGCCGGAGTGGTGGCCGCGCCTTCCCGTTCTCGACTCGCGGATCACGATCGTGGTCGAGGCGCTGCCGCCTGCGGCGACCGCGCCCTAACGGGTGCGTTATCTGGCGCTCGACGTTGGCGACCGCCGCATCGGCCTCGCCGTGGGCGATGACGCGCACGGACTCTCGCGACCGCTTCGGACGCTCGTCCGGCGAAGCGTCGTGAAGGATCTCGCCGAGATCGAGCGAGTCGCTCGCGAAGAGGCGGTCGACGCATTGCTCATCGGGCTGCCGTTGACCCTGTCCGGCG
>DATCPK010000104.1:0-1766 GCA_036570125.1 Candidatus Limnocylindria bacterium
CAAAAGAACAGGTGGTATTGCAGGAATTCGTCGTCCTGCTTCCAGCCACATGATTCGTACAAGGTCTGCGCCGGCTTGTTCGTCACCGCGGTGCTGAGAACGAGGCCCTTCGCGCCCGTTTCGATCGCGTGCCGCCTTGCCCGTTCGAGGAGCGCACGCCCGACGCCGCCCCGACGGGTGTCGGAGCGAACGAACAGGTCATTCAGGATCCAGAGGGGTTTGAGTGAAACGGATGAGAACGATGGGTAGAGCTGCGTGAAGCCGGCGGCCTCGCGTGGACTCGTGTACGCCGCGTAGATCACCGACTCGTCGCGTTCGATCCGTTCGCGGAGGAACTCGCGCGCGGCGGCGAGATCGGACCGCTGTCCATAGAACTGGCGGTAGCCGTCGAACAGCGGGGCGAGTTCGTCGAGATCCTTGATGCCCGCGCGCACGATCGTGATGTCCATGGCTCACACATTAGTGGGACGCAGTCGCGACGCGACGAACACGCCCGCGATCGCGACGGCGCACGCCATGGCGTCGGTGACCGCAACCCCGATCTCCGCGCCCCCGAGTCCGGCAACGGCGGCGGCGACCGCGACCGCACCGATGCCCGTGCCCAGCGCGTTCCCGAGGACGTCCGTGAGCTGCATCGCCGCGGCGGTCGCGCCTTCGCTGCCCGAAGGCGCGTTGCGCAACACGGTGAGCGAGATCGAGCTGTATGCCATCCCGATCCCGAGACCGGCGATGCTCCAGATGGGAACGCAGAGCCACGCGGGCACGGGCCCAAACAACACGACGGCCATACCCGCGACACCGATCGCGATCAGAAGAAATCCGTTCCGCACGAGCGGAGCCTCGCCCACGCGCAACACCGTCCGCTCCTGGATCCACGCGCCCGTGGTCCAGGCGATCGTGCCGCCGGTGAGCGCGAGCCCGGAGAGGACGACGCTCTCGCCGCGGATCGTCGTCACCGTCAGCGGCACGAACACATCCGCCGCGAAAAAGGCGAAGCTGAGGACTCCTTTCAACAGGACCGCTGCGGGCAGTGGGCCGTGGGCTCTGAACGTGCCGGGCGGCAGGAGCTTTCGCAGCGCGGGGACGCCGGCCAGAAGTCCGATCGCGACGAGCGCCGGCGTCATGAGGATTTCGCGCGCCTGCAGGCCCGCGAGGGCGAGTCCCGCTCCGGCCGCGACGCGGACCGCGTCGACGAGCACGCCGCGCGCGGCGCGATCGGGATTGCCCGGAAAGTTGCGTAGGGAGAGCAGCGCGAGAGACCCCGCGACGATCACGAGCGGCAGAAGGCCGAGGAACACAGAGCGCCAGCCGACGTGGTCCGCGACGAACGCCGCCAGCGCCGGGCCGGCGATGCCGGGAACGACCCAGGCCGTCGAGAGGATCGCGAACATACGCGGTCGAAGCTCGTCGGGGTACGTGCGGCCGATCACGAAGTACGCGACGGCGGGTATGGCGCCAGCGCCGAGTCCCTGGATCGCGCGGGCCGCCACGAGCACGGGCATCGACGGCGCGAGGCCACCGATGAGAAGGCCGATCGCGAAGAGCCCAAGGCCGACTCCGAACGGGGTCGCCGGACCGAAGCGGTCGGCGAATTCACCGGCGACGACGATGCCGACGAGATTGGCCAGAAGGAACGCGCTGAAGACCCAGCCATACAGCTCGATGCCGCCGAGGTCATTCGCGACGAGCGGCATGATCGTCGCGACCGCGAGCGCTTCGAACGCGACGAACGTCACGTTGAGGACGAGGCCCACGGTGAGGCCGCG
>DATCPK010000105.1:0-2775 GCA_036570125.1 Candidatus Limnocylindria bacterium
CACGGCGTCGAGGTCGTAGCCGCCGCCTCCCATCGCGACCCACGGGTACGTGGTGGACGCGAACCAGCTCACCACGTGCTCTCGCGCGTGCGTCGATAGCTGCAGGTCCGTGAGCGGGTCGGTGAAGTGCGGATCGATTCCCTGCTGGGTGACCAGGATGTCGGGACGAAAGCGTTCGAGGAGCGGAGGCACGACGGCGTCAAACGCGCGCATGTAGGCGAGATCGTCGGTGTACGCCGGCAGCGCGACGTTCACGCTGTATCCGGCGCCTTTGCCGGTCCCGCGCTCGTCGGCGCTGCCGGTGCCAGGGAAGAACGGCCGGCCGAGCCGCGGGATCATCCCAAACTCGTGCAGTGAGATCGTGAGCACCTGAGCCGTGTCGTAGAACGCGGCCTGTACGCCGTCGCCGTGATGCGCGTCGATGTCGACGTAGGCGACCTTCATCCCCCGATCGGCGAGCAGGCCGCAGACGACCGCCGGGTCGTTGTAGATGCAGAACCCCGATGCGTTCCGCCGCATCGCGTGGTGCAGGCCGCCCGCGCCGTTGAACGCGACGCGGGCGCGACCCGCGATCACCTCTTCCATCGCCACGAGCGACGCGCCCGTGGTCAAGAGCGATGCGTCGTGCATCCCGGCGAACGGCGGGGTATCGCCGTATGCGGACAGTCCCCACTCCGAGTAGTCGAGCTCCGGGTCGGCCGACGCTTGCTCGATCGCGTCAACGTACGCGGGGTCATGGATGCGCTCGAGCTCGGCGCGCGTCGCTGGCCTCGGCGCGAGAACGCGCGCGTTCGGGAGCGCGAATGCTCCGAGGCGTTCGAGCGTGTCGTGCACCCCTTGCAGCCGCCACGGTTTGAGCGGGTGGTCAGATCGATAGACGTGCGATGCGAGACGCGGATCCCAGACGAACCCCGCGGCGCCGGTCACCGAGCGCGCTCGAGCAACACGAACGTGAACGCGAACGGATGACGCGCGTCGGCGGGATGCGGCTGCCGCTCGACCTCGCGCCATTCCTTCGGATCGAGCGGCGGAAAGAATGTGTCGCCGACAGCCTCGGTGTCCACCTCGGTCAGGTAGATGCGATCGGCGCGCGGCAGGAAGTCCCTGAACACGCCTGCGCCGCCGAACACGATCACCTCAGGAGCGTCGCCGGCGAGCGCGAGCGCCTCTTCGGTCGTGCGCGCGACGAGACAACCGTCGCAGCGGAAATCGGGGTCGTGAGTCAGCACGATACTCACGCGATTCGGGAGCGGCCTTCCAATCGAGTCGAACGTGCGCCGCCCCATGATCAGCGGCTTACCCACCGTGAGATCGCGCACGTGCCTCATATCGTCGGGAAGCCGCCAGGGGAGCCGTCCGTCCTTGCCGATGACCCCGTGGCGATCGCGGGCCACGACGAATGCGATGCGGCTCAAACCGCCATCTTCGCTTTGATCGGCGGGTGGTACTGGTAGTTCTGGAGCTTCGCGAACCCGTCGAGCAGAGGACCCGGCGGCTCGCCGCGCTTGGCGCGCGCGACGATCTCGCGGTAGCGCGCCACCGCGTCGTCGACGCCGCGGAGCTCGGGGTCGAGCCACAGCGCCGGTGCCGGATACGGCTCGCGCTCGAGCTGCTCGCGCGCCGCGTCGACGTGATCGCGATAGACGTGCGCGTCCGCGAGGACGTGGACGAACTCGTGCGCCGCGAGCTCGACCTCGCGCGCGACCAGGTGCAACAGGAGCGCGTACTCGGCCATGTTGAAGGGCACACCGAGGACGAGGTCGCAGGAGCGCTGGTACATCATCAGCGAGAGCTTCCCGTCCGCTACGAAGAACTGAAAGAGCGCGTGACACGCGGGGAGCGAGGTCTGCTCGAGCTCGCCGGGGTTCCAGGCACTCACGATCATCCGCCGGCTCGCGGGCTGCTCGCGGATGAGCCGGATCGTGTCGCGCAGCTGGTCGATGTGCCGGCCGTCCGGCGCGATCCAGTCGCGCCACTGCTGTCCGTAGTTGCGGCCGGCGTCGCCCGGAAAACGCGCGCGGCTCTGCCAGTAATCGGCGAACGCGTTGCCGTCCCAGATGTGCACGCCCAGGGCATGCAGGTCGTTCACGTCGGAGCTTCCCGCGAGGAACCACAGGAGCTCCGCCACGACGGCTCGGAATGCGAGCCTCTTCGTGGTCACCGCCGGAAATCCACGGGACAGGTCGAAGCGCATCATCTCGCCGAACACCGCCCGCGTGCCGATGCCCGTTCGATCCGCGCGATCGTCGCCTTCTTCGAGCGCCTTCCGCAGGATGTCGAGGTACTGCCGCATCAGCTCTCCAGGCGCCGGTACACGCGGCCGCCCGCGCGGATCCACCGGACGGCGCCCGCGTCGTCGCGCAGGACCTCGCCCCGAACGTCCTTCATCGGTCCCTCGAGGCACACGAAGCGATCGTCGCCGATGAACGCGACAGGCGCCGGCGGCGGGTCCGTCGGCGCGGGCTTCACGTCGAGCACGTTATGGCTGATCGAGCGAAGGAGCAGCACGCCGTCACCACCCGCGCGAAGCTCCACGTCCGCGAGCGCGGCCGTGTAGCGCGCGACCAGCTCGTCGCGGCGTGACTTCGTCATCCGGACGTGCGCGGGCTCAGGCTCCTCGACGCCGACGAAGGTCTTGAGCGCCCACTTCGTGACGTCGCCGTGCAGCAGCCCGCCCCGGCCCGAGTTGGTCTGGACCGCGATGGCGAAGCCGCGCTCGGGCGCGAGCATGAGAACGCCCTGCTGGCCGATGGCCGCGCCCGCGTGATATTGGAT
>DATCPK010000106.1:0-6651 GCA_036570125.1 Candidatus Limnocylindria bacterium
GTGATCGCGGCGCCGGTGTTCGGCGTGCAGCCCGGCATGGACACCGATCCCGGCCTCATGTACTCGCTCGTCGTTGTGGTCGTCGGTGGCCTCGGCACGCTGAGTGGAGCCGTCGCGGGAAGTCTCCTGATCGGGCCGGCCGATACGTTCGGCAAAGTGCTGTTCCAGGACGTCGCGCTCGCGGTGATCTTCGCGATCGTCGCACTCGTGCTCCTCCTGAAGCCGACCGGCCTTCTCGGCCGTATCCGCGTCGCGCGATGAGACCGCTCGTGCGCTCGACGCTCGTCGCGGTGGCCGCCGTGGCGCTCGTGACGTTCCCGTACTGGAGCGCACAGTGGGAGTCGACGCGATTCGCGACGACGCTGCTGCGCGATGCGCTCATCCTTGCGATCTTCGCGCTGTCGCTCGACCTGCTCGTCGGGCGCGCGGGCATGCCGTCGCTCGGCCACGCGGCGTTCTTCGGCGCGGGCGGCTACGCCGCGGGGATCGCGAGCCAGCGGCTCGCGACCGATCAGCTTCCGGTGACGCTCGGCGCCGCGGCGCTCGTCGCCGCGATGCTCGCGCTCGTCATCGGTGTCCTCGTCGTGCGGTCCGAGGGGATCTTCTTCCTGATGCTCACGCTCGCGCTCGCGCAGATGGTCTTCGCGATCGCCTTTCAATGGACCGCGGTGACCGGCGGCTCGAACGGCCTTTCTGGCATCGGGCGCCCGATGATCGCCAGCCTCGATTTCAGCTCGCCCGATCTCATGTACGTCCTGGTGGCGATCGCCTTCGTTCTTGCCGCGCTCACCGTCTGGAGCCTCGCACGGTCGCCGTACGGCAGAGCGCTGACCGGCGTTCGCGAGAACGAGCGGCGGATGCGCGCGCTCGGCTACGACACGACGCGCCTGCGGCTTTCCGCGTTCGTCGTAGCCGGCACGATCGCGGGCATCGCCGGTGCGCTGTCGGCGTACTCGACGCGCTTCGTATCGGCACAGGACGCGGGGCTCGGCAACTCGGTCCGCGCGTTCGTCACCGTTCTCGTCGGCGGCGCGGGCAGCCTCGGCGGACCGATCGCGGGCTCGGCGCTCGTCTCGCTGATCGAGCGGGTCGTCCCGTCGCTCCTCCCGCCCGAGCTGCGGATCTCCGAGGCGATCCTCGGCCTGGTGTTCATCGCCTTCGTCCTCTTCGCGCGGCAGGGCATGGTCGGACTCGGCCGCGATGCGTGGGTTCGAGTGCGCGCGCGATGATCGACATCCGCGAGCTGCGTCGCGCGTTCGGCGGGATCGTCGCGCTCGACGGCGTCTCGCTCAAGATCCCCGAAGGCGAGCGCCGCGCGGTGATCGGCCCGAACGGGGCGGGGAAGACGACGCTCATCAACATCCTCGCCGGCGAGATCCCACCGACCGGCGGCGCGGTGCGTCTCGCCGGTCAGGACATCACGCGCCTGCGCTCGTGGCAGCGCGCGCGGCTCGGGCTCGCGCACGTGTACCAGCGAACCGAGCTGTTCGCGCCACTCTCGGCGCGGGAGAACGTCGCCCTCGCTGTGGCCGCGCGGCGGGGACCGTACCGCTTCTTTCGCGCACCGCCCCGGTCGGAGTCCTCGGAGGCGGACGCGATGCTCGAGCGCGTCGGGCTCGCCGGTCGCGAAGAGATCGTGGTGCGCGCGTTGTCGCACGGCGAGCGCCGCCAGCTCGAGCTCGCGGTCGCGCTCGCGCAGAGCCCACGTGTCCTTCTGCTCGACGAGCCGACCGCCGGCATGTCGCCCATCGAGACCGCGCGCATCACCGAACTCATAACGGGTCTCGACCGCGCGCTCACGATCCTCATCGTCGAACACGACATGGACGTGGTCTTCCGCCTCGCCGATCGCGTGACCGTCCTTCACGAAGGCCGCGTCATCGCCGACGGTACCGCTGCGGACGTGCGCGGCGACGCACTTGTGCATGACGTGTATCTAGGGAAGGCGGTGACGGTCGCATGAGCGCGCCGGCGCTCGCGGTCCAGGGCCTGCATGCGTACTACGGCGAAAGCCACGTCCTGCAGGGGATCGACCTCGATGTCGCGACAGGCGAGGCCGTCTCGCTCATCGGCCGAAACGGCGCCGGCAAGACGACCACGATCGCGTCGATCGCTGGGTTTCTGCGGCCGCGAGGGGGAAGCGTTCGCGTTCACGGAGCCGATCTCACCGGGGCGCCGCCGCACCGCGTCGCCCGCGCCGGTGTCGCGCTGGTCCCGCAGGGGCGCCGCATCTTCGGCGATCTCACCGTCGGCGAGAACCTCGCCGTCGCCGCGCGGCCGGTGGCGAACGGCTGGGACGAGCCTCGGGTCCTCGAGCTCTTTCCGAGCCTCGCGCGCCGTCGCGCCGTCCCCGGCGATCAACTCTCGGGTGGCGAGCAGCAGATGCTTGCGATCGGCCGCGCGCTCATGCGCAATCCGACGGTGCTTCTTCTCGACGAACCGTCCGAGGGACTCGCGCCAAAGCTGGTGGAGCAGGTCGGCGAAATACTCACGAGGCTACGCGCGACCGGACTCGCGCTCCTTCTCGTCGAGCAGAACCTCGGCCTCGCCACACGGGTCGGACAGCGCATCCTCGTCATGAACAAGGGGACGATCGTCTTCACGGGAACACCGGCCGAGCTCGCCGCCGACCGCGACGTCGAGGCGCGGTACCTCGGCGTATGAAGGATCGACCGCACAGCGGCGCGCCCTTCGCGGACGCTGCGTCCATCGCGCGCCCCGCGGACGACGAGCGCTTCATGCGCGAGGTCCTCGAGGAAGGGCGTCGTGCCGCGGATCATGGCGACGTCCCGATCGGCGCCGCGATCGTGCGCGACGGTGTGGTCGTCGCTCGCGCGCGCAACCGTCGCGAGGTCGACGTCGACCCGACCGCGCACGCCGAGGTCATCGCGATCCGCGAGGCCGCGAGCGCGCTCGGACGCTGGCGTCTATCGGACTGCGCGCTGTACGTCACCATCGAGCCGTGCGCGATGTGCGCCGGCGCCGCCGTCCTCGCGCGGATCGCGCTCGTCGTCTTCGCGGCGCCGGACGAAAAGGCCGGCGCGGTCCTGTCCAAAGCGGAGCTCCTCGACGCGCCCTGGATGAATCACCGCCCGCGCTGGCGGGTCTACCCGCAGTTCCGCGCCGAGGTCGAGCGACTGCTGACCGAGTTCTTTGATGGCCAGCGCAAGGGTCGCTCGGAAGCGGACTAGCCGCCGACCGTCACGTCGCGCGATCGCAGACGCCAGTACGCGAGCGCCACGAAGATCACGCAGTACAGGGCAAGGACGACCGCGGCCTGCATGGGATCGGGAAGAGTCGACGCGGTCGGATCCTGCGTCGCCGGCCCGCCCGCGCTGCGGGTCAACGCCGACGCGTTGCGGCTCAGACCCCAGTTCACGATCTGCGCGTAGTCCTTGTTGAGCGACACGAGAAGGGTGGCGACGAGGCCCTCGGCGAAGTAGACGACAAGACCCGCCGCGATGCCGGCGCCGGCCGATTTCGACCAGACCGCGATCGCCAGCGCGAGCGCCATGTACGGAAGGAACGTGTAACCGGTCTTCGCGGCGACACCCGCGACATCCACTATGTCGACACCGCTTCCGAACGAGATGCCGGCCACGGCGGAGACGACGTAGCTCGCGGCGATCGCCGCGATGGTCCCGACGATCATGAAGACGAGTGCGTAGAGGAAGAGCGAGATCGCTTTCGAAATCAGGAATCCGCTTCGGGTCGCGCCGTGAGCGAGCAGCGTGCGGAACGTGCCCCAGCCGAACTCCGTGCCGACGTGGCTCGCCGCGAAGACGATGAGCATCACGCTTCCGAGGCCACCGACGATGCCGACGCCGAACTCGGCCACCCGGTCTGGCGCGACCTCCCGAAGAGTCTCCTCGAGCGGCCCGAGGCCGCCGGGCGGTGCGGGGATCGTTCCGCTGTTCACCGCCTGGATCTGCGCGTTCACGCTCGCCCAGATGAGGAAGTAGAGGACGAACGCGGTGATGACGATGAGCGCGAGCATGATCCACGGCATCCACCGCCGGACGAGGCGGTAGAGCTCGCTACGAAGCAGGCGGAGCACTTGCCCCCTCCGGCTCGGTGAGCTCCATGAACACGTCCTCGAGCGAGCTTGCGCGCGGGATGATTGCGCTCGCGTACAGGCCGGCGGACGCGAGCGCGCGATTCAGCTCCGCTCCGCGCTCCGGATCGGCGACGACGTCGAGGCCGCTCGGCGTCTCGCGGATCTCCTTCACACCGAGACCGCGCAGGACCTCCGCGGCGCGGCGCTTATCCGCGACGACGATCTCGAAGTAGGAGCTCCCGCCGCGCGTCACCTCGGCGATCGTCCCGCTGGCGATGAGCTTCCCCTTCTTGATCACAAGGACGCGGTCGCACACCTGCTCGACCTCATAGAGGAGATGGCTCGCGAGAAGCACGCCGCGGTTCTCGCCGGCGAGCTCGCGGATGAGCTCGCGGATCTCGCGCTGACCCGCCGGGTCGAGGCCGTTCGCGGGCTCGTCCAGGATCACGAGAGCGGGATCGGCGAGCAGCGTCGAGGCGATGCCGAGGCGTTGCCGCATGCCGAGCGAATACGTTCGGAACTTCGAGCCGCCGCGCTGCTGCAGCCCAAGGCGCGCGAGCAGCGGTTCAACGCGCGTGAGCGCCCCGCCGCCACGAAGAAGGGCGACCGCGGCGAGGTTGTCGCGGCCGGAGAGGTACGGATAGAAGGAGGTGACCTCGAGCATCGCGCCGACGCCCGCGAGCGCGTCCTCGCGCCGAACGCGCACGTCGCGTCCGAGCACCTCGGCGGATCCCGCGGTCGGCGTGATGAGACCGAGCACCATGCCGATCGTCGTGCTCTTGCCGGCGCCGTTCGGGCCGAGCAGGCCGACGACCTCGCCGCGCCGCACCTCGAGATCAAGGCCGTCCACGGCGGTGATCGAGCCGAATCGCTTGACCAGTCCCTTGGTGCGGAGAACGACCTCGTGCGCCTCGCCCGTCACGGCCGGAGCATATGTCGCGCTAGCTCGCGACGGCTTCGCGCCCTCCATAGATCGTCCACCAGGGTTTCGCGGTGTGCTCGAGCACCTTGTTCAGCATCTGGATGTTGCGCACACCCTTGTCGGCAAGCCACGCGTCGAACGCGGCGCGTCCCTGCTTCGCGTAGATGGGCAGCCCCTCGAGCCAGGTCGCGCGGCCGCACAGCACGCCACTGAATGCCGCGCCCGACTCGCCCGCGTACTCGAGCGCTTCGCGGAAGACGTCGTCGCTCACGCCGGCCGACAGATAGATGAACGGCTTTGTCGCGGCGTCGGCGGCCTCTTTGAAATGGCGGAGCGCTTCGGCCTTCGTGTACGCCACCTCGCCGCTCTTGTTCGCCTTCGAACCTTCAACGAATGCCATGTTCACGGGGACCTCGACCTTTAGGATGTCGATCCCAAAGCGCGCTTCCGAGAAGGTCGCCATGTACTTCTTCACCGCCTCGGGCTTCCGCTTCGCGAACTCGAGGCCCTTCTCGTCCATCCCCTTCTTGTACGCGAGCGGCTCGACGAAGAGGGGGACGTCGTTCGCCGCGCACTCCGCGCCGATCCGCTCGATAACGATCTCCTTGCGCAGGTTGAGGTCTTTGTCGTCGAACGGGTCGTAGTAGATGAGGACCTTGATGCCGTTCGCGCCGGCCTCGACGAGGCGTCGGACCGTCCATCGATCGAGAACGTCGGGCATGCGGTTCTCCGGGTCGGCGTCGTACCCGGACTTCTCGTACGCGAGCAGCACGCCCGAGTTGGGCGCCTTCGCCTTCAGCGCGGGCAACCCGTATTCGGGGTCCATGAGGATCGCGGTCGCGTACGGCGTGAGTGCCTTCGTGACGGCCGTCTTGAACTCGGTGAGCGATTCTGGCGTCCCGGCACCACCCTGCTTGCCGATCTCGCGCATGAGCGAACCGCGTTGATCCATCGCGGCCGCGCGGATGACGCCGCGCTCGTCCGCGCACGCGTCGATGTTCTTCGCCTTGCCCTTCGTCACGCGGGTTCGTGTCTGAATGGCCATGACAACCTCCCCTGCAGGTTAGGGACGCGCGGATTCATGCGTGGTGGAGGAGCTTCGCGGGTGCTCGAAAGTTTAGACTTCGATGCGGAGAGGTGTCCGAGTGGTTGATGGTGCCGCTCTCGAAAAGCGGTAGGCGAAAGCCTCGCGGGTTCGAATCCCGCCCTCTCCGCATTCGACAGCGAGAGCGGAAGGCGCCGAGAGTCCCGATGACCGAGGGCCCCCGCGCGACGGGGAGCCGGCCGAGGCGTCCGAAGCCGGGGGGCCCCGGCGCGAACAGAGGGTTTCGGTCGTCGGGACGCACGGCGACTTACGCTTTTGTAATGGAGAGGTCGCCTAGTCTGGCTTAGGGCGCAGACCTGGAAAGTCTGTGAGCGAAAGCTCCGTGGGTTCGAATCCCACCCTCTCCGCTGAACCATGAAGCGCGTCATCGTTTTCGACGTCAACGAAACGCTCCTCGACATGAGCGCGCTCGATCCGCATTTTCAACGCGTGTTCGGGGACCCGCAGGTCCGCGTGGAGTGGTTTCAGACGATGCTCCAGTCAGCGTTCCTGGTGACCATCACCGGTCCGTACAAACCGTTCGGGGAGCACTTTCGCGCGGCGCTCGCGATCACCGCGCTGCGGCGG
>DATCPK010000107.1:0-30404 GCA_036570125.1 Candidatus Limnocylindria bacterium
GGGTCGTCTCCGCATATCTCCTCGGCTACGCGGCCGCGGTCCTCGTCGTTCTTCCACTCACGGATCGCGTGGCGCCGTCACGCGTGATCGTGCTGGGTGCGCTCGTGACTGCGATCGCGAACCTCGCCTTCGCGTTCGCAGCGCATGACGTCATCACCGCCTCGCTGCTTCGAGTGCTCGCGGGATTCGGACTCGCCGGCGTCTACATGCCCGGCGTCCGCCTCGTCGCACAGAGCTCCGACCCGGCACGGCGCGGGCGCGCGGTCGGCCTCTATGTCGCGGCGTTCTATCTCGGCGGCTCGCTCTCGTTCCTCGCCACCGGCCTCCTCCTCGAACCTCTTGGGTGGCGCGGCGCGGCCGTGGTCCTCGGCGCGATCGGCCTTGCCGCGCTGCCGGTCGCGGCGATCAGCTCGCGCGGAATGCCGGAGTCGCGCGGCGAGCGCGCGCATCTCGATCTGCGCGTCCTTCGCAACCCGCCGCTCGTCCGCACGATCACCGCGTATGTCGGGCACTCGTGGGAGCTCTTCATCGTGCGCGCGTGGCTCGCCGCGTTCCTCGCGGCGGCGTTCGCGCTGCGCGGCCTCTCGCCGACGGACGCATCGGCGACCGCGAGCCAATGGGCCGCGCTCATCCTCGCCCTCGGCGTGCCCGGCGTCTTCATCGGAGGTTGGCTCTCCGATCGCGTGGGCCGCACCCGCGCCGCGCTTCTCTATGCGCTGGGCAGCGGCGCGATCTCGATCGGGTTCGGAACGCTGCTCTTCGCGCCGTGGCCCGCGATCGTGGCGATCGGCGGCATCTACGGCGCTCTCGTCGCCGCCGATTCCGCGGTGTACTCGACCGCCGTGACCGAGCTCGCGCCCGCCGCGCGAATCGGATCGGCGCAGGCGCTGCAGGCCGTTGCTGGGTTCGGGATCGGCTCCCTCGGGCCCGTCGTCGCGGGCATCGCGCTCGATCTCGGCTCGGGTTGGGTCGGGCCATTTCTCGTCGCGGGCGTCGTCGGGATCGCGACCGCGCTTCCGCTCGCGCTCGCGTTTCGCGAGCGGCCGCTCATCAGGCTCGATGGCGCGTGATCATCGTCGTCGAGGGCCCGAGCGGCGCGGGGAAGACGACGTGGTGCCGTGCCCATGCAGGCGCGAACGCGCTTCTCGAAGTGCTCCCGGACCACGCGACGGTCCCCACCGACCCGCAAGCCGCGGCGAGGTTCTGGGTCGAGCGGAACGTCGCACGATGGGAGGAGGTTCTTGCGCGGGAGGCGCGCGACGGTCTCGTCGTCGTCGACACCGACCCGTTCAAGCTCCATTTTGTGTGGACGCTCTTTCGGACCGGACAGGTCAGCGAGGTCGAGTGGACGACGCAGCGCGACGTAGCGCGCGTTGCTTTCGCCTCCGGCCGCTACGCGCTTGCCGACGTGTTTCTCGTATCGGACGTCGACGTGACGACGCTCCGCGCGCGACGCGATGCGGACCCGTCGCGCACTCGGCGCAACTTCGAGCGCCACGTCCTGTTGCGCGATTCGCTGCTTCGCTGGTATTCGGCGATCGATCGGCTCGAGCCCGGCCGCGTCGTGTTCGGTCTTCCGGCCGCCGGCATCACGCCGGACCTGATCGCGAAAAGCAAGCGCGAAAGACGTTCGGGGCGTGACCTCTTCGATGAGCTAATGAGGGAGCTCGCCGCTCTCTAGGGCCTCAAGAAAGAGCGTTTCCGTCACCGTAGGCTTAGGGCGAAAGCTCGGAAGGGGTGGGAGTCCATGTTCGCGGCCTGGGGCAGGTTCGTATACCGGCGGCGCTGGCCGGTCCTCGCGGTCTCGGGGCTCCTGCTCCTCATATCGATCTTCGTCGTCATTCAGGGCGGCAAGCTGCAGTCCGGCGGCTTCATCGAGACATCCGAGTCCGGGCGCGCGTCGCGGCTCATCGAGCGCGAGCTTCCACGCGCCGGAGCGGCCACGTTCACGCTCATCTTCTCGAGCGACACGCTGACCGCGACGAGCCCGGAATTCCGCACGGCCGTCGATGCGGCTCTCGCGCCCCTCCGGAGCGACCCGCGCGTCGCCGCGATCACCACGCCATACGACGGCACGGCGCTCGATCCCACGAGGCTCATCTCGAAAGACGGGCACGCGATCGCGGTCGACGTCGCCGCAAAGGACGATCTCGCCACGGCGCGCGATTACTACCCCGAGCTGCGCGCCGAGGTGGGCTCGGACACCCTGACCATCCAGGCCACAGGGCTCCTCGCGATCAACAACGGGTTCAACGACGTGCTCCAGGCGGACCTGCGCAGGGCGGAGACCGTCTCGCTGCCTCTCGCCCTCATCCTCCTTCTCGTCGTCTTCGGGTCGATCGTCGCGGCGTTCGTGCCTCTCGGCGTGGGCGTCCTCGCGGTCGTCGGTGGCATCGCCGGTATGTACCTGGTCGCGCGCGTCACCGACGTGTCGGTCTACGCGCTGAACGTCGTGACGCTCATCGGGCTGGGCGTTGCCATCGACTACTCGCTCTTCATCACGAATCGGTTCCGCGAAGAGATGCGGCGGGGCCATAGCGGCAACAACGCGCTCGCCATCGCAATGGCCACATCCGGCCGTGCGATCACCTTCTCGGGTTTGACGGTTGCGATCGGCCTCTCAGGGATGCTCTTCTTCCAGGGGACGTTCCTCTCATCGATGGGGATCTCCGGCGCGATCGTCGTCGCGAGCGCGGTCTTCTACGGACTCACGTTCCTTCCCGCGCTCCTCGCGATCATCGGCCGCAACCTCGGGCGAGGCCGCGTCCCATTCCTCCAACCGGATTCGACCGGGACCGGTTGGTGGCACACGATCGCCACGACGGTCATGCGTCGGCCCCTCGCGGTCCTCATACCGGTCGTCGCCGTCATCCTCGTGCTGGGCTCGCCGTTCCTGCACCTGCGCCTCGCGAACAACGACGTGACCGCGCTTCCGAAGCACGAGGAGTCGCGCGCGGCGTTCGACCGGCTCGTCGACGAGTTTCCCGGCGGCAACCAGACGCACATCAATGTCGTGGTCGAATACCCGAACGGCGATCCACTCGCCGAGGCCCACATGGCGGGCCTCGTGGACCTCGCGACGAAGATCGCGGCGCTCCCGACTGTCGACACGATCACGAGCCCCGTGACAGTCGATCCGCGCCTCGGGCCCGCGGAATACGCGGTGCTCTATTCGTCGTTGACCAGGGCGCAGCTCCCGGCGCAGCTCCAAGCTCTCATCAAGGGCACGGTCGGAGAGCACATCGTCGTGTTCGACGTCGTCACGCAGAAGGGTATCTACAGCGACGAGTCGCGGCAGCTCGTCCGCGCGATCCGTGCCCTGCCCCCGCCGCCGGATGCCGAGATCGCGGTCACCGGATTTACCGCGATCGATCTCGACACCGTCGACTTCATCGCGAGTCACACGCCCGCGGCGCTCGCCTACATCGTGGCCGCGACGATGCTCGTGCTGTTCTTCCTTCTCGGATCCGTGATCCTGCCCATCAAGGCTGTCGTCATGAACCTTCTCTCGATCTCCGCGTCGTTCGGAGCGATCGTGTGGATCTTCCAGGACGGCCATCTCGCGGCACAGCTCGGCTTCACACCCGGGTCGATCGACCCGACCCTGCCGGTGATCATGTTCTGCACGGTCTTCGGCCTCTCGATGGATTACGAGGTGCTGCTGCTCTCACGCATGCAGGAGGAATATCTGCGGACGCGCGACAACACGAGCGCGGTCGCGATGGGCCTCGAGAAGAGCGGTCGCCTCATCACCGGTGCCGCAGCGATCATGGTCGGCGTGTTCGCGGCGTTCGCGCTCGCGGACATCGTGCTGATCAAGGCGATCGGCCTCGGCATGGCCCTCGCCGTCGCCATCGACGCCACGCTCGTCCGCGCTCTCGTGGTGCCCGCGACGATGCGTCTCCTCGGCGATCTCAACTGGTGGGCGCCGGGCCCGCTCGCGCGGCTGCAGCGGCGGATCGGCCTCGCGGAGTCGACCGCCTAGCCCACGAGCCATTTGGAGCGCGTCGGTACGATGGGCGCTCGTGCAAGCGGTGCAGGCGCCCATGCTGCGTCCCCTCGGTGTCGGAGACGTCCTCGACCGGACGTTCACCGTCTACCGGTCGAAGCCGCTCGTCTTCATCGGCCTCTCGGCGATCTGGTACCTGCTCCTCGTGCTGGTGTTCGTCGTCCTCGCGGTGGCGGTCTTCGCCGGCGCCCTCGCGGCATTCGCGAGGCAGGCGACGACTCCGAGTCCCGAGCAGATCGCCGGCGCCGCGGTCGGCATCATCGGCTTCGTCATCGTGGCGGTGATCGTCGCGATCCTCGCGTTCTCGGCGCAGAGCGCATCCCTCGTGCACGCGGCGTCGCGGCGCTATCTCGCGAAGGACGTCGCCATCGGCGAGTCGTTCCGCTCGGGGCTCTCCGCGTCCGGACGGCTCTTCCTCGCGGGCGTCCTCGTCTTCCTCGCGATCCTCGGCGTATGGGCCGTGCTCCTCATCGCCGCCGCCCTCACCAACCAGGGGCTCGCGTTCGTGATCGCCATCCCCCTCGCGATCTTCGCGACCGCGTACCTCGGCTGCTCGTGGCTCGTCGCGCCTGTGGTCGTCGTGGTCGAGAAGATGGGCCCCATCTCCGCGCTCGGCCGGGCGTGGTGGCTCTCCAGCGGGCATCGGGGCCGGATCTTCGGCATCCAGATCCTTCTGTTCATCCTCAACCTCGTCCTGTCGCTTCTGATCGGCGGCATCTTTGGCGGGGTCGCGGCCGCCGGCGGCGGTGCCCCCGGCACGTTCGGCGTCACCAACGTGGTGCAGAGCCTCGTCAACCTCGCCTCGACGATCGTCTGGGCTCCGGTCGAGTGGATCGCCTTCACCGTGCTCTACTACGACCTACGAGTTCGCAAAGAGGCGTTCGACCTCCAGCTCGCCGCGGAGGCATTGCCGCAGTCCTGAGGCGCGCTTTCGCTCTGGCGCTCGTCCTCTGGATCGCCGTTCCCTCCAGCGTTGCCGACGCCGACACGCTCGCGCTGGACGCCTACCGCGCGCGGCTCGTGCAGGTGCGCGCCCTCGTTGATCGGTCGCGCGGCGTCGGCACCGCCGATCGCGACCGCATGCTCGCTCAGGCGACGGCGCTTCTCCGGCAGACGACGGCACTACAAAGCCACGGCGAGACCGTGTCCGTTGACGACGGGCCGATCGCGGACGTGCTCGCGGGATCGAACGGCGCGAACGCGGCGCTCGCCATCCTCGATGCGTACATCGCGACCGCCGACCGCGCGGTCGGAACGGGCATCGACCCGGCGACCGCCGACGCGCGGCTCCACGAAGTCCTTGGGAATGCCGGTAGCGCAGGGACCTCGCTCTCGGGGATCCCCGCGCTCCTCGATTGGATCGGATCGCGCCTCGCCGCGTTCTTCAGCGGTCTGCGCGGTATCCCGGATCTGAGCTTCCTCCCCTGGATCGTCGCCGCGCTTGGAATCGGTCTGGTCCTCTTCATCGTCGCGACCCTGGGCCGCGGCGTCCGCGAACGCGTTCGCAGCGAGGTGCTCTTGCCGGATCGCGCGCTCGCGCGCGCCGAGGATCCCGCCGCGCACCGCCGCGCCGGGGAGGCCGCGCTCGCGGGCGGACGCGCTCGCGAGGCCATCCACGAGCTGTACCTGTACGTCCTCCAGTCGCTCGCGGCGCGCGAGCTCATCCGCTACGACCCCGCGCTTACCGACCACGAGCTCCTCCTCCGGGCCGCGGCCATTCCGAACGCCGACGCGCTCCGCGATCTCGTCGCGCTGTACGAGCGCGCCTGGTTCGGTCTCCGCGAGCCCGACGCGGCCGAGGCCGAACGAGCGCGATCGCTCGCGACGCGAGTCGCCGGATGAAACGGCTGCGTCGCGTTCATCCTCTCTACTACCTCGCGCTCGTTCTCTTCATCGCGGCGGTCGTGGCGAGCGCGCTCACCGCGGATAGCTCCGGTGGCGTCGCGCGGTCCGCGTCGGTCTACGACTCGGGGCCGGGCGGCACGGCGGCGCTTCGCAAATACCTCGAGGCGATGGGCGCGTCTACGACGACCGTTCAGGGCGACACGTTCGCGGCCGATCCCTCGCAGATCGGTGTCCTCTTCATGCTCGGACCGAGCGAGGCATTCACGCAGATCGATGCCGACGCGGTCCGGCGTTTCGTGAGCGGGGGTGGGACCGCCGTCCTCGCCACCGACGCGGGCATCTTCGAGGGTCCGTTGCTCGACGCGTTCGACGTTCACGTCGCCGGTGCGCTCGGACCTGGGCGCTATCCGATCGGCGGCATCGCCTTCGCCGATCCGCCGGCGCACGCGATCGTGCTCGACCGCGGCGTCACCCTTTCGCTCGGGCCCGGCCGCGTGCCTCTCGCATCCGAATCTGGGCGCAGCTTCATGGCCCTGGCGCGAGAGGGGTCAGGGTCGCTCATCGTCGTCGGGTCGGTCGCGCCGTTCCTCACGGTCGAGCTCGGCGAGGCCGACAACGGGCGTTTCGCGCTGGCCCTCGCCGCGCCCGCGATCGCCGCTCGCCGCGCCGTCGCGTTCGACGAGTACCACCACGGCGTCCATCCGACGACCGACGTGCTCGTGCTCCTGACGCGAACGTGGCCCGGACGGGCGCTCGTGTTCGCCGGCGTGGCGTTCTTTCTGTACCTCGTCGCGAGCGGTCGCCGGCTCGGCCCGGCCATACCGCTCGACCCGCGTCCGCCGCGCTCGAGCCTCGAGTACATCCGCGGCTTCGCGGGCCTGGTCAGGCGATCCGGGCACGGCGAGATCGCGCGCCGCAGGTTCCGGCGCGAGCTGCGCAGCGCGCTCGCGCGGGAGGTCGGGCTCGATCCCGAGACACCACTCGCGCAGGTCATCGCCGAGGTCGCGACGACGGACCAAGCGCGTGCGGCCCGCGCCCGGGCGCTCGACGCGGCGCTCGCCCGGCCATTGCGTGACGACGCGCTCCTTCGTACCGTCCGCGAGGTCGGGCTGGTGATCGGTACCGAGGGCAAAACAGGAGGGACGGCGTGAGCACCAAGGAAATCGCGGCCCGCTATGCGACGGAGATCCATCGCGTGGTCGTAGGCCAGGACGAGACGGTCAATCTCTCCTTCATCGCGCTGCTCCTGCGCGGCCACCTTCTCATCGAGGGCGTACCCGGCACAGCGAAGACGCTTCTCGCGCGAACGGTCGCGCACCTCATCGGCGGAACGTTCAAGCGCATCCAGTTCACGCCCGACCTCATGCCGAGCGACGTCGTCGGGACCACCGTGTATGAGATCTCGACGAGCTCTTTCCGCACGCGGACCGGCCCTGTGTTCGCGAACGTCGTACTCGCCGACGAGATCAACCGAGCGCCGGCAAAGACGCAGAGCGCGCTTCTCGAGGCGATGGAGGAACGGCAGGTGACGCTCGAAGGCGACTCGCTCGCGCTGCCCGACCCGTTCCTCGTGCTCGCGACGCAGAACCCGGTCGAGTACGAGGGCACCTATCCGCTTCCCGAGGCCGAGCTCGACCGCTTCGTCTTCAAAGCGATCGTCCGTTACCCGAGCGCCGACGACGAGCGCGCGATCCTTCGCGCGCACGACCGCGGCCAGCCCTCGGCGAGGATCGGCGACGTCCAGACGTTCGCGCACGGCACCCTCGAGGAATGCCGCGCCGAGGTCGAAAGCGTGACCGTCGAAGATTCCGTCCTCGATTACGTCGTCCGCATCGCGGCCGAGTCGCGACGCTCGCCCGATCTCATCCTCGGCGCGAGCCCGCGCGCGGCGGTCCACCTTCTGCGCGCGGCCAAGGCCGCCGCCGCCATCGACGGCCGCGACTTCGTGACGCCGGACGATGTGAAGTCGCTCGCGACACCAACGCTCCGCCATCGCCTCGTGCTGAAAGCCGAGGCCGAGATCGAGGGTCTGGACGCGGACGCCGTGTGCAAGCGCGTGCTCGCGCGTCTCGACGTGCCGCGCTGAGCCGTTTCGCCTCGGTCCCGCTGCCCCGTCCGCGCCTTCTCGCGTTAGTCCTGATCGCGGCCCTTCCGCTCGCGCTCGCGACGATCACGCCGGTCTTCGTGACGCTCGCCGCGCTCGTGCTTTTCGTGGCGATCGTCCTCGCCATCGTCGATTTTCGAGCCACTCCGTCGCCATCGAGCGTGCCGATCGAGCGAGTCTCGCAGCCGCAGCTCTCGATAGGCGTCGGCAATCGCGTCGCGGTCCGGCTGCGAAACCCGTACGCGTTGCCCCTTCGCGCGACGGTTCGCGACACGGTGCCTCCGTCCTTCGACGTCGACCGGCGCACGGCGGAGCTCGTCGTCGGCCCCGGTCTCGTCGCCGAGACGGCCTACGCGGCGCGGCCGCGGCACCGCGGCACCTTCCGGTTCGGCGACGTCCACATCCGTCTGCGTGGCCCGCTCGACCTTCTGCAGCGGCAGGGCCGCGTGCCCGCGGACGCGCCCGCGAACGTCTATCCGGATCTGCAGGAGATCCGGCGCTACGAGGTGAGCCTTCGGCGCGGGCTCGCGTACGACGCGGGTCAGCGCCGCGCGCGAACCCCGGGCGCCGGTTCGCTCTTCGAACGGCTTCGCGAGTACCAACCGGACGACGATCCGCGCTCGATCTCCTGGACCGCGACCGCTCGTCGCGGCCGGCCGATGAGCGTCGAGTACGAGACCGAGCGGCAGCAGCGCGTGCTCATCCTGCTCGATGCCGGGCGAATGATGTCGAGCACCCTCGGCCGGTTGACGAAGCTCGACCACGCAGTGAACACCGCGCTGATGCTGAGCTACGTCGCGATCGCGAAGGGCGACGAGGTCGGCCTCCTCGGATTCGCGGACGCGGTGCGCGCGTACGACCCGCCGCGCCGGGGACACAGGCAGTTCCTCCGGCTCACCGAGAGCCTCCGCCGTCTCGAGGTGACGACGACCGAGCCCGATTACCGCGCCGCGTTCGAATTCCTGCGACAGAAAACGGCGCGGCGCGCGTTCGCGATCGTATTCACCGACCTCGTCGACGAGGAAGCGTCGCGCGGTCTCGTCGCCGCGGTCACGCAGCTCGCCGGCAACAACCTCGTGCTCTGCTGCGTCCTTCAGGACCCGCTGCTCGCCGAGGCCGCGGCGCGCGACCCGAGCTCTACCGGCGAGATCTACGAGCGCGTGGTCGCATCAGAAGTTCTGGATGCGCGACGCCGCGCGCTCGCGGTGCTGCGCCGTCATGGTGTGCACTCCATCGACGTCCCGGCCGAGCGCCTTTCCGTCGCGACGATCCAGCGCTACCTCGAGCTCAAGAAGCGCTTTTTCTAAAGGAACGACCGACGAGCGCGATATAGCCCCAGAGCGCTATCGCCGCGACGAGGCCCACGCTGATCTTCAACGCCACCGGAGCTTCGGTGGGGGACAAGAAGGCCTCGATGATCCCCGCGACGCCGAGCGCGGGAATGATGAGGAGCATCACGCGGATCGCCTGCGCGCTCGCGAGGCGCATTGCGTCGCGCCGGCTGCGATCGCCCGGCCTGAGGAGCGCCCACGCGAGGCGGAGGCCCGCGCCACCGGAGAGGACGATGCACGAGATCTCGAGAGGGCCGTGCGCGGCCGTGAACGTGAGAAGCCCGCCCGAGAGACCGTAGCCCTGCACCACGGCGAGCACGGTGCCGAGCAGGGCGCCGTTCGCGACGAGGAGATACAGCGTCAGCGCACCGCCGGTGAGACCGCCCGCGAACGCGAGAAGCGCGACACGGACGTTGTTGACGATGATGAGCGGGCCCATGAGCGGCCGGTACCCCTCGGGGATGTCCGTCCAGAGGCGCCGCTCGGCGAGATGTTGACGGGTGTCAGCCGGCAGCGCGGTCGCCGCGATCTCGGGGAGCAGGAGACCGATCGCGAACGTCGCGAGCAGCGGGATCGCGAACGCGGCGAATGAGACCGCGGTGAATCTCCAGCTCGAGCGAACGCTCGCCGGAAGCTCGTGGAGCACGAACCTACGAAGTCGGCGGCCGCTCGTCGGCGCTTCGCTGTACACGAGGGCATGGCCGGCGGCGACCAGGTCGTTGAGGCGTTCGGTCGCCGCATCGAGCGCGAAATCGCGGCGCGCGACGGCGAGGTCGCTGCTCGCGCTGCGGTAGAGGCGGCCGAGCTCGAGCACGTCGTCGGGCGCGAGCCGCTCCACGCGCCCGTTCGCCTCCAGGATCAGATTACCCAGGCGCCCCCACCGTGCGCGCCGGTCCTCGACGAAACGATCGATCGTGATCACCGGCCGAACGTATCACTCCCTAGCATTGGCCCATGACGGTCGCCGCCGGTCGACTCGAAGTCGAGACGCCCGATCACGTCGTCCTCCGCTATGACCTCGCCGGCGCGGGAAACCGCGGCTTCGCGGCGGTCGTGGATTTTCTGCTCGCGTCGATCATCGCTTTCACCGCGAACACGATCCTGTCGTGGGTCGGCGCGTTCAACCAGGCGAGCTTCCTCGTGCTGGGCGGGATCACCCTCATCGTGACGCTCGTCCTGATCTGGGCGTATTTCATCCTGCTCGAGTGGCTCTGGAACGGGCAGACGATCGGAAAGCGCGCGTACCGGTTGCGGGTCATCAACGAGGATGGCTCCCCTGCGCAGTTCACCGCCGTGCTCATCCGCAACCTGCTTCGCCTCGTCGACTTCCTGCCAGCGTTCTACGGCCTGGGCGTGCTCGTCATCGTGCTGAGCCCCAAGTCGCAACGCCTCGGTGACCTCGCGGCCGGGACCTACGTGGTCCGGGCGCCGCGGCCGCAGGTCGACTGGTTCTCGCTGCGCACGGTGACGCCGCTCGGCGCCGGTCTGACGGCGGAGACGCGACGCATGCCGGGCGAGGCGCAGCGTCTCGTCCGCGAGTTCGTCGCACGCGAATCGCAGCTGGCGCCGAACGAGCGCGCGCGGATCGCGGCGGTGATCGCGGCGAAGCTGCGGCCGTACACCATCGAGGACCTGGCATCGCTCGGCGACATCGATCTGATCCACGCGATCGCGCGCTCGTTACGCGCGACGGCTGAGACCCGCCGCTGATGGAGCCGCTCATGTTCCTCTTCATCCTCGTCGGCCTTTTCGGCTTCGGCCTTGTCGCGGGTGCCGGACGGCCGCGCGATGAACTGCGGAGTAGCCGTCGCTGGGAGTCGACCTTCCACGCCGAATCCCACAAGGAAGTCCACACCGACGCGACCGGCGTCCTGATATGCCGGCAATGCGGCGCGTCCGGGTCCGAGCGCGCGGGTCGCTGTCCGTCCTGCGGCGCCGGTCTCTAGTACGCGACCCCCTCCCCACCGGGGGGAGGGGTAGACTTGTAAACGTTCGGAGGACTGTCTAGATGAAACAGCAAGCCGACCTCGCCGCGCGGTTGGCGAGCATCGAGGGCCACGTCAAAGCGATCAAACGCATGGTCGACGACGATGCGTACTGCATCGACGTCTTGAAACAGACGTATGCCGTCGAGCGGGCGTTGAAGCGATTCGAGGCCGAGCTACTCCGCGGTCACCTTGCGAGCTGCGTACCGGCGGGGCTGCGGGACGGCCGGAAGGACGCGATCCTGAAGGAGCTCGGCGACGTGTTCGAGCTCGCGCACAAATAGGGGAGAAAATGATGACGAGCGAAAAGATTCTCGATCCGATCTGCGACATGACCGTGGACCTCGCCGACGCGCGCGAGCACGGCCTCACCCTCGAGTACCCGGAACGCGAATATGGCTTCTGCTCAGCGGCTTGTCAGGCCAAGTTCGCGAAGAATCCGTTGGCCTACGCGGCGAAAGTCGAAGCCTGGATCGTCGGTCAGATGGCCGCGCCGGAGGTGCATCCACATGCGGCGAGCGGCGAGACGCCGGTCATCGACGCCGGCATGCGCGCCTGGTATTCGTCGTGTCGGTGTTGCCTATCGGATGCGCATCCGAGTGTCGTCGAAGCCCTCGACAAAGAACGCGCCCAGATGCTGGCAGCGCCCGTTGACGCGGGAATCTGCGAGACCGCCGAGGCGACCGAAACAAAAACCACATGACCACCGGCATCGCGAACGCCGAGCCGCAAACCGACGCGGAGGAGCGGCGAGAGCTGGTCATCACGGGGATGACCTGCGCGTCATGCGTCGCGAGCGTTGAGGATGCGCTCCGCGGGGTCGCGGGTGTGCGTGGCGCCGACGTCAACCTCGCGACGGAGCGCGCGCGTGTCGAGCTGGATCCCTCCCGCGCGGACGATGCAGCTCTCGTGCGCGCGATCGAGCGCGCGGGCTACGGGGCGCTCGTGCTCTCGGCCGATCGCGCGGAGCGTGCCGCGACCGAGGCGAACGAGCGCGCTCTACGAGCGACGTACCTCGGGTCGCTGCGCCGCCGGCTCATCGTCGCGGCGGCGCTGGCGGTCCCGACGATGCTCCTCTCGATGGGCGATCTGTTGTTCCCGGCCCTCATGCAGGCGGCGTGGCGGCCTTACGTGCTCTTCGCGCTCGCGACCCCGGTGCAGGTCTGGTCGGCGCTGCCTTTCTACCGCGGCGCGCTCTCGGCGGGGCGTCATGGGCGCACCGACATGAACACGCTCGTCGTGGTGGGGACGACGACGGCGTACGCGGTCTCGGTGCTCGCGACGTTCCTCGGTTCGGCGTTCGAAGCGGCAGGACTCGAGCCGGCTCGATTCCTCTATTACGACACGGCCACTGTGATCGTCACGCTCGTGCTCGCGGGGCGCTACCTCGAGGCGCGCGCCCGCGCCCGCACCGCGGATGAAGTGCGCGCGCTCGCCACGCTCGGCGCGAAGAGCGCCCGCGTGCGGCGTCCCGGCGGCGCGGAGGAGGACGTTCCGATCGACCGCCTCGCGGTCGGCGACGTCGTCATCGTCCGCCCCGGCGAGGTCGTCGCGGCCGACGGGCTCGTCCTCGCGGGATCGTCCGCGGTCGACGAAGCGATGATCACCGGCGAATCCATCCCGGTGGAAAAAGGTCCCGGCGACGAGGTCACCGGCGGCACGCAGAACGGCACGGGGACCTTCCGTTTCCGCGTCACGCGCGTTGGAGGCGACACGCTCGTCGCACAGATCGTCCGTCTGGTCGAGGAGGCGCAGGGGTCGAAGGCGCCGATCCAGCGGCTCGTCGACCGCATCGCGTCGATCTTCGTGCCGATCGTCTTCGGGATCGCGTTCGCGAGCGCACTCGCGTGGCTCGTGTTCGGTCCCGAGCCGCGACTCGGCTACGCGCTCTCCGCGTTCGTCGCGGTCCTGATCATCGCGTGCCCCTGCGCACTCGGGCTCGCCACGCCGACTGCGATCATCGTGGGCACGGGCCGAGGAGCGTCGCGCGGCCTACTCATCAAGAGCGCGCAGGCGCTCGAAGCGGCGCGGGCGATCGACGTTGTCGCCTTCGACAAGACCGGCACGCTCACCGTCGGCCGGCCTCTGGTCGTCGAGTACATGAACTGCGCGGGGATCGGCGAGGACGAGGTGATCCGCATTCTCGCGACCGCCGAATCACGCTCGGAGCACCCGCTCGCGGCCGCGGTGGTCGAGCTCGCAACGACGAAGGGGATCGCGCTATCGGAGCCGACGGCGTTCGAGGCGCTGCCCGGTCAGGGCATTCACGCGACGGTCGACGGGCACGATGTCTGGATCGGCAACGCAGCGCTCGCGCGCGCTCACGGTTTCGCCGAGCTCGGGGACGAAGTACTCGCGCACCACCAGGAAAAGGGACGGACGGTCCTCGTGGCAACGATCGACGGAGATCCCGCAGGGATCCTCGCGCTCGCTGACACGCCGAAGGCCGCGGCCCGTGACGCGATCGCCGAGCTGCGGCGAATGGGAATGCGCACGCTCCTCGTTTCGGGCGACGCGCGCCGCGTTGCCGAGGCCGTCGCGCGCGAGCTCGGGATCGACGAGGTCCGCGCCGAGATCCGGCCCGACGGCAAGGCCGACATCGTCGCGGAGCTGCAGGCGGCCGGGCACCGCGTCGCGATGGTCGGCGACGGAGTGAACGACGCGCCGGCCCTCGCTCGCGCTGACCTCGGAATCGCGATCGGATCCGGCACCGACGTCGCCATCGCGACAGCCGACGTCGTCCTCGTGGGCGGCGATCCGCGCGGCGTTCCGCGAGCGCTGCGTCTGGCGCGCGCGACCGTCGCGACGATCCGCCAGAACCTCTTCTGGGCGTTCTTCTACAACGTCGCGCTCATCCCGGTCGCCGCCGGCGTCCTCTATCCCTTCACCGGGTGGCTGCTGTCACCCGTGCTCGCCGCCGCCGCGATGGCGCTCTCGTCCGTGACCGTCGTCTCGAACTCGTTGCGCCTGCGCGGTGTATCGCTGGAGTGATCCGCGCGTTCTGTCTCGCCCTGGTCCTCTGCCTGGTCGCTTGCCGAACGTACGGAAACGACGTCGTCGTTCGGACCGACGTCCCCTCGCCGAGCCAGCAACCGGCCAGCCCAACCAGTCCACCGGTTTCACCGCCAACAGAGACGCCATTCGTTCTGCAGGAGTACCCGGTGACGCGCGGGCAAGGCCCGCACGACGTCGCGCCGGCACGGGATGGCGGCGTCTGGTACACAGCCCAGCTCTCGGGCGAGCTCGGCTGGCTCGATCCCAAGTTCGGCGTCACGAAGGCGATCAAGCTGGGGCCGGGGTCAGCGCCGCACGGCGTGATCGTCGGACCTGACGGCGCACCGTGGGTCACCGATGGCGGCCTCAACGCGATCGTGCGCGTCGATCCGGTCACGCTTGAGGTCAAGCGCTTCCCTCTGCCGGCGGATCGCGCGAACGCGAGCCTCAACACGGCGGTGTTCGACAAGGACGGACGCACGCTCTGGTTCACGGGCCAGAGCGGCGTGTTCGGTCGTCTCGACACGCAGACGGGCGCGATGACGCTGTCCGACGCGCCGCGCGGCGCTGGGCCGTACGGGATCGCGAGCTGCCCGAACGGTGAGATCTACTTCGCCTCGCTCGCCGGAAGCTACGTCGGGCACATCGTCAAGGAGACCGGCGGCGCGACCGTCCTCACGCCGCCGACCGCGGGTCAGGGGGCGCGCCGTGTGTGGTGCGATTCGAAGAGCCGCGTGTGGGTGAGCGAATGGAACGCAGGGCAGCTCGCGCGCTACGACGGCACGTCGTGGAAGGAATGGAAGCTGCCGGGCAACAATCCGATGGCCTACGCGGTGTTCGTCGACGACGCCGACGTGGTGTGGGTCACCGATTGGGGCGCGAATGGTCTCGCGCGCTTTGACCCGGCGACCGAGACCTTCACCGTGCGGGCCCACCCTTCGCCCAATGCAAACGTGCGCCAGCTTCTCGGCCGCCACGGCGAGGTCTGGGGCGCGATGTCAGGTCAGGACAAGCTAGTAGTGGCGCGTCCCGCGGGCTGACCCCTCGACCTACGGTCCGAAGTACTGGAAAAAACCGAATGCGGCGTAGCGGCCGGAGTGGTCGTATCGCACTTTGTCGGCGCTGAGCGTGAAGCGCTTCGAGCCGACCAGCGCCATCTCCTTGACGACCAGCCCCTCAGGCAACGCGAGGTGCGGGTGAATGGTCTCCTTCGTCACGGGATTGCGGATGTATTCCGTCTCGATCGTGAGGGTGTCGCCGGCGCTAACGCGCGGAAGACGGCTCTCGCCGTCGACCTCATAGGTGACGAAGTTCGGAGCGCCCAACTCCTTGAACGTCTTACGGAAGATGGCCCACGGTCCGCCTGAGCGGCCTTCCACGAGCGATTGCAAAGCCTCGCGCTGCGCGGGGTTCGCGCGGTCGTCGATGAGCGTGGTCGCCACACCGTTCCCTTCGTGGATCGCGGCCGGCCAGTTCGCGTACAGGCCGACGCAAAGGCCGTCGAGCTTCACCTCGCCGTAGATGCCCGCCTCGAGCTGCCACGTCCATCCGCCCTCGCACTTGCCGGTTGTCGGGCGGCCGTTCACGTTGCAGGGACATCCGTAGTCGCAGTTGCACGCGATCACCAGAGTTCCCTTCATGTTCCACGCGGGCGTTTTTGTCTCAGCCATTCGTCTCCTCCGTCACATCGGTCCGCCAACGGACATCGCGAGCTCAGGGCGCACGAACACGATCACTCCGGCGACTATCAACAGTGCGCCGGCGATCCGTCCGAACGTTACGCCCTCCGGACGCAGCTTCTCGATGAGCACCACGATGGCGATGCCCACGGCCCACACCAGACTCATCGCGCCGACGCCCACGAAGAGGGCCATGAGCGCCCAGCAGCATCCCAGGCAGTAGACGCCGTGCTCGACCCCGAGCCGGAGCTGCCCCGAGAGTCCGCGATGCCAATGCGTCAACAGAAAGTCCGCCGGCGTGCGGCACGCGCGAAGGCACGTCGACTTCAGAGGCGTGAACTGGTAGACGCCCGCGAGGAGCAGGATCGCCGCGACGGCGAGCGCGCGCTGCTCGGGCATGACGAACGCGCTCGTCGCGATGGCGGCGCCCCAGACCACGACCCCGACAGATGCCCACACGACCAGGTAGCCGGCCACGAATGCCGCGGACCAGAGGTGGGTTCGCCAACGACCGTTCGCGCCGAGCCGATGGAGAAGGATCATCGGCGTCGCCGAGGGCAGCATCATCGCCGCCATCATCACGGTCCAGGTGCCGAGGAACGGCCCAAGTGCGTCGCTCATTCGCCCCCGAGCGCGGAGTGTATGTGCGCGCAGCACTGACTTGCCCTCTCGGTTCGCGAGCGTGCAAGGCCCCGCAAACTGCCTGACGTTTCTGACTTAACCACGTTAAGCAGTCGGACCCTAATCGGGAGTGGAGAAATCAGTGAAGTTACTCAAGGTATTCACGCGCACGCTCGGCATTCTCGCCGTGTTCTCCGTCGCGGTCGCGCTGGGCACCGCTCAGTCGGCGGCTGCGGCCAACGCGAGCTCGCAGCTTCTGTGCTTCGACGGCACGACCGACACCGCGAACGGTGACACCGGCGGCGCCGTTTACGGTGGCGTCTGCACTCGCACCTCGAATGGCGCGACCCTCGACAACTCGTTTCCGGTCGGATCCGGCGACTACTCGGGCGTCTACTACGCGACCTCGAGCCTCAGCGGCAAGACGCTCGGTCAGGTCACGCAGCTCGGGTTCAACTACACCGGCGTCGCAACGGCCGGCTCACCGCGGATCAGCCTGCCGATCGACACCGACGGCAACGGCACCACGGACATGTACGCGTTCATCGGCGCCTTCTACTGCAACAACGGCGCGGGACTCGTAGACGCGATCAACGACTCGACGTGCCAGATCTTCGTCGGCTCTGAGAGCTTCCCGAACTGGGCGGCGTTCGTGATCGCGCACCCGACCTGGCAGGTCGGCGCGATCCCCTTCGTCATCGCTGACGACCCCGGGCTCTGGACCGTGAGCAACGTCCACCTCGGCGAGGCAGCCGCGACGAGCGACAAGAACAACTGCAAGTCTGGTGGCTGGAAGGACCTCGAGCGCACTGACGGCTCGTCCTTCAAGAACCAGGGCGACTGCATCCAGTACGTCAACACCGGCAAGTAGCCGACCACTCTCGAGCACGCGCAAGGCGATGAGGAGCTCCCCGGGAAGGGGGGCTCCTCGTTATTTGACACTCCCATTGGGGCACGATGGAATGGACCCCGCATGGCTACCCTCGAGCGGACGTTCCCGCTCGCTCGTCCCCGTTACACCGGGCTTCTCGAGTGGATCACGACGACCGATCACAAAAAGATCGGCGTCATGTACCTCGTCACCACGTTCTTCTTCTTCCTCGCCGGGGGGACGCTCGCTCTAGCGATCCGCACCCAGCTCGCGACGCCTGACGGCACCTTCCTGACGGCACAGCAGTACAACGCCGCGTTCACGATGCACGGGCTCACGATGGTGTTCCTGTTCGTCGTGCCGGTGTGGACCGGGTTCGCGAACTACATCATTCCGTTGCAGCTCGGAGCGCGCGACATGGCGTTCCCGCGACTGAACGCGCTCTCGTACTGGCTTCTGCTGTTCGGCGGGATCATCCTGTACTCCGCGTTCATCGTCGGTCCGCCGATGACCGGCTGGACGATGTACGTCCCGCTCTCGACGCGGCAATTCATGCCCGGCAACGGCATGGATCTCGTCATCCTCGGGCTCACGGTCCTTGGCTTCTCGTCGATCTTCGGCGCGCTGAACATGATCGTGACGATCTTCTCGCTGCGCGCGCCGGGCATGACCTTCATGCGCATCACGCTCTTCACGTGGAGCGTGCTGGTGACGAGCTTCCTCCTCGTCCTCGCGATGCCGTTCCTCACCGTCGCCGGCGTCCTGTTGCTCTTCGACCGGATGGCCGGAACGAACTTCTTCGCGGTGGGACAGGGCGCCGACCCGCTGCTCTGGCAGTACCTCTTCTGGTTCTTCGGGCACCCCGAGGTCTACATCATGATTTTGCCGGGCTTCGGCGTGATCAGCGAAGTGCTTCCGGTCTTCTCACGCAAGCCGATCTTCGGATACCGGATGATCGCGTACTCGTCCGCGGCGATCGGCTTCCTCTCGTTCGGCGTATTTGTGCATCACATGTTCGTCGCGGGGATCGACCCGGCGCTCCAGATCTTCTTCATGGCGTCGACGATGCTCATCGCGGTCCCCACCGGCGTGAAGATCTTCTCGTGGCTCGGAACGCTGTGGGGCGGGGCCCTTCGGTTCCGGACGGCGATGCTCTTCGCGATGGCATTCATCGTGGTGTTCACGATCGGCGGCATCTCCGGCGTGTTCCTCGGATCCGTGCCGGTCGACGTTCAGCTCTCGGACACGTACTTCGTCGTCGCGCACATCCACTACGTCCTCGTTCAGGGCGCGCTCTTCTGCGCGTTCGCCGCGTTCTATTACTGGATGCCGAAGATGAGTGGGCGGCTGCTCAGCGAGCAGCTCGGGCGGATCCACTTCTTCCTGTTCTTCATCGGCGTGAACCTCGCGTTCTTCCCGATGCACCAGCTCGGCCTCGACGGCATGCCGCGCCGCACCTTCCACTACCCGCAGTCGCCCGAGTGGGCGAGCCTCAACCTGGTGTCGACGATCGGCGCGTACATCGTCGGCATCTCGATCCTCGTGTTTCTCTTCAACTTCTTCCACAGCATCGTCCTCAAGAACGGCCGCCCCGCCGGCGACGACCCGTGGGAGGCCGACACGCTCGAATGGGCGACGACCTCGCCGCCGCAGCCCTACAACTTCGCGCGAATCCCCGTCGTCCACAGCGCCCGTCCGCTGAAGGAAGACGTCGCGCACTAATCTTCGCGCTCGGCTCAGCCAGCCTTGCTGCCTGCGCCTCGCCGCCTCGACACCGCTCGTCGAACTCGCTCGTCGCGAGTGAATCGCTCCTCGCTCGCCTAATCTGATCTTCGCGCTCGGCTCAGTCAGCGCTGCTGCCTGCGCCTCGCCGCCGCTCGTGGAACTCGCTCGTCGCGAGTGAATCGCTCCTCGCTCGCCTAATGTGAACGCGTGACCTTTTCCTCCCGCTATCGCGCGCTCGTCTACGCGAGCCTCGTCGCCTCTTTTCTCGTCGTGGTGTGGGGCGGCGTTGTTCGTGTCACGGGCTCGGGTCTGGGTTGCCCCGACTGGCCCCTGTGCCACGGCCAATTCCTCCCGTCGCTCGACACGTCAACGCGCATCGAGTGGTTCCATCGCTTCCTCGCGATCGCAGGAGGCCTGACCGTCGCGGGCGTCGTGCTCTGGTCGCTCATCGTGTATCGCGCGGATCGGCGCATCCTCGCCCTCGCGGTCATCGCGGCGATCCTCTACCCGCTTCAGGCGGTGCTCGGCGCGATCACCGTGATCCTCGAGCTCCCGCCGGAATGGGTGACCGTGCACCTCGCGAATGCGGAGCTCCTGCTCGCGACGCTCACGATCCTCGCCGTCGTCGTGCGCTGGCCCTCGACTGTGCCGGTGCCGAGTGGAGGCTGGACGTGGCTCGCGCTCGGGGCGGCCGTCGGCACGTTCGTGCTCATGCTCAGCGGTGCATACGTGAGGGGCGCCGACGCGACTACCGCGTGCGTCGGCTGGCCGTTCTGCGGCGACGTCGCGTTCCCGACCCTTGGCGCGCCGGCGATCGCGATGGCGCATCGGGTCGTCGCAGCCGCGGTGGGGATCCTGGTGGTCGGCGCCTGCCTCGAAGCATGGCGCCATCGGCGTGACGCGCCTGGACTCGGTCCGCTCGCGATCGCGACGGGCGTGGTCTTCCTGGCGCAGGTCGCGATCGGCGCCGCGAATCCGCTCACCGGATTCTCACCGTGGGCCCTCGGCGCGCACCCCGCAGCCGCGAGCCTGATGTGGTGCAGCGTCGTAGCACTCGCCGCGGTGGCGTGGCGCCCTGCCGCGCGCCAGGGGGCGTTCGTGCGCGATCTCGTCGCGCTCACCAAGCCGGCCATCATGTCGCTTCTGCTTTTGACCGCGCTGGGCGGGATGTTCCTCGCGGAGCGCGGCGTGCCCCCGTTCGGCCTCCTCGCCGCGACCCTCATCGGCGGCGCGGCGGCGAGCGGCGGAGCGGCCAGCCTCAACCATTACTTCGACCGCGACATCGACGAGCGCATGCGTCGGACCCGCAAAAGGCCGCTTCCCGCGCATCGCGTGTCCAACGCGGTCGCAATCTGGTGGGGCGTCGCGCTGAACGTCATCGCCTTCGTCGTCCTCGCTGTGTTCACAAACGTACTCGCGGCCGCCCTTGCGATCGGCGGGACCGTCTTTTACATCCTCGTGTACACGATCTGGCTCAAGCGCACGACCGCGCAGAACATCGTCATCGGCGGCGCGGCCGGTGCCATCCCGCCGCTCGTCGGCTGGGCCGCGATCACGGGCTCGCTCGATCTCGCGGCGTGGCTTCTCTTCGCGATCATCTTTTTCTGGACGCCGGCACATTTCTGGGCGCTCGCACTGCTCATTCGCGATGACTACGAGCGCGCCGGAATCCCGATGCTGCCCGTCGTGCGCGGCGACGAAGCCACCGCCTGGAACATCCTCGCCTACGCGGCGAGCCTGCTGCCGCTCACGCTCCTACTCTTCATCATCGGCGGCCTCGGCTACGTGTATCTGGCCACCGCGATCATCCTCGGAGCTCTTTTCATCGGATATGCGTTCCGCCTTCTACGAAGCGGAGCGATCCGCCGGCGAGCGATGGCGCGCTCCGTCTACCTCTACTCGCTCCTCTACCTCGCGCTCCTCTTCGTCGCGATCATGGTGGACAGCACATTGCGGCTTTAGTCGTCTCCATCGCGTCCGCGCTCGCGGCGATCGTCTACGTCGTCGGCGTGGCGCGGATGCGCCGGCGCTGGCCGATCTGGCGCACCGCGCTCTTCCTGCTCGGTCTTGCCGCGCTGATCGCGGCGCTGGTATCTCCCATCGACACGTACGCGTCCGTGTCGTTCGCGGTGCACATGGTCCAGCACATGCTCCTCACGGTCGTCGCCGCGCCGCTCCTCATGCTCGGCGCGCCGATCCGGCCGCTTCTGCGCGGCCTACCCGCATGGGTGCGTGCGGCGATCGTGCGGCCGCTCGCGCGCATTCACGCGGTCCGCACGTTCGTGCACTTCGTGCGGCATCCCCTGATCGCGGCGGCTCTCTACGTCGGCGGTCTCTACGCGTGGCATCTGCCGAATCTCTACGACGCCGCCCTTCTCGACGCGCGCGTCCATCTCATCGAGCACGCCTGGTTTTTCCTCTCGGCCTTGGTCTTCTGGAGCGTGGTCATCGATCCAGAGCCTTTCCGCGCGACGCTCGGTTATGGCGCGAGGCTCCCGTATCTGCTGGTCCTCGGTGCGGCGCAAAACACGGTCCTCGGCGGGATCCTCTCGTTCTCGTCGCGTCTGCTGTACACGGCGTACGAAGGCGCCGGCACGATCTTCGGCATGGATCGCGTGACCGATCAGCGCGTGGGCGGCGCGATCATGTGGGTCGTCGGCGATTTCGTTTTTCTTGCGGCCGCTTCGGTCGCGTTCTTCCTCTGGCTCGCGGAGGAGGAGGAAATGCAGAAGCGTCGCGAGCGTATAGCCTCGAGATGATGATCCCCCGATTCGTCGCAGCTCTAGCCGCGCTTGCCTTTCTCGTTGCAGCGTGCGCCCAGCCGGCCGCGGACGCGCCCGCCGGTTCGCAGGTCGTCGCGGAGATGGCCGACTACAAGATCACGGTGAACGTGTCGAGCGTGAAGGCCGGGTCGATCAAGATCGGCGTGCGCAACCTCGGCACCATGGAGCACAGCTTCGAGGTGATCAAGACTGACCTCGCGCCAGACAAGCTCCCCGTCGACGGCGCGTCCGCGAAGGCGAAAGAGGACGGCAAAGTGGGCGAGATCAAGAGCATCCCTGCCGGGAAATCAGCGTCCGTGACTGTCGACCTGGCGCCCGGGAAGTACGTCTTCATCTGCAACGTGGCGGGTCATTACCAGCTCGGGATGCACACCGCGTTCACCGTCGAGGCGCCCTAGCGCTTCCGCGCTCGCCACATCTCCTCGGACGGCCATTTCTGCGCCCACTCCACAGACATGAACTCGCCGTAGAACGGGTGATTGATCGCGTCAGCGGAGGCGTAGATCTCGACCATGTCGAGGACCTCGAACCCGGACGTCCGTAGCAGGCGGATCAGGTCACCGGCCGGAATCTGGAACTCCGTCTCGGGTTCGCCGGGCCAGTCCAAGCGATTCAGGCCAAGCTGCGGCCGCTGCAATCGCTCCTGCACCTTGCCGGTGTCGGGCATGCAGAGGATCGACAGCGTCGAGTTGCGAAGGAACACGAGCTCTCCATCCGCGCGAAGCAGCCGCGCCGCTTCGGGGATCCACTTGTAGGGATCGCACCAGATCGAGGCGCCGTACTCGGAGATCGCGAGGTCGAACGACGCTCCGGGTAAGCCGGTCGCCTCGGCATTCGCCTCGACCAGCTCCAGGCCCAGTCCGTACTTCCTGTCGAGCCTGCGCGCGGTCTCGAGCTGCGCCGGTGTGATGTCCACCCCGACGACGCGACGCGCGCCGCCGCGCTTCAGCCATGCCGCGACGTATGCGGTGCCGCAGCCGAGCTCGACCACGTCCTTGCCGCGGAAATCGGGGAGGACTTTGGTCTCGCGTTCGGGCGTGCTCCACACGCCCCATGAGATCTCCTGCTCGTTCCACGCGTTCTCCGCACTGCCATCGGTGTACGCGGCGTTGTTCTTCGTCCAGTGATCGCGATTGACTTTGACGTAGTCGGGAAGGTCCGAGTCCTTCACGCGGGTCGAGCTATTTCAGCGTGAGCAGCCACTGGACGATGGCGTCGATCTGATCGTCGGGGAGAACGCCCTCGAACTTCGGCATGACGATCCCCGGCTTGATCGAAGGCGCGTTCCGGACCCACTTCGTCAGGTTTTCCTGGTTCACCGGCGAGAGCACTCCGGCGATGTTCGGCTTGCTTGCGATGTGTGTGAGCTCGGGACCGACCTTTCCAGCGGCCGTCGTGCCCTTCACGGTGTGGCACCCAGCGCAGGGCCCGCCCAGGAAGGCGTCGCGCCCCGCCGCGGTCTTCGGATCGTTGAGGAGATCGGCCTGCTTTACGGCATCCGCCGCCCAGGTCGCGTACTCGTTTTGGTCATGCGCGACGACCGTGATCAGCATGTCCGCATGGCCATCCCCGCAGAACTCGGTGCACTGACCCTTATACGTGCCCGGTTGATTCGCCTCGATCCAGAGCGCGGTCGTGTGCCCGGGCACGGCGTCCTTCTTGCCGCCGAGGTTGGGGACCCAAAAGGAATGGATCACGTCCTTCGCCGTGAGCTCGAGCTTGATCTTCTGGCCGACGGGTATGTCGATCTGCTCTCCGGCTTGGAGCGTCGTCCCGTCTTTCAGCTTGAACATCTGCTGGTCGGGGTACGTGAACGACCACGACCACTGCTGCCCGACGACCTTCACGGTCATCGCCGCGTTCGTGTTGACGTCGTTGATGAGATCGAGCCTTTGCCAGGAAAGCGCCGTGAACGAGATGACCATGAGGGTCGGCACGACCGTCCAGATCAGCTCGAGCGTGTTCTGACCATGGATCTGCTGCGCCACACGGCCGGGGCGGTCGCGGAACTTGATGCCGGAGTAGGTGAGGGCGCCGACGACGATCGCGAGCACGACGACCGCCGCGGCGAACATGATCCAGTAGAGAAACGCGATCGACTCGGCCTGCGCGCCGCGCGGGTCGAGCGTCCAGGGACCCATCGCGAGAGAGACTAGGGCGAGATTTCGACACGCGCCAATCGCGGCGTTAGTCTGCGTCGCGATGTCATCGCATCACGACGAGGACCACCCGATCCATCTCCCGGCACCGAGCTTCTCGCCGCCGCTTCTGGGCTTCGGCGTGATGCTGCTCGCGTTCGGGGTGCTGCTCGGCCCTGTATTTCTCGTGCTCGGCGCGATCGTCATGGTGATCGGCCTGGCCACGTGGCTCATCGACGATGCGCGCGCCTACTCGACCGCCTCAGACACTGACGGAGCGCACCACTAGGCATATGAGGACGACGCTCGAGGACCGGACGGTCGTGCGCGGCCGCCGCGGGGACCCGGCGGATCGCCTCCCGCCGAACGAGACCGGCCTCGAGGCGCAGCCCTCGCGATTCTCGCCGGGCATGTGGGCGGTCATCCTGTTCGTCTCGAGCGAAGCGTTCTTCTTCGGCGCCCTCTTCACGACGTACTTCTTCCTGCGCGCCCGCATCCCCGACTGGGAGCCGGTGTTCGGCGAGAAGCCGACGTGGCAGGTCGACCCGATCCTCGGCATCGGCCTACCGACGCTCAACACGATCGAGCTGCTCATCTCGAGCGTGACCATGCAGCTTGCCGTGAACGCCATCAAGCGCGGCGACCGGCGAGCTCTTCGCAACTGGCTCATCCCGACGATCGTGCTGGGAGTTCTCTTCCTTATCGGACAGGGCTACGAGTACACGAAGCTCGGGTTCCTACCGCGCGACGGGATCTTCGCCGGCGTCTTCTTCACCCTCACCGGGTTCCACGGCGCACATGTGACCGGCGGCGTCATCTTCAACACGATCGTCTTCTACCGCACGCTCAAGGGTCAGTTCACCGCGCGCAGGCATCTCGCCGTCGAGGCCGCGTCGATCTACTGGCACTTCGTCGACGTGGTGTGGATCGGCCTCTTCATGACCATATACATCATTGGCTAGCTCTTAAGCAGCGCGCGCAGGTCGTTGGTCAGATCCGAAGCGAGATCCTCCGAATGCAGCAGCACGCGTTCGCGCCCGCGCGCGTCGATGAGATAGACGGCGTCGTTGTGCGTCACGGTGCTGCTCCCTGCCTGCACGCCGATCCCGTACGCGGCCCACACCGGCGAAAGCTGCGCGCGGCCACCGATGAGGTAGTGCCAATTCGAAGCGAGCCCATGAGCGCTGGAGAAATCCTGCACCGCTTTCGGGGTGTCGTGATCGGGGTCGACGGAGACCGCGATGAAGGTCACTCGGCTCGCATCGCCTTGTAGCTCTGTCTGCGACGCGCGGAAGCGCGTGGCGGTCAGCGGGCACACGTCGGGGCAGGTCGTGTACAGGAACGTCAACGCGACGACCTGCCCGCGCTGCGCCGACAGCGTGATGGCCTGACCGTTCATGCCGTCGGTCAGCGTGAAGTCCGGAGCGTCCGTCGCCCCGAGGTCGGTCCCCGCGAGCGGCGCCGGCGCGCACGCGCCGAGCACCACGGCGGCGATCCAAACGTAGCGAAGGACGTATCTGATCGAACGCACGATCTGGGCATCAAGCATCATCGAAGGCGCATGCCGCCGCTTCGAGTGGTTGCCGCGTACGTCGTGGTCGCGCTCATCTGGGGGTCGACCTGGGGAGCGATCAAGATTGGCGTGACCGACGTTCCGCCCTTCATCTTTGCGTTCGCCAGGGCGGTCGCGGTCGCCACCGTGCTCACGATCCTCGCGCTCGCGCTGCGTCAGCCGCTCCCCCGAAGCAGGCTCACCCTGGCCGTCGCAACGATTGTTGGCGTCATCAACATCGGACTGACCTGGGCGATCATCTTCTGGTCGGAGCAGTTCGTCCCGAGCGGCCTCGTTGCCGTCTTCGGGTCCGCGGCGCCGGTGTGGACGGCCCTGCTCGCGCACTTCATGGTCAAGGGCGATCGCCTCTCCGCGCTGAAGATCTTCGGCCTCATTCTCGGTCTCGGCGGCACGATCCTTCTGATCGGTGCTCCCGACGCAGCGGATGGGACGGCCGGACTCGTCGCGACGGGCCTGCTCGCGCTCATGCCCATCACCTGGGCGATCGCCGCGATCCTCCAGTCCCGTTTCCTCACGAAGGTCGCGCCGATCCCAACGGTCGCCGTCGGCACATGGGTGTCGGCGCTGTTGCTTGCCCCGCTCGCTCTCGTCCAGTTTCCGCAGGGCGAGCACTGGACGCTGGCGAGCGTGCTGGCATTTGTGTGGCTCACGCTCTTTGGCACGTGCTTCGCGATGGTCGTCTCGCTCTGGCTCTATCGGAAGCTCCGGCCGACGACCATCACGCTCATCCAGGTGATCGTCCCGGCCGAGGCGATCCTCATCGGAACCGTCTGGCTCGGCGAGCCGGTCAGCATTCGCATGCTTGGGGGTGCGGCACTCGTTGTCGCTGCGGTCGCATTGAATGCCATAGCGGGAGGCGGCACACCATCGGCCGAAGAGCGTCTCGCAGTCACTCCGGCCGCCGCCGCCGAATAGCGGCCTGGCGGGTCCTGTCCCAGGGGTAGGGGCCCCTGACCGCGAAGCGGGTCGGGGTCGCGTGCTCGCCTACCGGTCCGCTCCGATGGTGTAGGTCACCGTCCGCAGCGACGCGGCCGGATGGCCGGCTCGCGCGCGACCCGCTCCCCCGTGCCACCCGCCAGCCGACACTCAGTTGTGGCGGAGTGAGGTCGAATGTCCGCTGGAGTGACGTGCTGGCGGGGCAGCGGGGTTGAGCAGCGTCGGGGTCTTCTGAGCGAGCTGCCCCTGGCTCACGGTCCATCGCGATCCCACGGGGGGCCGAGTGAGGAAGACCCCGGCGTTGCTCATGTCTGACTGAACACATACGACACCTGTGTAGTATGTAGACCAGAGCTACGACAGCCCTGTCGTAGGCCGGGTTTGGGCGGTATGCGACATGGCGATCGAAGACTGGGACCTGAACCTCTTCACGAGCGACCCCACGATGCTTGAGCGCGCGAGCGATGAAGAGTACGAACGCGCCGCGGCGGCGCTGGAGCGGATCGCCGATCCGCGGAGGCTCCGTCTTCTCCACGCGCTCTCCCTGGGGGAGGACACCCCGCAGCGCGCGGCGGTGTGGGCGGACGTGGAGCAGGGCTACGCCGAACGGGAGCTCGCCGCGCTGGCGCTCCTGGGTGTGGTCGAGCGACGCGAAAGCCCCCGCGGGCCCGTGTTTCAGCCACGCGACGGGCATCTGGTGGTCGAGCTCCATGTCGCGCTCGCGCACGGACGCGAGGGTCTCGCCGAGCGGCACCCGCGTTTTCTGCGGCGACGCCAGCGGGTCACCGTTCGCGGCCGGCGGGCGGGATAATCAGGGCGTGAGCCGGCCGGACCTTCGTCGCCTGCGCAGACCGGAGAAGGCCGAGGAGAAGTTCCTCGGACCGCTCGAAACCGAGGTCATGGTGCGCCTCTGGAAGCGCCGCTCCGCGACGGTGCGCGACATCGTCGAAGACCTCGCGAAGACCCGCGAGCTCGCGTACACGACCGTGATGACGATCATGGTCCGCCTCCACGAAAAGGGTCTGCTCGAGCGCACACGCGAAGGCAAGACGTACGTGTACCGCCCATCGCATACCCGCGACGAGCACCGCGCGCGGCTTTCGCGCGACCTCGTGCGCGGGCTCGTGGCCGAATTCGGTGACGCCGCGCTCGCCGCGTTCAGTGCGGAGCTCGATACGGTCGACTCCACACATCGCGCGGCGCTCCGCCGTCTCGCGCAGAAGGATTCTCGTGAAGCGCGCTGATCGCGTCTTCACCATCATGGTCGGGCTCGCGCTCGCTTCGAGCGCCATCCTGCTCGCGCTCCTTCTCACGCTCGCACCTCGCGTCGAGCAGCTCGCCGCGCGCGGCGCCGAGGACACCGCCGACGTCGTCGCCGCCCTCGTGCTCTTGCTCGCGGTATGTGGCATCTCGCTGGGACTCATGACTCTCTTCCGCCAGCTGGTCGCGACCGCGGCGCTGATCCGCCGGCTGGTCGCGCAAAAGGTCGCGTTGCCGTCTTCGGTGGCCCTCGCGGCGAGTGGTCTCGATCTCGACGGCCGCATCGACGTCGTTTCCGACGAACGGCCCTTCTCGTTCTGCTACTGGTTCCTGCGTCCGCGCATCTGCCTCTCGACCGCGCTCGTCGAACGCCTCGAACCGGATGAGCTTCGCGCCGTGCTGTATCACGAGCGCTATCACCTCAGGCAGCGCGACCCGCTGCGGCAGATCGTGGCGCGTTACTTCGCGGCAGGGCTCTACGTCGTGCCGGTGGTCGACGAGCTTCTCGCTTTCCACACACTGCAGAAGGAGATCGAGGCTGACGAGGAAGCGGTGCGCGCGTCCGGTGACGTGCGGTCGCTCGCGAGCGCCCTCTACAAGCTCCTGCCGGACGCCGACGACGTCTCCCTCGGCCTGCTCGTGCCCGTCAGCTCTTTGTCGGTTACCGAGGCGCGGATCGACCAGCTCGTGGCGGGTCGGCCCCTTTCGATCGCGCTGTCGCCGATCTCCGTCGTTCTCTCCGGCGGGGCTCTCGTCGCGGCAGCCGTCCTCGTCGCGGTGAAGGGGGGCGCGAGCGTGGCTTTCGAGACGCTGCCCCCGTTCTACGCGGTGCCTGGCTTGCTCGTCGGCCCGGCCAGCCTGCTTTTCGCAGCGGCCATCGATGGCGGCCTCCACCAGATTCGTCCGCTGACCCAGAGACTGGTCAACTTATCCACATAAGTTCGTCTTTACTTCAGAACTGCGGCGCCGCAGAGTGCACCTGACCGGGTCCAGTAAATCGCCGGTGGGGTCGGGGAGGACCCACCGAAATGTCTACTGTTCGCATCGCAAAGATCGTCGCTTTTGTCAGCGCCCTCGCGTTCTCGCTCGCGGCAACCCTGTCGGCCACCGCCTACGCATGCGGCGTGAACTCGGGCGGTGGCGGCCTCTGCTAGCAGACCTGACCCCGGCCGGGCGCAAGCGCCGGCCGACCGAGAATCGGGCGAACTGGGCCCGCATGACCCCGACCGGCAGTGCTCCGGTCTCGGTCCGTAAGAATCGGGTAAAGACCGATTTGACGTGTCTACTTCTCAAACGTAAAGTGCCCTTGCTGTGGCTGAGGTCCGGTCACCGATGGTGGCCGATGTGGGGGCGCGCATCCGTTCGCTGCGGACCGCGAAGGGTCTTACCCAGGCTCAGGTAGCCGAGCCGCAATACACCAAGGCCTACATCTCGATGCTCGAGTCAGGGCGGACGCGCGCCTCGATGAAAGCCCTCGAGCACATCGCGGGAGTTCTGGGCGTTCAGCCGGCGGACCTGCTCGGCGGCGCTGCCTCGCCGGCGACTCCGCAATTCACGCTGCTGGAGGCTCGACGGTTGATCGAGCAGCGCCAGGCGGACGGAGCGATTCCTCTTCTTGAGGCGTTGGAAGAAGGATTGACGCCGCAGGACCAGCTCGTCCGACTCCGTTATTTAGCCATCGCGTACAACGCGACGTCCCAGCCGAAGCAGGCGTTCCCCGTGATCGAGCGTGCACAGCGAATGGCCGACCTCTTGAACGATCCCGAAGAGCAGGTCCGCATCAAGTCCGTCCTCGCGGCTGCCTACGCACGAACGTACTCGTACGAAGAAGAAGTGAGGCTGCTTCGCGAGTGCGTGAAGGCTTGCGACGACGGGACCGTCAAGGATGTGGTTTTCCACTACCGGCGCCTTGTGGATCTCGCGATTGCGCTCGCGAACCAGCGTCAATCGAAACAGGCGCTTGTTGTCTACGAGCAGGCCTTTGGCCTCGCGACCCAGTTCGAGGATCTGCCGTCGATGGCGGCCCTGTACGCGGGCATAGCCAAGACCTACCACGACGCCGGTGATGTTGAGGCCGCGATCATGAACAACCAAAAGAGCCTCGATATCTACGAACAGCTCGGTCTGATCGACCAGATGGCCTGCGCTCTCGATAACGCGGCGGCGCTCTATGTCGAATACGGGAACGTGACGCGTGCGCGCGAATGCCTCACGCGCGCGACCGGGCTCGCCGAGCAAACGAAACGTGACGGCACCCTCGCGTCGATCAAGGCGTCGGAGGCCGAGGTTCTCGCCAAGAGCGACGTGACTGAGGCTCCGGAAGCCGCGCAGACCGCTCTCAAATTCGCACGCAAAGTCGACCAGCCCGACGCGCAGATCCGCATGCTCGTGCTCACGGGCGAGCTTCGCATGAAGGCCAACGGCGCGGCGGCGCGGCGGTCCTTCCAGGAAGCGCGCCAGCTTGCGGAGGAGCGGGCTCCACATCTTCTGCGCCTCATCTTCGATCGGTGGTCACGCGCCGCTGAGGCGACCGGCGATTCCGACGAAGCG
>DATCPK010000108.1:0-7846 GCA_036570125.1 Candidatus Limnocylindria bacterium
GGTATATCGGCGGAGCGTTCCCGCGGTCCGAATCCGGGCGCACCTACATGGCCGAAGGCGCCAACGTCGCGCGCGCATCGCGGAAGGACTTGCGCGATGCCGTCCGCATCGCGCGTCAGGCCGGCGGCGGATGGTCGGGGATGACCGCCTACAACCGCGGGCAGGTCCTCTATCGCATCGCCGAGATGATGGAGACGCGCCAGGCCGAGCTCGCGGCGCTGTGCACAGGAGCCAACGAAGTCGCCAAGGCCATCGATCGCATGATCTGGTACGCAGGTTGGTCGGACAAGCTCGCGCAGGTCATCGGCTCGGCGAACCCGGTCGCAGGCCCGTACTTCAACTTCACGGTCCCGGAGCCGACGGGAGTCACGGGCATCCTCGCGCCGGAGCCGCCGCTTCTCGGTCTGGTCTCCCGGCTCGCGCCGGTGATCGTCGGGGGGAACACCGCGGTGCTGATCGCTTCCGAGTCGCACCCGCTCGTCGCCATCGAGCTTGCGGAATGCCTTGCCACAGCCGACGTTCCGGGTGGTGTCGTGAACGTACTCACCGGTCTTCGTCGCGAGCTCGCGCCCGTGCTCGCATCGCACATGGACGTGACCGCGCTCGATCTGACCGGCGCCGACGGTGACGTCGCGGAGCTCGAGCGCCTCGGCGCCGAGAACGTGAAGCGGATCGTTCACGGCCGCGCCGATTCACAGAGCCCGTACGACATCGCCGCGTTCCTCGAGCTCAAGACCGTCTGGCACCCGATCGGAATGTAAGTTGGACTCCTACGCGCAGGGCACCTCGGCCGTACCGCTCCTGGGCGAAACGATCTCGCAGAATCTGCGGCGCACCGCAGAGGCCTTCGGATCGCGCGACGCGCTCATCGTTCGGCATCAGGGTTATCAGGCGACCTACGCCGAGTTCTGGCAGCAGGTTCAGGAGTGCGCGCGCGGTCTCCTCGCGCTCGGGATCGCCAAAGGCGATCGAGTCGGGATGTGGGCGCCCAACCGCTACGAGTGGGTGATCGTCCAGTACGCGACCGCCCAGATCGGCGCGATCCTCGTCAACATCAATCCGGCATACCGCGCGAACGAGCTGGAGTACGCGCTAAACCAGTCGGGCTGCCGGTTCGTGATCCACTCCCGCGGCTTCCGCAAAGCCAATTACACAGACATGCTTGCGGAGGTCAGATCGCGTTGTCCCGAGCTCGAGAGGACGATCGAGCTCGAATCTTCATGGCGGGAGCTGCTCGCCGGCGGCGCGGCGATCACTGAGGCCGAGCTTCTGGAGCGAGAAGCCTCCCTTCAGTTCGATGACCCGATCAACATTCAGTACACGTCGGGCACGACCGGCTTCCCGAAGGGCGCGACGCTGTCGCATCACAACATCCTGAACAACGGCTTCTTCACAGGCGAAGGCCTCAATCTCACCGAGCGCGATCGGGTCCTCATTCCCGTGCCCTTCTATCACTGCTTTGGGATGGTGCTTGGGAACCTCGCCTGCACGAGCCACGGTGCCTGCATGGTCATCCCCGGTGAGGCCCTCGATCCGGCGGCCGTGATGAAGACTGTCCAGGACGAGCGGTGCACGGCGATCTACGGGACTCCGACGCACTTCATATCGGAGCTCAACCACCCCGACTTCGCGGACCACGACTTCTCGTCTCTTCGAACGGGGATCATGGCGGGCGCGCCATGTCCGGTCGAAGTGATGAAGAGCGTGCTGGACAAGATGCACGTTCCGGAGATCACGATCTGCTATGGCATGACGGAGACGTCTCCGGTCTCGACTCAGACGAAGATCGGCGATCCATTCGAGAAGCAGGTTGGCACCGTAGGCCGCGTGCATCCGCATGTCGAGATCAAGGTCGTCGATCCTGAGACAGGCCGGATCGTCCCGCGCGGCGTGTCCGGCGAGCTCTGCACGCGCGGCTACAGCGTCATGCTCGGCTACTGGAACAACGCGGACGCGACGACGCTGGCGATCGACGCGGCCCACTGGATGCACACCGGCGATCTCGCCGTGATGGACGAGGACGGGTACTGCAACATCGTCGGGCGGATCAAGGACATGATCATCCGCGGCGGAGAGAACGTGTATCCGCGCGAGGTCGAGGAATTCCTCTATCGCCATCCAGCGGTGGCGGACATCTCCGTCATCGGGGTGCCGTCAGAAAAGTACGGGGAAGAGATCGTGGCGTGGGTGAAGCTCCGTGACGGCGCGACGTGCACCGAGCAGGACCTGACCGACTTTTGCCGGGGTCAGATCGCGACCTTCAAGATCCCGCGGTTCTGGAAGTTCACCGACTCCTTCCCGATGACGGTGACCGGCAAGATCCGCAAGGTCGAAATGAGAGAGATCTCGGTCCAGGAGCTCGGCCTGCAACAGGCGGCGCTGGTGAAGACGGCCTAGCGGTCGTGGCGCGCCTTATCGATCGCATCAAGGTGGGCGAGGCGGGCGCGCCGGTCGCGAAGCTCGTCGGATTCCGGCTCACCTCGGTCGAGTCCGGACAGGCGACCTTCGAGCTCGAGGCGGGTCCGGAGCACGCGAACCCGATGGGAACGTTGCACGGCGGCGTGCTCTGCGATGTGGCGGACGCGGCGATGGGCATCGCCTACGCGTCGACGCTCGGAGACGACGAGAGCTTCACGACGCTCGAGCTCAAGATCAACTTCCTGCGGCCGTTCCGGAATGGCACGCTCACGGCGACGGCGCGAGTGGTGAAGGCAGGCCGGACGATCGGACTCACCGAGTGCGATGTGACCGATCCCGATGGTCGGCTCATCGCTCGAGCGATGAGCACCTGCATGACCCTGCGCGGCGGGTCGAGCGAGGGTCGCTGAGCGTCTAGCGAGACGGCCGCCGGCGCCGTCGGGTGGTGGGGCTCGGCACCGCGGGGACGGGCCCGGGCTCCAGCGCGCGGAACGGCTCGGAGAGCAGGAGCTTGCGGAGGAGCCCGGCCAACTGTTTTCGCTCGGATCGGCTGAGCGGCGCGATCAGCCTGTCCTCGTCGGCGATATGGTCGACGACGGCCTTGTCCACGACTCGCCGACCTTTCGCCGTCAGCTCGACGAGCCGACCGCGGCGATCGTTCGGGTCAGCCAGACGCCGGACGAGCCCCATCTCCTCCAGGCGGTCGAGACGGTTGGTCATGGCTCCCGATGAGAGCAGCAGTGCACTTAAGAGCGTGGTGGGGGCCATGCGAAACGGGGGACCCGCTCGGCGTAGGGCGGCGAGGACGAGGTGCTCGCCCCAGGTCACGCCGTAGCGCGCGAAGACCGGCGCGAAGCTCGCCGTTTGCAGCAACGCGAGCCGGGTGATTCGCGTGAGCGTGTGACTCGCGGAAACATCCAAATTGGGCCGCTGCCGGTTCCACTCGGCCACGAGCCGGTCGATCTCGTCCACGCGCGCGACAGAGTATGTCGACATCAAGAATCTCGGACGAATATCTTCGTGTAAAGTATCTTGATATCGAGGTAACGCGCCCGGGGTGGGGATGGCCGAACGCCTGACGTCAGGACGACCGCTGGAGATCGATCCGAGCCGCATCGAGGAACGCATGACCCCGCGCGAGCTTGACGTGCTGTCTCGGATGGCAATCGGGCTCAGCAACCGCGAGATCGCGGCCGAGCTCGGGATCGAGTACACGACCGTCCGCGGTCACGTTCAATCCGTCCTCGAGAAGCTTGGCGCGCGATCGCGCTTCGACGCTGTCGCCCGCGCATACCGAAGCGGAGTGGTCCGCTAACAGGGCGACGACAGCAGCGTCTTTAGGACCTGCGGGGCTTCCTTGCCACAAGCTCGTCGATCTTCTCGCGCAGCGCGCGCGGGCTGAACGGCTTGGCAAGATAGCCCGCCGCCCCGTGGTCGCTGAATCGCGCGACGTCGCCCCGCTGCACGGATGCGGTGACGAACATGATCGGGATCTGCTCCAGGGCCGGCCGAGCATGAACCGCGTCGGCGAGCGCGAACCCGCCCATCTCAGGCATCGCCAGGTCGGTCACGATGAGCTCGGGCGCCTCCCGCTCGATCGCCTCGAGGCCATCCCGGCCGTTCACATGGAGCTCGATCGTATGCACGGTCGACCGCATCGCGACCTCGATCAGCTTCCTGATCTGCTCCTCGTCTTCGCAGAACACGATTCGCGCCACGGTTGCTCCTTCGGCCTATGCGGCAAGCTGGGTCGGGCCGGCCGCCTCGACAAGCGGCAGTTGTATGTGAAAGACCGAGCCCTGTCCCAATTCACTGGTAGCCCAGACCGTTCCTTCGCTGAGCTGAACGATCTGGCGCACGATCGAAAGCCCCAGACCCGTTCCCTGGATGCTGCGGGTCTGGGTCGTGTCGATCCGAGAATACCGATCGAAGATCTTCTCGAGCTGGTCCGCCGCTATGCCCATCCCGTGATCCGTGACGGTGATGGTGACGGTCTTCCCCGTGCGCGCGGTCCGCAGCTCAACCGCACCGCCGGCCGGAGAGTATTTGATCGCGTTGCTCACCAGGTTCGTGACGACCTGAGTGAGACGGTCGGCGTCGCCGACCATTTGGTGCACGCCGGCGTCGAGATCCAGCTCGATGGGGTGGTCGCCGGCGCTCAATCTGAATTGCGCCGCCGTATCCGTGACGATGCGATTCAGGTCCAGCGGCTCGGAGTTCAACGTCATGCGTCCGGATTCCATCCGGTCGAGGTCGAGCATGTCGGTGATGAGCCGGGCGAGGCGGCGCGCATCCTTGTTGATGTCCCCAGCGAATTCCCGCATCTCGGGTATCGAGAGGTTCTCGTCGCGCATCATCTCGCTGAATCCCTGGATGCCGGTGAGCGGCGTGCGGAACTCGTGACTCACGATCGAAACGAACTCGCTTCGGAGTTTGCTGAGCTGCTCGATCTCCCGATAGGTCTGACGGGTGGCCTCGTGCGCTCGCTCAAGGATTCGCCAGAGCCCGAACAGGAGTCCGAACCCCATCAGGAAAATGACCGGTGATTCGATGAGGATCCATCGCGCGGTGGTCTGCAGCTCCGCAAACGCCGCGAGTGCCGCCGACGCGGGGATCTCTGCGGCGGCCTCGATCCGCGCCGTCATCGCATCGAAGAGGGGTCCGCCTCGGCGAGCTCGACGCGCAGCCCCTCGTCTGCGTCGCCAACGTCGATGGCACCCACGACTCGGGCCGACACGGCGACGTACTCGTCGTGAACTGCCATGACCTCCTTCGCGAGCTCGGAGTCGGCGTCGCCGCCGAATATCTCGATGGCGTTGATCGCGTCGATCAAGTCGTTCGTCGCGGCGTTCATCGCGGCGCGACGCTGCGTGGAAGGATCGAGGAGGTACTCGACCATCGACGAATCTTCCGCATGGATCGCGAGGATCGCCTCACGGTATCTGGCGTGAAGCGCCTCGTCGTGCTGGGCTCGCGCGATTTGGGTCTGCATCGTGTACGCGGCGAAGATGGAAACGGCCGCGAGGCAGAGGACGACCGCCGCCAAGCCTGTCGTGGCGAGGCGGGTCGCTCGGTTCGAGGCGTCGTGGCGCAACCGGGGAGCGTCCGGCTCAAGCGTTGTCATGCGGCGATCGGCGCGAGCGCGGCCGCCTCGGGCAGCGGCAGCTGCACGTGAAGAACGGAACCCTGGCCCACTTCACTGGTCGCCCAGACCTTTCCTTCCGAGAGCTGCACGATCTGGCGCACGATCGGAAGCCCAAGTCCCGTTCCCTGGATGGCGCGGGTCTCTGTCGTCTCGATTCGAGAATATCGATCGAAGATCCTCTCGAGCTGGCCCGCCGGGATCCCGATGCCGTGGTCTCGGACGGTAAAGGTGACCGTCTTATTGGCGCGCTCGGTCGTCAGCTCGACGCTGCCGCCGCTTGGGGAGTATTTGATGGCGTTGCTCAAAAGGTTGCTGACGACCTGGGTCAGCCGATCGGCGTCGCCCATGAGTAGGGGCAGCTCCCGATCGAGATCGAGCTCGATCGGGTGATTCGCTGCGCTCAGTCGGAACTGCGCCGCCGTGTCTGTGACGATGCGGTTCAAGTCAACAGGCTCAGAGTTCAGCGTCATACGGCCGGACTCCATGCGGTCGAGATCGAGCATGTCGGTGATGAGCCGCGCAAGCCGACGGGCGTCCTTGTTGATGTCACCCGCGTATTCGCGCGTCTCTGCCGGCGTGAGCTCCTCGTCGCGCATCATCTCGCTGAACCCCTGGATGCCGGTCAGCGGCGTGCGGAACTCGTGACTGACGATGGAGACGAACTCGCTTCGAAGCTTGCTGAGCTGCTCGATCTCGGCATAGACCTTGCGCGTGGCTCTGTCGGACTGAGCACGGATCCGCCAGAGCGCGAGCATCAGCGCGAAACCGATCGCGAAGACGAGCGGCGAGAGGACGAGCACCAGCTGCGCGGTGCTGCGCAGTGTCGCGAAGTCGGAGTGGACCTCCGTGACTCTCTTGTCCGCCGCCCCCTTCAGCAGCACTCGCATCGTCTCGAGCATCGGCTGGAACTCGACCTCGTCGATGCGAACCGCCTCCACCGTATCGTGGACGACTATCGCGGCGACAAGTCGCGCGGTCGATGCGCGGAACTGGCTGTGGAGCACCGTTATTTCCTTCGCCAGTTGACGGTCGTCGTCGTCGCCAAGCGCGGCCGCGTCTTGTACCAAGACGATCATTGCCTCGGTCGCCTGACTCAGCTCCGCGCGACTCTGGGCCGTGGCTTGTAGGTGGTATTCCAGCTCAGCGATCTGGAGCGCGGACACTGCCGTCACCGCGCGGTCAAAGCCTTCCTGACGCGCGTCCAAGTCCTGCGCGCGGATGACCTGAGATTGCGTCGTGTAAGCGGCGAAGATCGAAAACGCGGCTAGACAAACGACGACGCCGGCCAAACCGATCGAGGCCGCGCGAGTCGCTTTGCTCGAGCCGTCGCGCGCCAGTCGAGACGTCGCGGGCTCGGCCTGGTCCACAGGGCTACGCTGCGACCGACGATCCTGAGGGTCATGACGGTCCCGTCACGGCGCTCCGGTTTGCCCCCAAACCCGCAGGCTCCGACCACAATCGGAACCCCGTCGAGACTCGAACCGCCATTCAGCCGTCGAGGAAGAGGTGCTCCGTCTTGGGGGCTCCCGCAGGATGGCGTCCCGATCCGGTCGACTTGTCGCGATACATGCGCTCGTCGGCTACGCGAAGAAGGCTCGCGCCGTCGTCACCATCGGTCGGTGCCATCGCGCAACCGATGCTCGGGTGGAGCGAGACGTTATTTCCAGCGATCGCGAAAGGCGCCAGAAACGCGCGCTCGATGGCCGCGACGACTCGGGCGCTGCCCTCCGCACCGCTATACGGAAGGAGGACCGCGAACTCATCACCGCCAAGTCGCGCCGACGTGTCCGACTCGCGGACGCAGGTTCGCAGGCGCTGCGCGGTCTCGAGGAGAACGAGATCCCCCGCATGGTGCCCGTACAGGTCATTCACCTGCTTGAAGCCGTCGAGATCGAGCGCGAGCACGCTCGGACCGGGACCGCGGCGGCGACTCAGAGCGAGCGAGCGCGCGCTCGAGGCGGTCGAGGAAGAGAACGCGGTTGGGAAGGCTCGTCAACGAATCGTGCGTGGCGGCGACCCGCAGTTGATCGCGCTCCGCGCGCGCGTAATGGACGAGAATGGCCAAACCGACGAACACGGCGAGACCCCCAACGCCATTCCACACCAGCACGAAGCCAAGGTCGGGAGGATGAGCCACGATGTCGGCACCGAGCGATGCGAACACGGCGGCGACCGCGCTGAAGTTCGCGACCGCGAGGCGCGACATCCACGCCACCGCGGCGACCACCGCGAGATAGATCGCGGTGAAGTCGACGTCGTCGGCGATCGTGGCGTCGACGAACC